>JBBRMP010000156.1:0-13334 GCA_038230755.1 Cytophagales bacterium | reverse complement strand
TGCCACCAGTCCTGTCAGTACTAACGCGAGGGCGTGTCGTTTGCCCCGATTATCACGTCTATCAAGTTCGGGGGTGTTCTCGATGAGTTGGAAGAAACCGGGCGGCCGGTGCCGTAGTAATTTTAGGCGGGTAGGGGGCGGTAGTCATGATTTTGTCGTCTTGCAACCACAAAAGTAGGGCTATTTGCTACCCGCCCATTTTTATAAGAAAGCCCTGTACACTCATATTATCCACCACGTCTAGCAAGTATCTAGTGCCGCCTTGCTGATTACGGTTGCTGCAACCCAGTGTGCTACTCCCCCCTTTACACTCGACAATTATCAGTTCCAGCAAATGGCCCTGTGCATCATATTTACCGTGGACCCGGTCAAATTCGCCCTGCTTGCCGTTGCCCGGTACATTGAGGCTATACAGGCCCAGCGGGCCGTAACGTCGGTAGAAAAGAGGTCGGGTAAAAACCACCTGAGCCCCAGTGGGGCGCAACATGGCAAACCAAGCCAACGCATGTTATACCCCGCTGGGGCTCAGGTGGTTTTTACCCGACCTCTTTTCTACCGACGTTACGGCCCGCTGGGCCTTTTAAACTACCCTTCACGCCAATACCCCCTTGATCACTT
Organism: Cytophagales bacterium; assembly: GCA_038230755.1. Classification (GTDB taxonomy): domain Bacteria; phylum Bacteroidota; class Bacteroidia; order Cytophagales; family Spirosomataceae; genus Fibrella. The sequence goes on along the minus strand of JBBRMP010000156.1, from coordinate 12,716 downwards.
TTCCATGTACATCCGTCAATCGGTACCGGCGGCCCTGGTGTTTGAAGGTGAGTTTTTCGTGATCCACACCCATCAGGTGCATAATCGTGGCTTGGAAATCGTGGACGTGGACGGGGTCTTTGGCAACGTTGTAGCCGAACTCGTCCGTTTCGCCGTAGACAGAGCCTTTTTTCACGCCCGCACCCGCCATCCAGATCGTGTAGGCACGGGGGTGGTGATCACGGCCGTAGTTTTCGCGGGTGAGCTTGCCTTGTGAATACGGCCCGCGGCCAAATTCGCCACCCCAGATGATGAGCGTATCGTCTAACAAGCCCCGTTGTTTGAGGTCATGCACCAACGCCGCCGATGCCTGATCCACGCTCTTGGCCTGCGGCTGAATGGCCGAGGGCAGGTTGCCGTGCTGATCCCAGCCCTGATGGTACAACTGCACGAATTTCACGTCTTTCTCGATCAGCTTCCGGGCTAGCAGGCAGTTGGCAGCGAAAGTGCCGGGCTTGCGACTGTCGGGGCCGTACATATCGAAAATGTAGTCGGGTTCGTGGGCAATATCCAGCGTTTCGGGCACGGACGCCTGCATCCGGTAGGCCATTTCGTACTGCGCCATTCGGTTGTTGATTTCCGGGTCCAGTACGTGCTTGCTTTGCTCGTGGTGCAGTTTGCCGAGGTAGTCCAGCATCCGGCGGCGGCTGGTCCGGTCGATGCCGGGCGGGTTATTGAGGTAAAAAACTGGGTCTGGTCCCGACCGGAAAACCACGCCCTGATGCACAGAAGGCAGAAAACCGTTGCTCCACAGCTTGGCATACAGCGGCTGGTCGCCCGCGTTTCCTTTCGAGAGCAGCACCACAAACGCGGGCATGTTCTGGTTGTCGGAACCCAGGCCGTAGCTCACCCACGACCCAAAACTGGGCCGCCCGCCCTGCTGACTACCCGTCTGAATAAACGTGATGGCGGGGTCGTGGTTGATGGCGTCGGTGTTCATGGTGCGGATGAACGTGGCCTCCGGCACAATACCCGAAATGTGCGGCAGCAACTCGCTCACCCACATGTGCCCCGGTCCGTGTTGCTTGAATTTGAACTTCGAGGCGGCCAGCGGAAACTTGCTTTGCCCGGCACTCATGCCCGTGAGGCGTTGCCCGTTCCGCACCGACGCGGGCAGGTCCTGCCCCCACATGGTTTCCAGCTTGGGTTTGTAGTCGAAGAGGTCCAGTTGCGAGGGCGCACCACTCTGGAAGAGGTAAATGACCCGCTTCACTTTGGGTGGAAAGTGCGGTTTTCCCAGCACTGGTTCCCCAGCCGAAGCCGTTCCACCAAACAGGTTGGATGGATTCAGCAATGAGGCCAGCGCCAACGCGCCAATGCCCGCGCCCGATTGCCCCAGAAAATTCCGGCGGCTGAGGGTGTCGTGTAGTTCGTCCTGGCTGTCCATTTTACCGTTTCACAATTGCTTCGTCAAAATTCAGTACAGTGCTGGCCACCACCGTCCAGGCGGCGAGTTCAGCGGGGGGAATTGCCTTGTCGACGGGGTACTCACCAACGGAAAGTAACTCAGTAGCTCGTTTGGGGTGCTTTCTGAAATCGGCCAGTTCTTCTTCGTAAAGCTGTTCCATCAAGCGTATCGCCTCCGCCCGCGCTGGTCGGCTGATTACGGCTTTGAAAAACGTGTCGATTATGTCATTTCCTGCGTTCCCTGCCCCATGGCCTTTGTTCCACGCCCGTTGTCCCAACACTCGTGCGGCCTCCACAAACTGAGGGTCGTTGAGCGTCACGAGGGCTTGGAGCGGCGTACTGGTTTTCTGGCGTTTTACGATGCAGATGTGGCGTTCGGCAGCGTCAAAATTGAGCATCATCGGGGGTGGGGCGCTCCGTTTCCAGATTGTGTACATGCTGCGGCGGTAGAGCGTATCGCCGTGGTTCTGGTTATACACCACCGCATTGCGCGTGGCTAGTGCCTCCCAAATACCCGCCGGCTGGTAGGGTAGTACGCTCGGTCCACCCATTCGTTTGTTTAGTAAACCACTGGCTGCCAGCGCATTATCCCGAATCTGTTCGGCACTCATCCGGTAGCTGGGTCCACGGCTCAAATACGTATTGTCGAAATCGTATTCCCGCGCCGCCTCCGTCACCGACGACGATTGCCGGTAGGTGGCCGAGGTTACGATGAGCCGGTGCATGGCCTTCACGTCCCATGACCGGACACTTTCGCTGGAGACCCCGTCGCGGAACCGAATGGCCAGGTAATCAAGCAGTTCGGGGTGGGAGGGAAGCGCACCCTGGTTACCGAAATCGTCGGCGTTTTTGGCGAGTCCCTGCCCGAAATAGTTCTGCCACATGCGGTTGACCATTACCCGCGCAAACAGTGGATTGTCGGCCCGGATCAGCCACCTGGCTAAACCTAACCGGTTGGCGGGCAGGGCTTCACCGGCACTATTATCGCTGAGGGCGGGCAAAAAGTGCGGCGCGGCGGGCTGAACGGGGTCGCCGGGGGCATCGTAGGCACCGCGGTTAAGGATAAACGTGGGCCGTGGTTGGCTGCGCTCCTGCATCACCATCACCTGATTGGCATTAGTGAGGGCCATAAACTGCTCGCCGCGTAGTTTTAGGGTCGAATCGAGCGCGGCGCGGTAGCCTGTATCCTGCGTGGTTACGTAATAGGTATACAAACTCGCCCGCTGTTCGGGAGTGCGGTTGGCGACGGGAGTGCGCAGGGCGGCGGCGATGGCGTCAGGTTGACCGGCGAGGCGTGGCATCTCGGCGGGGGTGAGGCAGCGGGTGTAAATGCGGAGTTCATCGACGGCAAAATCGCGGTAGTAATTGTCGTGCATCCGGCCCACGTAAAAGGCGTGCTGCGCCCAGTGGGTCTTGTTTTTACCCCACACCATACTGTGCTGCAACTGGTCGGTAATCACCTTCATCGGCAGAGGTTTTCCGTTCACATAAAGGGTCAGCCCCTTCGCTTTGCCAAGGCCATCGTAAGTGAACGCCACCTGAAACCACCTGCCAGCAGGCACTTTCTCCACCGATTCGATATCAATAGCGTTGGCAGGCCAGACATGGCTTAGCATCAGTTTCAATCGCCCGTCGGCCAGTAGGTCGAGCTGGTATCCACGTTGCCCGTCCATAGGTCCAGCGGTCCGGCCCAGCAGCGTGACGAGTGAACCTAACTTGTTCATTTTGAACCAACTACTAATCGTGAATGGCTGGTTCTGGTCATACGCGCCGAAGTCGCCGGGCAGGCTGATCCAGCTATCGCCGGGCAAGAATCTTGCTCTGCCGAAGCGCCCCGGCACGGGTTTGGGCAGGTTGTCTACGTCGCCACCGAGCCAGGCAGGAAGGGTGTCGTTCACCAAATTCAGAAACGCGTTGCGCGGGTCGTGTTCCAGTTCGGCGCGGGTTTTGGGTTTGCGCGGCTCTTTTTTGGCCACCACGGGCTTGGCCGCTTCCCCTACTTTGGCGGGTTTCTTTTTGGCTTCTACGGCTTTGCGCTTGGCCTCCTCCGCCTTATCTTTTTCCTCCTTGGCTTTCACATAGGCCACAATGTCGTCCCGGTTTTCTTCGTCGAAACTATACCGGGCCACCATCCCGAAGTCAGGGTTAGTAGCGGGTTTACGTTCGGCACCGGCCAGCCACTGACTGAAACGCTGCTGATAATCAGGCCGATTCGTATTCAACGCAGGCTGAAACGAGGCCATTTTCTTCCGCAGAGCCACCAACTGCCGCGCCACGTTTGGGCTGGGCAACGTGACGGTAGGCGCGGGTTCGCCGTTATACGGAATCATGCCTCGCTCATTGTTGCTGTTGAAAAACGCGAACAGCGAGTAGTAATCTTTCTGCGAAATGGGGTCGTATTTATGGTCGTGGCAGCGGGCGCATTCGGTGGTCAGGCCCAGAAATGCTTTACCAAACGTCGCCACGCGGTCGGCCACATATTCCACGCGGTATTCCTCATCCACCACGCCGCCTTCCTGACTTTGCTGGTGATTTCGGTTAAAGGCCGTGGCCAGCAGCTTGTCGCGTTGCTCGTCGGCATTGGGCAGACGGGGCAGCATATCACCGGCCAGTTGCCAGGTCACAAACTGGTCGAAGGGTTGGTTTTTGTTGAACGACCGGATTACCCAGTCGCGGTAGGGCCACATGGTGCGCGGGCCATCGTCCTGATAACCGTGGGTGTCGGCATAACGGGCCACGTCCATCCATTCAACTGCCTGACGTTCACCATAATGCGGATTCGCCAGCAGCCGGTCAACCAGCTTTTCGTAGGCATTGGGCGAATGGTCGGCCAGGTACGCATCGACCTCAGTGGGGGTGGGGGGCAGACCCGTGAGGTCGAGGGTAACGCGGCGGAGCAGGGTCAGTTTGTCGGCCTCAGCGGCGGGCACGAGGTGCTTTTCGTCCAGTTTCGCGGCCACAAACCGGTCAATGTCGTTGCGCACCCAACGGCTGTTTTTGGGCGTGGGCAGGGCGGGCATCGTAGGCGTAATCAGCGACCAGTGCTGTTTGTATTCGGCCCCCTGTTCAATCCAGCGCAGCAGCAGTGCTTTTTCGACGGCAGTCAGCGTCAGGTTCGACTTGGGCGTGGGCATCACCTGGTCGGGGTCGGTGCTGGTGATGCGGTGAAAAAGCTCGCTGCCTGCCAAATCGCCGGGAACGACGGCTTTGTGGCCGCTTTTGGCGAGTGCTTCGTAGGCACCTTCCTGCGTGTCGAGGCGCAGCCCGGCCTGTTGTTTATTCTTATCGGGACCGTGGCAGGCAAAGCACCGATCCGAGAGAATGGGCTTGACGTGCAGGTTATAATCGACGGTAGAGGGCAGGTTAATTTCAGCAGCCAGTACGTCGGCGGGTTTGCTAACATGGCTCAGGTGGCTGCACGACGACCAGACGGCCCCGCCAAATGCGCTTGCCGCTATGGCAATCCCTACAGATTTAATGCGCTTCGTTGACCAGCGAACCATATAGTTGAGTATGAGCAGATTGTAACAAACAAATTTACATCGGAATTGTGCAAAACGGTTCGCTAAAATTGCCTGACGACTGTACGGGATTGACCAGTTTGTGGTTGGACTTGATAGTTGGAGGAATAAAATGAGTTTAAAAGTATGAGGTTTAAGTCTAATGTTTCGCGGAAAGAGGAGCCGGTTAGGTAGTTTTGGGCAGGGCGGCCTATGCCGTTTTCTGGCCAGCGTCAAAGCGACTTACCACCTGAGAGTGGGGTGAAAGGCTTCCAACAGGGCCGCCTGAGCGGTGGTTCCTGAACCGCACCGGCGGACCCGGTGGATCGTTGAGAGAACGTTTGGGGGTGGGCTTCCCATCGTCGTTTGGCCAAAGATTACGAGGTAAAAGAGTCTCATGCTGAGGCAGTTATCTACTGGGCAATGATTCGGATGATGTCCAGAAAAATCCGTGAAACAAAATTCTAGACGACCTCTTAGACGGGGGGCAGCGCGGCGCACCAACCTAGCCCTCGTAGGTTTAAAAAAAGGGCTGTTCCTGTCCAGGAATAGCCCTTTTTGACTAATAAAATCCGTGTAAATCTACCTGATCCGCGTCCCCCTTATTTTACCGTATCAATTCCATTAAATCCTTGTCGTTCACCTCTTTACGCACGTCGGCCATGTCGAGGAAACGGGTGTAGATGGTGTCGAGGGTGGGTTTATCGTAGCGGTAGCCGAGGAGTTCGAGGCGGTGCTTGAGCGCGTGACGGCCCGACCGGGCGGTCAGAATGATCAGCGATTTATCAACACCCACGTCGAGGGGATTCATGATCTCGTAGTTCTCGGTATGCTTCAGGTGCCCGTCCTGGTGAATACCCGACGAGTGGGCGAAGGCGTTGCGGCCCACAATGGCTTTGTTGGCCTGTACCGGCATCCGCATCAGGCCCGATACCAACTGACTCACCGGATACAGCCGCGTGGTGTCGATGCCCGTCTCGAAGCCAAGCTCTTTGTGTACTTTCATGGCCATCACCACTTCTTCCAGCGACGTATTACCCGCCCGTTCGCCGATGCCGTTGATGGTGCATTCGATCTGCCGCGCTCCGTTCATAATGCCCGACAGTGAGTTGGCCGTGGCCAAACCAAGGTCGTTGTGGCAGTGAATGGAAATCATGGCTTTATCCACGTTGGGCACGCAGTTATAAATGTGCCTGATCTTGTCGCCGTATTCGCCGGGGAGGCAATAGCCGGTGGTATCGGGGATGTTCACGACCGTGGCCCCGGCTTTGATGACGGCTTCGGTGAGGCGGCAGAGGAAATCAAGGTCGGCGCGGCCCGCGTCTTCGGCGTAGAATTCTACGTCGTCGACGTACTTCCGGGCGTGTTTTACGGCAAAGATGGCCTGCTCTAGAATGGCGTCGCGGGTGCTGCTGAACTTGTTCCGAATATGAATATCCGACGCGCCAATGCCGGTGTGAATCCGGCCCCGTCTGGCGTACTTTAGGGCCTCACCCGCCGCGTCGATGTCGCCGACAACGGCCCGCGAAAGGGCACAGACCGTGGGATTAGTGACGGCCTTGGCAATCTCGACTACCGACCGGAAATCGCCGGGGCTGGAGATTGGAAAACCCGCCTCGATGACATCAACGCCTAGCCGTTCGAGTTCGATGGCAACCTGCACTTTTTCGCTGGTGGTTAGCTGACAACCCGGCACTTGTTCTCCGTCGCGGAGGGTGGTATCGAAGATGTAGATGCGGTTGCTCATAGACCTAATTGATTGTGTTTCGATTCTATTTTGACTAAAAAAGCCCGTTTCCGGTCAGAAAAAGGCTTTTTTAATATACTCACGTGTTCCCTTCAGACCCGGTAACGAGTTGGTAGTAGCCAACGTAGCTGAAGAAATGTGACGTTCATGTTAAGTTGCGAAATTTCGCTGGCTGCGTTATTTCACTACAAAAATAGATCGAATGTGGTTCTTTCCAAATGAGTTCGGTAAAAAGTGCTGTCTATACATGAAAAAAGCCACCCCAAAATGGGATGGCTTCTGGCAAAAATAAAGGGATTGAGGCCCGCGTTACAACCGTGCCAGCAATTCGGCACCCATCGCGGCGGTACCTAGGAGTTTGTCAGTGGGGGTGTTCGCATCAGCAATGTCGCGGGTGCGGAAACCGGCTTTCAACACGGCATCGACGGCGGCAATGACGGCTTCTGATTCGGCTTTCATACCAAACGAGATATCGAGCAGCAACGCCGCCGAGAGTACCGATGCCAGGGGATTGGCCAGGCCTTTGCCCGTGATGTCGTGCGCCGAGCCGTGAATGGGTTCGTACACGCCCGTGCCATCGCCGATGGAGGCCGACGCCAACATGCCCATTGACCCGGCAATTTGACTGGCTTCGTCGGTGAGGATATCGCCGAAGAGGTTGCCCGTCACCACCACGTCGAAGCGCTTGGGGTCTTTGATGAGCATCATCGCTGCCGAGTCCACAAACTGATGTTCGGTCTCTACGTCGGGATAACGCTTGGCCACCCCCTGCACCACTTCGCGCCACAACCGACTGCTTTCCAATACGTTGGCTTTATCGACTGAGCATATTTTGCTGCGCCGGGTACGTGCCGCTTCGTAGGCTTTTACGGCAATGCGCTCGATTTCATAGCGCTGATACACCATCAGATCAGACGCCGTGTTGCCGTCTTCCGAGCGTTTCTTTTCGCCGAAATACACGTCGCCGGTCAGTTCGCGGAAGAATAGGATGTCGGCCCCACGCAGGATTTCGGGCTTGATGCTCGACGCTTCCAGCAGTTCATCAAACAGCTTGATTGGGCGTAGGTTGGCATAGAGACCCAGCTCTTTCCGCATCTGCAACAGGCCCTGCTCAGGGCGAACTTTGGCGGTGGGGTCGTTGTCGTATTTGGGGTGGCCCACCGCACCGAACAAAACGGCATCGGCAGCCCGCATTTTGGTCAGCGTTTCGGGCGGCAGCGGCACGCCAGTGGCCTCAATGGCGACATGGCCGATGAGTGCCTCGTCATACGTAAACTCGTGCCCGAATTTCTGAGCTATTACTTCCAGCACCTGCTTGCCAACGGCTGTTACTTCTGCTCCGATGCCATCGCCGGGAACCACAAGGATGTGTTTTTTCATTCCAGTGTATTCAACATTTTCTGAGTCGCCTTAATGGCCGACACGGTTTGGTCAGAGTCGAGGCCGCGGGTTTTGAATTCGCGGGTTTTGTCTTTCCAGGTAATAATCGTTTCGCAAAGGGCATCGGTCCGCCCCCCCGTCGGAATGCGGACGGCATAGTCGGTGAGATCGGGGAGGGTCAGCTTTTTGCGGCTGTAAATCTTTTTCAGTGCGTTCATAAAGGCATCGTACTGCCCGTCGCCCTGCGCACTCTCCTCGAAATACTCTTCGTCGATACGTACCCGCAACGTGGCCGAAGGCTTCAAATCTTTCGAGTGGGTCAGCACATAATTCAATACCTCCACCCGCGCTTCGATGGCTGTATTATGCAACACGTCGGCAATGACGTAGGGCAGGTCTTCGCGCGTGACGGTCTCTTTCAGGTCGCCCAATTCGATGACGCGATCCGTCACTTTCTTCAAATCGGCGTCTGACAAGGTGATGCCCAACTCGCGGAGATTGTTCTCGATGTTGGCCTTGCCCGACATTTTCCCCAGCGCGTAGCTCCGTTTCCGGCCAAAGCGTTCGGGTAGTAACGCGTTGAAATACAGGTTATTCTTCTTGTCGCCGTCGGCGTGGATACCCGCCGTTTGGGTAAACACATTGTCACCCACCACGGGCTTGTTGTCGGGAATACGCAGGCCCGAAAACGTCTCAACAATCTTGCTCACCTGATACAGCGATTTCTCATTCACCCCCATGCGCAGGTCGGGCATAAAGTCGCGGAGGGCCGCCAGCGTACTGGCCAGTGGCGCATTACCCGCCCGCTCACCCAACCCGTTGACGGTGAGGTGAATACCATGCGCACCCGCCCGAACGCCTTCCATGACGTTGGCCACGCCGAGGTCGTAATCGTTGTGGGCGTGGAAGTCGAAGTGAAGTTTGGGATAACGACTTACTAACTTATAGACAAATTGATACGATTCGGCGGGGGTCAGAATGCCCAGTGTATCGGGCAGCAGCACCCGGCGGATGGGTTGCGTTTGCAGAAAATCGAGGTATTGCAACACATACTCCGGCGAATTACGCATTCCGTTGCTCCAGTCTTCCAGATACACATTAACCTGAATATCAGACGTTTGCGAACATGAAATAACTTGTCCGATTTCAGCAAAATGAGCTTCGGGTGTTTTCTTTAACTGATGCGTGAGGTGGTTCAGCGAGCCTTTGGTGAGCAGGTTCATTACCCTCGCCCCCGACGCCCGCATCCAGTCGAGCGAGGCGTGGCCGTCGACAAAGGTGAGTACCTCGATCTTGTCGAGCAGCCCCACGCCCTCGGCCCAGCGCGTGATCTGCTGCACGGCTTCCAGTTCGCCCGCCGACACCCGCGCTGAGGCTACTTCGACCCGGTCAACCCGAACCTCGGTGAGCAGCACCTGCGCGAGGGCCAGTTTTTCGGAAGCCGAAAAGGACACCCCGCTGGTCTGTTCGCCATCGCGGAGGGTCGTGTCCATTATTTCAATGTAGCGGCGGGAGGGCATAGGGGAAGGGTTGGGCCACAGAGTTGCACGGAGTTAAGAGGAGTTACACAGAGTTTTTTTAAGGAAAAGATAAGAAAAGCTCTGTGTAACTCCTCTTAACTCCGTGCAACTCTGTGGCCCCATTTTAAAAGGGTCTCGTCTCGGCAAACGCCTCAATTTCGGGCTTCATCGACAGCAGGTAATCGATGTCGTCGTAGCCGTTGGTGAGGTTGTTCTTCTTGTATTCGTTGATCTCGAACGACTCACTTTCGCCCGTGGCCAGGAGCGTGATGGTCTGCGTGTGCAGGTTCACGTCCAGTTCGGTGGTGTGGTCGGCAGCGATGGCGGCGAAGATTTTATCGGCAAATTCAGGGCTAACCGTAACTGGTAAGATACCCACATTCAGGCAGTTGCCCTTGAAAATGTCCGCAAAAAAGCTCGATACCACGCACCGGAAGCCGTAATCATAGATGGCCCAGGCGGCGTGTTCACGGCTCGACCCGCTGCCGAAGTTCTTGCCACCAACCAAAATTTTGCGGGGCGACCCTTCGTCGGAGTAAGTGGCATTGTTCAGAACGAAATCGGCTTTGGGTGAGCCGTCGGTATTGTACCGCCAGTCGCGGAAAAGGTTGTCGCCGAAGCCCGTGCGTTCGGTGGCTTTCAGGAAGCGGGCCGGTATAATCTGGTCCGTGTCGACGTTCTCAATCGGCATCGGAACAGCCGTGGAACGCAGGATGGTGAAGTTGTCGTAAGCCATTTTTTAAAGCCCCCCGACCCCCAAAGGGGGAGGGCTGATACCAGTGTAGCTTCGCATTCGGCACAAGAGCCGGAGGCTGCTCTGGCGGCAGCATTTCCCCCTTCGGGGGTTAGGGGGCCGTTGTTTACATGAGTTCTCTTGGATCGGTCACTACGCCCGTGACGGCGGCGGCGGCGGCGACGAGGGGGCTGGCCAGCAACGTACGGGCACCCGGCCCCTGACGGCCCTCGAAATTGCGCTTGGAGGTCGATACGGCATATTTTCCCGCCGGAACCTTGTCGTCGTTCATGGCGAGGCAGGCCGAACAACCCGGCTGACGAAGCGCGAAACCGGCTTCGGTCAGGATGTCGAGAATACCTTCGGCTTTGATCTGCGCCTCGACTACGTGCGATCCAGGAACGAGCCACGCCGTGATGTTTTTGGCCTTCTGGCGACCCTTCACCACCGACGCAAACGCCCGGAAATCTTCGATCCGACCGTTGGTGCAGCTTCCCAAAAACACAAAATCGACCGGCTTCCCCAGCATCGACTCGCTTTCGGCGAAACCCATGTACGTCAGCGACTTCTGGTAGCTCACGCCCCCACCTTTGGCAGCGTCGGCCATTGGAATGTGCTGCGACACGCCCGTGCCCATGCCAGGGTTGGTGCCGTAGGTAATCTGCGGCTCGATGTCGGCGGCATCGAAAGCCATGTCCACGTCGAAGGTGGCCCCGTCGTCGGTTTTCAGCGACTCGAAATAGGGGACTAGTGTATCCCACGCCTCGCCCTTGGGGGTCAGATCGCGGCCTTTCAGGTAGCTCAGCGTGGTTGCGTCGGGGGCAATCATGCCGCCCCGCGCGCCCATTTCGATGCTCATGTTGCAGACCGTCATGCGGCCTTCCATGCTCATGTTACGGAACACGTCGCCGGCATATTCCACGAAATAGCCGGTGGCCCCACTCGCCGAAATCTTGGCGATTATATACAGGATCACGTCTTTAGGCAGCACCGCTTTACCCAGCGGACCGTTAACGGTGATCCGCATTTTTTTCGGCTTGGGCTGCATGATGCACTGCGTAGCCAGCACCATCTCCACCTCCGACGTACCTATGCCGAACGCGATTGCCCCAAACGCGCCGTGTGTGGAGGTGTGCGAATCGCCGCAGACGATGGTCATGCCGGGCAGGGTGATACCATTTTCTGGCCCTACCACGTGGACAATGCCGTTTTTGATGTGGCCGAGGCCCCAGTGCGAGATGCCGTATTTGGCACTGTTGCGCTCCAGCGCCGCCAACTGATTGGCCGACAGCGGATCGGCAACGGGCAAATGCTGGTTGAGGGTGGGGGTGTTATGGTCGGCGGTGGCGAAGGTGCGGCCCGAAAACAGGACGGGTGCACCCCGACCTTCGAGGCCCAGAAACGCCACCGGGCTGGTGACTTCGTGGATGAAATGGCGGTCGATGAAGAGCACATCGGGGCCACCCTTCACCTGCCGCACAACGTGGGCGTCCCAGACTTTATCGAAGAGGGTACGTGAAGTAGGCATAGCTTTTTGTAGATGACAGACTTTCTACAAAATTGGCCGGTTAACCCCAACCTCACATCCCGCCACACGTCCAGTAAATAGCGATTTTAGTTCAGGGAGCGAGGTTAGGCGTAAAGAGGCATTGGGGGAGATAACGTTCGAGTATTGCTGCAGTTGGGGAATTGACCAACTGTCCGCCCGGAACTGAAGCTAAATTAATAAACAAAAGTTGAAGTTTAGAACTAATGACCAACAGAATTCTGTCCGCCGAAACCAAAGCTTGGATATGCACTGCTGCTGATTGCTCTTCCGTCCAGCCCCAATTGCAGCAATACTTTTGTTAGCGGCTGTGGCTCTTTTCTTTTCTTCTTGGAGCATATTTTAGTTAGTGTCAAGGGTTGCAATAGTCGCAATAAGTTGGGTCTTCGGTTGTCTTTTTGCTTGGATACATTTCTTCTTTGGTGAATTTACAATGTTGGCATACATAAACGTAACTCAAAGTTGAGTTGGTGGGTGAACCGCATAAACTACATTCAAGTCCACGTTTGGCATCCGTTATTCCAAAACCGGGCATTTGGCATTGAGGACAAGTAGATTTAATTTTCTCAACTAGTTTTTGCGTTGCTTTTTTAATAACACTCATACGAGTTGGATTATACATAGCTCTCATATCTGTTTCTGCATAAACAGAATTATATTTTGAATGGAGATGCTCAAATTTTCTCTTCAAATTTTCAAGGTCTATTATCCCTTTGTGAATATCTGTATTTTCGTCTTTTGATTTGCGAAGAATTAAACCGTGTTTGGGAAAGTCGGTTTGTTTAGCAAATTCTAAAAGCTCCTTTTGAGTTTGAATTTGCTTTCCGTTAAAATTGGTAGAAGT
>JBBRMP010000155.1:0-13351 GCA_038230755.1 Cytophagales bacterium | reverse complement strand
CAGGCTGGGTGCCAATGCGTTAAGTAGTGTTACCATATCGCTTAAAGAGCTTATCTTCTCAAATATAGATTTACTCAGTAACAAGCACTACACAAATAGATGTAAGCGCATATATAATTTCATAATGGAGCATCGGGATAATGGACTCAACTATACGCATAACCCCGGCGTTACATACCGCAACGCCGGGGCCGGTGATTACACGAAAAGAACGGGATGCGGGATGAGCGGCGAAATGATTTGTTTATGGCGTGACAACCCACTCACCGCAACAGAGCCACCAGCACCAGATACACCCCTGCCCCGGCCAGATAGCCGAGCAAGGCCAGCCAGCTAATCTTGCGCAGATACCAGCCAAATTCGAGCTTTTCCATGCCCATAACGGCCACGCCCGCCGCCGACCCGATCAATAAAATGCTGCCACCCGTGCCCGCACAATAGGCCAGAAATTCCCACAACTGATTATCAGTGGGGTAGGTATTCAGGTCGTACATCCCCATGGCCGCCGCCACAATGGGTACTTTGTCCACCACCGCCGAAACCATGCCGATGAGCAACACGATCACATCCAGATTACCCACGGCCTGACTCAGCGAGTCAGCGAGGAGGCGCAGGCCACCCACGGCTTCGAGCGCACCCACGGCCAGCAGAATGCCCAGAAAGAACAGAATCGAGGGTGAATCGATGTTCTGGAGGGCGTAGGCGGGGGTAAGTGGTTCGCGGGCAGCCTCGTCTTTGTCTTTGTGAATCACCTCCGACGCCACCCAAATGGCACCCAGCACCAGCATCATGCCCATGTATGGCGGCAGTCCGGTCACCGTTTTGAAGATGGGCACAAACAGCATACCTCCCAAGCCAATGGCCAGCATCAGCCGGCGGTCGCGACGACGCACCCGCGTTACGTAGGGGCGGCTGGCCCCGGCTTCTTCTTCCGACGGCACGAAGGCGGTGGTGGCAGCGGGGTAGCGCAGGGTCAGGATGCCCAACGGCACCAGCATGGCCACCAGGCTGGGCAGCAACAACGATTTGATGATATTGAGCGTGGTGATCTGTCCGCCAATCCAGAGCATGGTCGTGGTCACGTCGCCAATGGGCGACCATACCCCGCCCGCGTTACAGGCCACGATGGTCATACCCACCATGATACGCCGCTGCTGAGGGTCCTGCACGAGCTTCCTCAGCACCGACACCATCACAATGGCCGTGGTCAGGTTGTCGAGTAGGGCCGACAGAAAAAAGGCCAGAAAGCTACTGATCCAGAGCAGGGTACGGGTGTTGCGGCTGGCAATACGGTCGGTGATGAGCGTGAACCCGTCGTGGGCATCGATCAACTCCACAATGGTCATAGCTCCTAGTAAAAAGAACAGGATTTCGGCAATACTGATCAGGTGATGCCCCAGTTGGTCGCCCACCGTATGGGCATCGGCCACCCCCGACAGCGCGTAGACCGTCCAGCACAAAACGCCCGTGATGAGTGCCGTAGCCGTTTTATTAAGGTGAATGACGTCTTCAAGCGTGATGAGCAGGTAGCCGAGCAGAAAAACGAGGAGGAGGGTGAGGAGCATGGAGGAATTACGAAGTATCAATTAAGAATTAAGCAGGGTATGCAGGAATGATAACCCCAATGCGCCATGTTGTAGACGTACTACGAACGCTATCGTTTGCCCGTCCTGCAAGTTTGCCTGACACATTGATTCTTAATTCTTACTTGATAATTCGTAATTGATTCTCTTGGTTCTCCCCTGGCTTTGGGTCAATGGCATGACCATCTGGCCATTTGTGCTCGTGCAGCGGCCCAACCCATCGGCGCGGCTGCTCAACCATGAGCGTATTCACCTGCGGCAACAACTCGAGCTGGCCCTGCTCCCATTCTACATCTGGTACGTCGCCGAATACGGCTACTACCGCCTCCGGGGCCTGCGTCACTACGACGCCTACCGCGCTATCCGCTTCGAGCGCGAAGCCTTCGCCAACGACGAAAACCTCGATTACCTCAACAATAGGCCGTTTTGGGGGTTTTTAAGGAAGAGAATGTACAATGGCTTCGCGCTAGATACTCAGAAGGCGAAGCCATTGTACATTATCCATTGTACATTCTCTTCCTCAAAACTCAACATCATTGACACGCACTGCCAAAATCCTGATTGCGTTAGTAGCCCTGCTCCTTGTGGCCCGGCTGCTGTTACCTTATTTCGTGCTGCGGTACGTAAACAAGACCCTCGCCGACCTCGGCGATTATACCGGGCACGTCGATGATATCGGCATTTCGCTGCTGCGTGGAGCCTACCAGATCGATAATCTGGTGATTAGGAAAGTAAACGGCAAGATCAAAGAACCATTCATCGACATTCCCAAATCAGATTTATCCGTCGAGTGGCAATCCCTGTTCAAAGGGCGGCTCGTGGGGGAGGTAGAATGCTATGAACCCAAACTGAATTTTGCGTTTAGCAGCGACGAAAACGCCCGCCAAACCGGTCAGGGGGCCGATTGGACCGGCGTGGTGAAGAAACTGATGCCCATTCAGATCAACCGCTTTTCGGTCATCAACGGTACCGTGAACCTGACGAGCCTCATCAGCCAACCCAGGTCTGACCTCTCGCTGCACCAGTTCAACGGCGAAATACGCAACATCCGCAACGTCGAAGGCAAGCCCGGCAGTCTGCCTTCGCCGGTATGGGCCACTGGTGATTTACGGGGCTACGGTGGTACCATGCGCTTCGACGCCAACATGTATCTGCTGAAGACAATCCCCGATTTTAAGTACAACCTGAAGTTCAGCGAAGTCGAGATGACGAAGCTGAATCCGCTGGCCCGTGAGTACGCTAACCTCGATTTCAACCGGGGCACACTGAACGTGTTTTCGGAAATGGCCATGCACGACGGCAAGCTCAACGGCTACCTGAAACCGCTGACCAAAGACATGCAGATTTTCAAGCTCAACGAGCATGATCACCGCACTATTGGCCGGTTTTTCACCGAGTTGCTGGCGCAGGCGGGCACGGCCGTGCTAAAAAATCAGAAAAAAGACCAGGTCGCCACGCGCATTCCGCTCACGGGCACGATCAATAACATCGACACGCCTTTCTGGCCCACGCTTTTTGGTGTATTACAAAACGCTTACGTCGAAGCCTTCAAGCAGAAATTCGACAACAACGTCACCTTCGCCGACGCGGTCAAAACGTTTAAAGACGATTTCAAGGCCAAACGCACCGAGCGCAAGGCCGCCCGCAAAGAAAACCGCGCCGAACGCAAAGCCGCGAGAAAAGCCAAACGGGCCGAGCGAAAAAAAGAACGAGAGCAGAAGGGGTAAGGCCCTGTAAAGAATGATTCACCCCTTCTCTCCATCCTCACCCTTATACCGAATCGTGCCGACAGCGGTGGCGATGGCGGTGAGGACGACGACGAGGGTGAGGATACCTTCGCGGAAGCCGGTGAGTTTGAGGGCCACGGGAATGTTGGTGTAAAGTAGAATGGTGATTAGGCCACGGGGGGCAATCCAGTTGAGGGGGCGGGCGTCGCCGTGGAAGAGGGCGCGGAGCAGCGGCCACCGTACGGCGAAAATTACGATCACAAATAAGCCACTGACAATCAGGGCATCAGGATCGAGGAGTGCTTTCAGGTCGATGGAGAAACCGTAGAGCAAAAAGAAGAACGTACGCACAATGAAGGCCCCTTCGGCGGTCAGATTTTTGAGTTGGTCCAACTCTTTTTCAAACAGATCGCTTTTAAAGATCCGCGCCAGATTCCCCCTTATGAACAGGTCGGTGTTGTTGAGAAACAGCCCAAAAATGAGCACTAGCACCAGCGACGAGAGATCATAGATATCGGCGACGGCATAGACCAGAAATAGCACCGATATGATGGGCAGGAACTTGACGGGGTGGTTGATCCGGCCAATCAGGTAGAGCAGTGCGAGGCAGCAAACAATCGAAATAACACCCATCAGCAGGGTGTCGCGCACGAAGCTAAAGGCCGCCCCCCAGACAGACTGGTCGCTGACAATGAGAAAGTTATACAGCATAATGCTGATGATGGCGGCAAACGACGTCTCGTAGGTACTGAACTCGCGCTTCTCGGCCGACAGCGGTCGCACGGCTTGCCCCGCAATGGAACTGCTGACGATGCCAAAGGGTAGCGCGTTGAGCAGGCACTTGTAATACGACTCGTCTAGAAGCAGGTAGAGCATCGTGGCCAGCAGTAGCGTAGTGAGCACAATGGATAGCAACGCCATCAGTCCCGTTCGGCGAACGAGACTGAACCGTCCGGGTTCAAGGTCAAGGTCGAGGCCCCCTTCCAGTACCA
Source organism: Cytophagales bacterium (assembly GCA_038230755.1). GTDB lineage: Bacteria > Bacteroidota > Bacteroidia > Cytophagales > Spirosomataceae > Fibrella. The sequence continues at coordinate 9,049 of JBBRMP010000155.1, read as the reverse complement.
CCAGAATGAGCGAGAGCGTGCCCAGCGTAGATAGAGTGGGCACAACCAGGGGCACCTGAATAGAGAGCGAGTTGGTGACCAGCCGCAGAATAACGCCCAACAGCAACAGCAACAACACCGGCGGCGTTCTGAACCGACTACTGAGCAAATCGAAACCATACGAAATGAGTACGGCCAGGCTGAGGACAAGGATGAGGTAGGAAGTAGTCATTCACTGAAAACGGCAAACTGAAAACTGAAAACGCCGTCAAGTTAGCTGGAATCTGTAATTTGAGGCCATGGAACTGCTTCTGCACCGCGCCGACCTGCGCCTGCGCCACACGTTTACCATTGCCCACGACAGCCGCGACGTACAGGAAACGCTTATTGTGGAACTGCGCGACGGGCCACTGTCGGGCTTCGGCGAGGCCACGGCCAACCCCTATTATGGCATTACCATAGACCGGATGATGGAAGATTTGGGCCGCGTTCGTGACCTGATCGATACCCCCTGGACTACTGCCGAGGCCTTGTGGGAACTGGTACATAACGCCCTGGCAACCAATCCGTTTGCACAATGTGCCCTCGATGAGGCGGCGCATGATCTGGTGGCCAAACGCGCTGGGCAACCGCTTTACGCACATTGGGGGCTTGACTTAACCACACCGACCCATCGGACTGCCCGCCCGCTGACCAATTTTACCATCGGTATTGACACGCCTGAGGTGATGCTGGCCAAAATGCAAGCGATGCCGTGGCCGCTGTATAAGATAAAATTGGGACGACCTGAATCGGATTTGGACGTTTTACGCTTGCTCCGAAAACACACCGATGCCCGCTTCCGGGTCGATGCTAACTGCGGCTGGACGGTTGACCAAACGCTGGCCTTTACTCCCGAACTGGTGGCCCTCGGCGTGGAATTTGTGGAGCAACCCCTGCCATCCGACGATTGGGACGGTATGGCCCGCCTTCGCGCCGAATTACCCAAAAAACTACCCACAGACGCCACCTTGCCCCTTATTGCCGACGAAAGCTGCATCACTGAAGCCGACGTGGCGCGGTGCGCGGGCTATTTCGACGGGATCAACATCAAGCTCACCAAGTGCGGTGGCCTCACCCCGGCGCGGCGCATGATTGCCGAAGCCCGGCAGCTTGGTTTGTGCGTGATGGTGGGTTGCATGACCGAATCGAGCGTGGGTATTTCGGCCATTGCGCACCTGTTGCCCCTGCTCGACTACGTCGATATGGACGGCTCCCTGCTCATCACCAACGACCCCGCCACCGGCGTCACGTTCGATTATGGCGTCGTGAATTACGTGGCTGCCAACGGGACCGGCGCAGTGTTACGCGCATGACAATCAATCAGTTACCCAGCCGGATCATTACCCACGAAGGGTGTGAGTACCTGTTTTTTTCGGGTACGTCGTACCTGGGTTTGGCGCAAGACCCGCAGATGCAGGCGTTGCTGGCCGAGGGCGTGGCGCGATACGGGCTGCACTTTGGCGCGTCGCGGAATGGCAATCTGCAACTGGCTGTGTATGCCGAAGCTGAAACGAAATTGGCCAGTCGAGTTGGTGCACCGGCGGCGCTGACGGTCTCGTCGGGGATGCTGGCGGGGCAATTGGTGGTCGATTGGCTGGCCGGGCAGGTGGGGCCAGCGGCGGTTGGATTTCAGGCTCCCAGCACCCACCCGGCCCTCTGGCACCCGTTGCTGAAACCGCAACTCGTTGATTTGCATCATGCTGTGTCGTTGCCACAAAACGCCCCCACCTATATCCTGACCGATGCCCTCAACACTATCCGGTCCGAATTATTTGCCTTTGACTGGATTATGCAACTGCCTGGTGATCAACCCATTCTTCTGGTCGTGGACGATTCGCACGGACTGGGTGTGCTAAACGGCGGGTGCGGAAGCTGGCCGAAACTGGCGAAAAAACTAGCCCATAAACCCAACGTCCAGCTCATCGTGACGGCCTCGCTGGCGAAAGCGATGGGCCTGCCCGGCGGGGTCATTTTCAGCGATCCCGACACGCTGGCCGCTATTGGGAAAACGGCCTATTTCGGGGCTTGCTCGCCCATGCCACCTGCCTATGCCGATGCCTACACACACGCGGACGCCCTGTATGAACGAGCCTATAAGAAACTGATGCACAACATCACGCTGGCTGAGTCGCTGTTGCTGCCAACGGGCCTGTTCAGCCACGCGCCGGGTTATCCCGTTTTCTACACCGACCACGACGAATTATACCCGCACTTGCTCGAAAACGGTATTTTTGTCTACTCATTCGCCTACCCAACTCCCGCCAACAAGGCCAATACCCGTATCGTCATCAGCGCATTTCATGAACCCGAAGACATTGAGAAACTGGCTAACTATGTTCGCCCTTTTGCTCATCGCCACGCCCACCTTCGCGCAGCCCGCGCCGAATCTGGGCAAGACCGATAAATTCCTGGCAGATTTGCTGAAAGGTCGACGGGAGTTATTTGGCAAGGTGCTGGACAACCCGCTGGCCTATGATGTACAGATCATTTACACCCAAATCAACCGCGACGCGCAGAACCAGCCTTCGTTCAAAACGTACCGGTATCAGGTCGATAAAGACCGGTATTTCTATCCGGCCAGTACCGTCAAATTACCCGCCGTGCTACTGGCGCTGGAGAAACTAAACACCCTCGGCATCCCCCGCGATGCAGCCATGATTACCGATTCGGCCTACTCCGGGCAGACGCGGGTAAAACACGACAAAACGGCGCAGACGGGCCTACCTTCGGTCGATCAATACGCCCGTAAGATCTTGATTACCAGTGATAACGATGCGTTTAATCGGTTATACGAACTGGTGGGCCAATGCCCATTTAACGACGGTCTGAAAGCCAAAGGTTATGCAAACACCCGCATCGTGCATCGGCTTTCGATACCGCTTACGCCCGACCAAAACGCGCATACGAATCCGGTTTCGTTTAAGAACGGTGAGGCGTTACTATCCTCGTTACCCGCCCAAACTTGCGACCATACGCCGCAGGCTCCGGGGCCAATTTTGCGCGGAACGGGCTACATGGTGGGCAAGAAATATTACGTGGGTGACTCGCTGGTGAAAAAACCGTTCGATTTTACGGCCAAAAACGCGTTTCCGCTCGAAGACCAGCAGGGTATTCTACGGGCGCTGCTCTTCCCGGAGTCCGTAGCCTCAAAACAACGCTTCAACCTCCGGCCCGACGACTACCAGTTCGTCTACAAATACATGTCGCAATTACCCCGCGAAACCCGATGGCCGAACTACAAAGCCGACACCAGTTTGTACGACAGCTACTGTAAATTCCTGCTCTTTGGCGACCAGAAGACGCCCATGCCTACGTCTATTCGCATCTTCAATAAAGTGGGCGATGCCTACGGTTACCTCCTCGACAATGCCTACGTGGTCGATTTCGACAAGGGGATCGAGTTCATGCTGACGGCCATGATTTCGTGCAACAGCGATGGCATTTTCAACGATGACAAGTACGATTACAATACCGTTGGCTACCCGTTTTTGGGCAACCTGGGCCGCCTGATTTACGACTACGAAGCCAGCCGTAAAAAGCCCCGCCAACCCGATTTGAGTCGGTTTCGGGTGGTGTATGAGAAGTGAAGGGATGTACGATTTATTGCTGACGCGTCAGCCCGTTCTGGTGTAAGCTGACGCGTCAGCAATAAATCGTACATCGTACCGCAGCGGCGGACCGCTCGTAATTCGTAAATTCCTTCACTTCAGCCCCCTCAAAAACGCAAGACTTTGGGGCATTTGGTCCATGGAGCGGGATGATTCGTCTTCGATGAAAAAATGCTTGATACCCGCTTTTTTGGCAGCAGCCATAAACTCGGCAATACCCACATCACCCGCGCCGAGTACCACGTTCGATTCTACGTCGTCGTGACCACTCATGGCGTTGGGCGTGCCGGGTTTGCGGTCTTTCAGATGGGCCAACAGGAAGCGTTTGGGGAATTTTTTGAGCACCGCTACGGGGTCTTCGCCGGGGGCCTTCACCCAATACACGTCGATTTCCAGGTTGACCACTTTAGGGTCGAGCTGCGGCACCATGTAATCGAAATAAGTAGCCTGATTACCCGGTATCTTCTGGAATTCGTAGCCGTGGGTGTGGTAGCAGAGGGTCAGTTTCTCATCGGCCAGCAATTTTCCAGCCGTGTTGAACACGTCGATAGCCCGGTCGGCGTCGCCCTGCGTAAACAGGTCTTCGGTATGCGGAATCCAGGCGCAGACTACATATTTAGCTCCCAGCACTTTGGCTTCATTGACAACGTTCGGCACGTTACTCTCAAGGTCGTCAAAGCTCGCGACCGTGCTAACGGCCTTTAATCCATTCTTGTCCAGCTCTTTACGAAATACTTCCAGCGACAGTCCATACGTGCCAGCCACCTCTACTTCGCGGAAGCCCATCTGCTTCACTTTGGCCATCGTCCCCGGCACGTCGGCGGTAAACTGATCGCGAAAACTGTACAGTTCAAGGCCCACCGGGGCGGTTTGCTGGGCCAGCGTAGGGGTAGCTAATGCCGCCAGCATCAACGCCGTTAGTAATGGTGTTTTCATCGTGATAGAGTATGGGACTGGTTAGCAAAAGAAACGGGGTTTGAGGGGAATCTACTTTGCGAACTGTTTAGCGGAGCGGGACGCCGCCCGGTACCACTCCGCTAAACAGTTCACTTCTTTACGGCTCGTTGCGTGGTCACTTCGTCTACCAAAATAGCGTCGGCTTTGTTGGTGAAATTGCTGCGGATGTAGGTGAGCACATCGGCGATTTGGGCGTCGGTCAAAAAGTCGTGGGCGGGCATCACGTTGTCGTAGGCTTCGCCGTCTACTTCGGCGTTCTGGAGGCCGTTGAGCAACACGTTAACAAGCCGGGTTTTATCGCCGTTGACCCAATCGGTGCCGCGCAGCGGTGGGTTTAACCCCGGAACGCCACTGCCATTTACCTGATGGCACGTAAGGCAATATTGCTTGTAAATGGCCGCTCCCGGCTGCACTTGCGCCGCCACCACCGACCCACTTTTTGCCCTCGCCATAATAGTCCGCGTAGCCTGCTTTGGCTTTTTAGATTGGGCAAAAAGGGTGGTTGATGTGAAAAGAAATAGAAGGATAAGTGCTTGTTTCATAAAATGATTTGGTTGTCTCTGTAGCAGCTTACAACCCTGTTTGGGCCACAAAGGTGCTTTCAAAAATCTTGTCGGCATTAGCAGCTTCGAAGCCTTCGCGGCGGTGTTCGCGGGTAAGCTGGCGCGTGGGCAGGTGGGCAAACTGGGGCAGTACGCGCCGTTCGGCAAACTCTACATACGACCCCGCAATGCGGTGCGTTTCGCCACCGTCAAAGGCTGCATCAACCAGCTGTGCCACCGTCGAAGCCTGCCGCAAACCACCGTCTGGGCTGACTTTGATTACCCCACCCGATGAGTTGAGTTTGAACCCCCGCGCCTGTAAGAAAGCGACGAATTCGTCGATGGTATTGTAGGCGTCGGGCAGGTTATGGACGCTGATGGTGAAGTGATTCAGGTAATACCGGTTGTAGATCACCCAGGCGGCATATTCGCTTTCGGCCAGCAGCGTCTGGTACTCGGCCAGCGTGGGCGTGGCCCAGAGCGGTCGGTGCAAGAACTGGTCAACGGCGGCACCGTCTGTCAAATCAAGGGCATCAACGGGGTCGTTATCCACCGTGTCGGTGTATTTGTGGATAATTTCCTGGCTAATTGTGGATAACTCATTCACGCGCAGTTCGCTGGCGAAAATGCGGGGCAGATTGTCAGCGGCGCGGTCGACGGGTGGCGAATACCAGTAGGCGCTCAGCTTCTTTTCGGCGAAATTGTACGCGTCGCGCTTTTCGTAGCCATAAGCCAGAAAGATCTTCTCGAACGAAGCCAGCCCCAGATTGGGCACCCCCATCGTGCGAAAGGCAATGTGGTCGTTTTCGATTTGGCCGGGCGAGTGGATCATACCTTCGGCCATCATGGCATCAATAATGCCCTGCACGTCGGGAACGCGCTCGGTGTAGCGGCGCATAAGGCCGGAGAAAACTTGGTCGAGGGGAGACATCTTTAAGGTAGTTTTCAGTTTAAAGTTTTCAGTTCAGAGTTGGCTGGCGCGAAGCTACGCCTGCGCCAGCCAACTTTAAACTGAAAACTTTAAACTGAAAACTACTACTTCCAAACCGTTATTTTTACTGTATCGTTGCCCCAACGTACATGACCGAACGGACCACCTTTTTCGATACCCGACTTGACTACCTCAAGGGCCTCGGACCGCAACGGGCTGAGCTGCTGAACAAAGAGCTGAGCCTGTTTACGGCGGGCGACCTGATTCAATACTACCCGTTCCGTTACGAAGACCGTACGCGCTTCTATACCATCGCCGAATTGCTGGAATCAATGCCCTCGGCGCAGGTACGGGGCCGTCTGCGCGACTGGCATGCGGAGGGCGATGGGCCGAAAAAACGCCTCGTCGGCAGTTTCACCGACGGCACTGGCACGATGGATTTGGTCTGGTTCCAAGGCTTATCGTGGCTTGAAAAAACGCTCCGCCGCGATGGTGAATACGTGGTGTTTGGCAAGCCGCAGGAGTTTCAGGGCAAGTTCAGCATTGTCCACCCCGAACTCGACGCCATCCGTCCCGAAGCCGAACCGGAGGCCACGCTCTCGCCGGTCTATAACCTGACGGAAAAACTGCGTCGCCGGTTCGTCGATAACAAGGTGATGGCCAAAGCGATGCGGTCGTTACTGGAACAGGCGTGGCCCCACATCAGCGAAACATTGCCCGCCAGTCTGATCGAAAAATTCCGGTTGGTGGGCAAGCGTGAGGCCGTCTGGAACATCCATTTGCCCCAAAGTCCGGCGTGGTTGCGGCAGGCCGAACGGCGGTTGAAATTCGAGGAACTGTTCTACAATCAACTTAGGCTCATCGCTAACAAGCTGATTCAGAAGGAAGAACACCCCGGACAAATTTTCACGAAGACCAGTTTACTGGCCCATTTCTACAAAACCATGCTGCCATTTCCGCTCACGGGCGCGCAACAGCGGGTCTTGCGCGAAATTCACAAGGACTGCCTCACGGGGCGGCAAATGAACCGGCTGTTGCAGGGCGACGTGGGCAGCGGCAAGACCATTGTGGCGTTTATCACCATGCTGTTGGCCATTGATAACGGGGCGCAGGCCTGCCTGATGGCCCCCACCGAAATCCTCGCCGACCAGCACTACAACGGCTTGAAACCCTTCGCCGACGCGATGGGCCTGAACCTCGGCATCCTGACGGGCAGCACCAAGACCAAACGCCGCCGGGTGCTGCACGACGAACTGCTGACGGGCCGGATGCACATTCTGGTGGGCACCCACGCCCTGCTCGAAGACATCGTGCAGTTCCGCAACCTCGGTCTCTGCATCATCGACGAACAACACCGGTTTGGGGTGGCGCAGCGGGCCAAAATGTGGGCCAAAAACCCGGTGGTGCCGCCGCACATTCTGGTGATGACCGCCACGCCCATTCCGCGGACGCTGGCCATGACACTCTACGGCAACCTTGACATCTCGATCATCGACGAGATGCCCGCCGGACGCAAGCCCATCAAAACCGTGCATAAGTACGACAAGCACCGCGCCGAAATCTTCGGATTTATGCGGCAACAGATCGAACTCGGTCGGCAGGTGTATGTGGTCTATCCGCTCATTGAAGAGTCGGAGACGCTGGATTACAAGGACTTAACCGACGGACACGAAGGCATTGAACGAGCCTTCCCGAAGCCGGAGTACCAGGTGGGCATCCTCCACGGCAAGATGGACCCCTACAGCAAAGACTATGAAATGACCCGCTTTGCCAAAGGTGAAACCCATATTCTGGTGGCCACCACGGTGATTGAAGTCGGCGTGAACGTGCCCAACGCCAGCGTGATGGTGATTGAAAGCGCCGAACGGTTTGGCCTCTCACAGTTGCACCAGTTGCGGGGCCGGGTGGGGCGGGGTAGCGACCAGTCGTATTGCGTATTGATGACGGGCTACAAGCTCAGTGCCGACACCAAAACCCGCCTGGACACGATGGTGCGCACCAACAACGGCTTCGAGATCGCCGACGTTGACCTCCAGCTTCGCGGCCCCGGCGATTTGGCGGGCACCCAGCAGAGTGGCCTGATGGACCTGCGCCTCGCTGATCTTGCCAAAGACGGAGCCGTACTCACCGCCGCCCGTGAATCGGCCCAGATTATTCTGGAAACCGACCCCCAACTTATCCTCCCCGAACACGCCCCCATCCGCAACCACATCGACACCATTGGCCGCACCCAATCCGACTGGAGCCGGATTAGCTGAGTATCCCCAGCGTAGTTAGATTCGACTGCGTTGGAAACTAACCAACTCCATCTGATCGTTAGGACAGTACAGTTGAGAGGCCTGACCTATTGGGCCGTGAGAGCATGGTCTTTCCTCGACTGTTTTTTTTTGCCCTAAACTCACCTATGCACCTTCTTTATTGCGACGAATCTGGTTCCGTAACAGATCCAGCACAACACCATTTCGTATTAGCTGGTGTCAGTTTATTCGAACGTCGTAACTGTTTAGGTAGTCCACTGAACTGATAATCAAGCACTTGCAAAGTTAAAAATCGCAAAAGTATTTAATGTCTAAAAGTCAAGTAGTTGATTATCAGCATATTAATATTTTTGCTTAGTTTAACTCATAAATTAGAAAAATTAGTAACTTGCTGATTGTCAGATAATTGGCTTGAATTTACCTACCTAAACAGTTACCGAACGTCAAACATACTGGGTAGCTTCTGAACTAGACAAAATAGCTGCTAGATTCAATCCAGCCGATCCAATGTCTGTTGAATTACATGGAAACCCTATGTTTCAGGGGAAGGGAGTTTGGCGGCAATTTCCTACAGAGCAGCGTATTCAAGCACTAAGAAGCTGTTTGAGTTAGTAAAATGCGTGTCTGATGGTGCGCCTGATATGAGCAATCCAGATGAAACTTTGAGCTGATAGAATCGTTCGTTCATAATCTCTAGCCAACCTTCGATTATTGCATAACCAGCTAATCGTG
>JBBRMP010000154.1:0-13474 GCA_038230755.1 Cytophagales bacterium | reverse complement strand
TTATCGAAAACCGATATCGACCGGATCAAGGCCGTTGACTGTATGCCCGGTACGATGGAGCAGCGTAGCCTGGATTTGTGGCTATTCTCTTATTACTGCAACGGAGCCAACCTCACCGATATCTGCCATTTAACATGGGGGCAAGTCGATTTGAAGGGCAATAAACTAACCTTTGTACGCATGAAAACAGCCCGAAGTACCAAGCAGAAGCAAAGCACGATTACGGCATACCTACGCCCCGAAACGGTAGCCATACTTAGCCGCTGGGGTACGTCCGACCGGCAAGCGGGTAGTTACGTATTCCCCTTCCTTACGCCTAGTATGGATGCTGATCGGCGCAAACGCGAAGTGCAACAGGTAACGAAGGTGACTAACAAATGGATGAACCGGATAGGCGACGGGTTGGGCATTGATGCCGACATGAACACCTACGCCGCCCGTCACTCATTCGCTACTGTCTTGCTCAAGTCGAACGCGTCTTTGGCGTTCATTTCCAAATCACTTGGACATACCAACCTCAAAACGACGGAGAGCTATCTAGGCTCATTCGATGATGATGAGGCCAAACAGTTCCTTTCAAGTCTTTAACGAACTCCCAATTGGCACCATATCCAAAATCGCAACTTGAGCTACTTTTTGATCAGGCAACCGAGCAGGTTCTAGCAAATAAGTGGAAGACTGTCCTCGCGGCCAAATCGTGGCACGAACTTTTACCCTGCCCTGATTTATCCGGAATAGTTTATTTTGGAGCTTATAACGGAGGACTTACACTACCGCATTCAACTTTACGTGAGAAGCAGCTCACTTGGCAGAATTGGGCAATGTCTTTTCATAACTGGGCCAAAAGCAAACTGATTGAACAATTAAGAAATTTTGATCGGCACCTAGAAGCTGAATTAAACGCTTGGAATAGAAACCATCCCGAAAAGAACGAGCAGCTAGACTTTAGCCATACCCGCCACCAATGGCTTGACAGTGTTGACGATGTATCCCTTTCAGACTTCAGAGGGCACATATGTGATGCTTGGTACACAGGTAAGTTTGTCAGACCAAAGTTTGATGCGCTCAAAGCGAAGTATGCGATGGGCCAAGACCCAAGTGTCAAAAAACACTTACCGCCGACGATTTTCATTCCCCTCGCTGCTCGTGAAGGGCTGATGGCCACCTTAACCCCGTACATTGATGAAGCTGACCTTGACCGTTTAAGATCGGCTATTGACGGTCAGTCGGTTGTAAAGCAAATTGAGTGCAACTGTAGGCAGGTGGTTTTAGGGTATATATTCTACCAATGCATCCAAAGTCAAAACATAACGGCTTATGCAACGCATGTAACGAAGTGGCTATGCTACACATTCCAAATCAAATCAGAGGGAAATACAAAAAATATAACTTATTCCGTAATGCTTAACTACTTGAAAGGCAAAGGATTCGCTAAAGAGAAATAAATTATTTTCGTATCCCGTCGTATCCCGCCTCTTGATCGGGATACGGAACTTCTTAGTCTTTTGTGCCGGTCTTTGAGACGACCGACAAAGTGAATATTGATTTTCAAAAAATACAAGACGACGCTACTGCCACCCGCCAAATGGTGCAGTTGCTATTGGATCGGTTCAATCAGCTACCTCCGGCGGTCATCGCACAAGCTGATGATGAGACTCCCCTGAACGTGCAGCAAGCCGCTGACTTTCTCGGTATCAGCCGCCAGACGATCTACCAAAACATTAGCCGCATCCCGCACCGCAAACGGCATGGCAAGCTCTACTTCTTTCGGCGCGAGTTGAGTGATTATCTGAATCAAGGCGTATAAATCAGCAATGCTATGTTCGACGGGTTCAGCACCTACCGGGCCGCTGTTGATGAAGGCTTCCTTATTCATAGACTTGATCTGTTCAGCCCATTCTCGACTTCCTACGGAGATATTCAACACGACCAGCCACTTGTTTCTAAAACATATAAAGGCTTACACGTTCATGGTAAGCCGCGCTCTAAGTTGGCAGGTGTGCCAAACGGACATTGGTTTCATTTGCGCGGTTCATTGATAAAGGCTGCCAACAATGGGCTTCATAATCAGGACGCTAAAGGGCCGTATTCATTGCTAGCCGTATTGGACGACTTAGCCATTCAGTTAGGCATAAATGTATTCAAAACACCCCTCAATGGCCTTGAGCTGTCAACAACTGTCTGGGCCAACCACCCTCAGCAACTGAGGGACAACTTCTTGTCTTACCTGAATCATCGCCCGAACTTCTCATCTATCACTGACCGAGGCGGAGTACGTTTACCCTACGCCGAGGTTGAAGCCGGCCAACATAAGTTCAAGCTCTACAGCCCTGTGGAAGGATTTATTCGCGCAGAGGTGAAGGTTAATCGAATGCAATACCTTGGTAGCATCCGCCCCGAATACTTAGCTGACCTTGCTCAACCAGCTTATGCAGCTCCCATGGCGAGTAAGTTGTTGGCAGCTTTCGACAAAATCATGTGGTCCTACCCCGCACAACTCCTCGACGAGCTACCACCCTACGAACGGGACTTGTACATGAAAGGACAGGTGTTCAGTTACTGGCAGGTGTTGCCGAAAAACTTTGCTGCAAGAAAAGACTTCAAACGAGAAGAGAAGCAACGCGAACGCGAAAAAGTCTTATTCAATAAGTTGGTTACTAGCCAATGGACTATTGAGCCACCCGCGCAAATCCGGCAGCGCATTCAAGATCAACTCGACCAATATATTGACATGATCCACAGTAGTACCTATCGCGCAACGCTTGACATCTATCAGGAGCGATGGCATTTTGTCGGAAATCTACCGAGTGCTCTTAAGTTACCAAAACGGCTTACTGTCCCCCTTATGTCGGAAATCTACCCTTTATCTTCAGGTAGATTCCCGACAACTACGCTGGCAGAAAATATAGCCCGGCTACAACATCCGAAGCGATGGTTATCGGCAAACGATTTACGAAGCCAGCCTAAACTGACGGTAGAACTATTGGCCGGACTGAAACCGCGTCGTAGTTATTCTAAACGGCCACCGCAAACCGATGAGGAGCGAGCCTGGAAGCGGCAGCGTAATAGGGCCAGTAATGAAGCAAATAACCTATTACGTCGAATCCGAAAGATGCTCAACCCACCGGGTGGATTGAGTTATTTCCTAACCGATATACAACCTATGTTGTCAGGCAGGATGAGGATTGCGCTGGCACACGGCAACCAAAGTCTAGCTGATCTCACTAACCAATCAAAGGAGCAGGCCAAGCCACTTCCGCTCTTCCCTGGCTATTAAAATCATATCACGCTACCACTCTGAGCTTGCCTGATAATAGAACCTCTTACAACCAGTTGACGTAAACGGGAAGTGGTAAAGCTGTTTCGGACGTTGGAGTAGGGTCATCAGGCATGAACTCGTCCCATATAGTTGCTCTGCTTGAAGCGGGACAACTAACATTTATCCTACCAGCGCCAGTAGACGAGCAATCGTTGGGTTAACCCAGTAATCGCCATTACCACGCTTGGTAATAAAGCCAGCCTTGACAAGTTCAACCAGTGCCCGGCTCAAAGTGGGTGACGGACTACCGATCATCTTTCGGAGTTCGGTAAGCAATGCCTTCGATGAGCCATCAGGTTGTAGCCGAGCCATCAATACAAACAGAACCCGCAATGCCGCTGGAGATAGGCAAGAAACCAGAATATTGAGGTAATAGCCATTGGGCGAGAAAACGACTGTTTTTTGGTCCTTGTGGTACTGACGATACGGATTCACTTTGTGGTGTTGCAATACTCGTGCGGCCATGACTTATCTGTAGATTAGGTAGTAGTCTGATTTTCAGTGTAAACACACCAACTATAGAAAAAATTGGTATAATGCTGTCAATTCACCAGTTGCGATAGCCTCCCACCGGGTAAACACCGCTGAAACCTGGCTTTATTGTTGTGACAAACTTGCTTATTCGCCATTGTCTATACTAAGCTCAGCGTCTAACATTGTAGGGAATCCTTGCTCTTTCAGCCTCCTGCTAATCGCCTCGTAATCAGCCTAAGAAGTTTAATGCTCACGCAGGGAAGAGGAATAAATAGCTTGGCCGATCAGTAAATAAATGGTACTTTTGTGGCCCCATTTCATGTTATAGCACTGAATTGATTACGAACAACAACATGAACAAGCAGAGACCAGATATCGACCGTATCAAGGCTGCTATTCTTTACGTACTCAACAAGGTAGGTGAAACCGACTACCATAAGCTTTTCAAGATTCTTTATTTCGCTGATCAGAAGCACCTCGTTCGGTTTGGTCGTGAAATCACTGGCGATCAGTATGTAGCTATGGACCGCGGTCCTGTTCCCTCGGAAACATATGACCTGCTGAAACACTTGGCGGGGATGCACTCGTTCTTATCGCTTCCCGAAGATGTAGCGAAACAATTTTCTTCGTTTAACTTTCGCAGCGCTAATAGAGGTCTACGCAACCCTATCCCAATGGTTTCCTCGAACGAAGCGCCAGATTTGGACGAGTTATCAGCCTCAGACATTGATTGTTTATCGGACTCTATCGCCGAGAATAAGAACCTGAGCTTCTTCGATCTTACCGAAAAGTCGCATGACGACGCTTGGGATAAGGCCCGCGCAGCTTTGGCCGATGCACAAATTTTTGAAGCGGTCATGGAACCCGTTACTATCGCTCAGGCAGGCAGCGCATCTCAAGAAATGCTCCAATACATTACCGAAAATCTTGCTTTTAATCAGTTAGTGGCAGCAAGCGAGTAATGGCGTCATTGGGGGATTTTTTTGCTGATAGTGAGAAGAATAAATTTGCTGACCAGGCCGTGAAGGTAAGAGCCGTGGTCAAGGTGATGGTTTCCTTCACAACGCCCCCGAAAGAGAAACGCATTATCATTGTAGGTACAACAACAGCAGGAGATTACCTAGGTGTGGTACTTATCAACTCCAATATTAACTGGAATGTACACCGCAACCCAGATATCTTTGACTATCAGTTGTTCCTGCTAGCTGACGGCTGCGACTTTCTAGAACATGACAGTTACGCTGACTGCCTGAATATTCAGGAAATCCCCCGGTCATACGTGGTTGATAAAGTACTGGACGATTTTCAGCGGGCGTTAGGCGACGTACCCGCTGAGGTTTTCACCGAGATCATTAACCGGCTAAAGACGTCTCCAGCTATCCCTCCGAAAATATTGAAGAAATATGGGTTAAGAAGCACATAAGCATATTCTAACCCGCCGTAGTCGGGTAGTTGTACTCTGATGCAATACAGTGTATTTCATCTTAAGGATCATTGTCTGCTTCTCAAATCAACTTTCGCACTTTTACCACTTTGTATCTTTTCCCAATACCCAGGGCCATTGCCGTGGCATTTTTCAGCAGCACTTCACCTTTCTTTAAATTACCAATCGCTTCTTTAACTTCCTGCAATTCCCGCCCCGATACACCAAACAAGTCTTTGATGATGCTATCGTTCAACGTTTGCTGCTTCATAATCAACGGGTATTGCGCATTAGCCAAAAAATCAAAGTGATCGCTTTTGTAGCTGTTCATACTTTGCGTGGCAAGAATGATGCTCAGCCCTTTATTACGCCCAACGGCAATCAGATCGCGCAGGGGGCGGTTATCAAAATCAAGCATGTAGTGCGCTTCGTCAATGATCGTAAAATGCCGTAGCTCCACACATTCGTCTGAAATAGTCTGTTTAGGCAATTTTTCATACAATGTGTTCAACTTCGAAACGACGAAGTAAACGATGGCTTTAGCGAGTGGGCCATCTTTAGGAAAGCCTGCTAGGTTGATAAAATAACTTTCCCGAATAAGATCAACAGCGTCGTCATTAGCGAACAGATTCCCCCGTATAAGCTGTTTCAAGACTGCCGTAACACTGTCATCTTTATTGGGCTGCTGAGCGGCATAAGCCTGCAAAATCCGGTCGAAGTCGACTGGTCGGCTTTGTGTTTGGCGGTATGCATCAATGACGGCCGTGGTTAGCCGTTCACTCATGCGGGCCGAGATGTTGGCCCGATCAATGGCGCATAGTGCGTTGCCCAACTCAGTGGCGTAATTGTTAATCTCATTTTGTGCCCGGCCCGTAAAGTCTTTGAAGGGTGAAAAGGGCAGCGGACGTTCCAGTGGATTCAATAACGCCGCCCCATCTACCTCAAACAGATTGAGCCAGTGCCGATTAGCTGGATCGGAAAATTCACCTTTGTAATCGAAGAACAAAAAATTCACGGGGTACGGTGACTCCACAGAAGCCGACCGAAGTTCGTTGATCAATACAGCTAGCAAGTTCGATTTTCCTTGTCCAGTGGTGCCCGCAATCAGGATTTGGGTGTTGGCAATGGACCGGCCGTTCAGGTCAAGGCGTGCCGGAATATCGTCTTCATAACTGCCCAGAAGTACGTCCAGTCGCGGTATGCCACCAGTTGCTCCCACTTGCCCGGCACCGGGGTTTTGTCGCAAATACGCATCGAGCCGGTCACCGTCGAGCAGGTACTGGCACCCACGCAGCATCTCATAATTGACAACCTTGCTTTTCATGGCCACGTTTTCCCAATCAATGGGGCTGTGCTGATAGCGCAATTTCAGCAAGGCCGACCACAGGTTTTGCAGGTTATTACGGCTGAAGGTGGTATCGTGGATATGATTGCCGCTCGAAATCAGGCGAATAGCCTCAATATCTTGTAGGTGGCGCTCGTCAGTCAGGCTCAAACCGGCCAGCAGTGATAATCGCTGTACCATGTTGTTCGACACACTCGCCGGACGGGCGCCCACCGAATAACGAGTTAGATTCAATCGTTCTTCCAGTTGCTCTTTGAGATGAACAATGTGTTCACTCAATGACTCAGCAGTACGGATACTTGACAGGTAGATAATGCTCATAACGCTAAGTTTTGGCCAAAATAGCCCGGTACTACGCTCGTTTGCTGGGCAAAACGATCACGAACTAGGGTATAGGTTTTACTAATGAACGGCTCTAGAGCCCGGTATTCTTTAACTAACCGAATCTCTTCGTCTGAGCTAAGTAGAATGGTTTGGCTAGAAAGATCAGGGAAATAATTTTTAACGATGGCCTCGCGGGTTTCGGAGCCGAGTACGCCCATGACGGTATCAATCATCACGGGTGGGTCATAATCGCCGAATTCGTGCAGGGCTTTCAGTAACACCTGCACCACTACCTGTTTCGAGGCCGTATTGAGTTGGCTCAGGTAAATTTCGTTGCCCGCCACATGGTAGAGCTGAAAGGTCAGATCACGCAAATCTTCGGAAAGAACAACGCGATCAATTACATCTTTATAGGCCACCAGGTTTTTGTTCAGGTCGGCCCGCATCCGCTCTTCAATCTCACGTTTTTTGGCCCGAAGCAGTTGATTAGCTGCATCTTCAAAAAAGGGCTTCAGCCGCTTCAAGACTTCAAACCGGGGGTCGGGTTCATCCTGCATCTGAATATCAAACTGCACGATTTTCTTTTCCACTTGACCGATCTCGTTCTCCACCTGCCCCATCTCACCTGCTAACCGCCGGATCGTGGCTTCGTTGTCTTCATAGGCCCTCAGCAGCGTGTAATCCTTACCTGCGACCTGCGCCTTTAGCTCTTCTGCCTGCGCCTTCAATTTGGGCAGGTGCCCAACGGCTAATTCAATTTCGCTCTGCTGAGCCGACAGCCCCAAGAAGGGATTGACATAGGCCGTTTGCACGAGTGTTTCCAGCGCACGCACCTCGGCAGCATCCAGAAAATCATAGGGCTGCACCGACGTTGATTTGGGTAAATTGGCCAGTACCTCGGCAGTTAGTGTTGGCAGATCAACTACTCCCGACAATAAACCCTGTTTTGCCAACCGATTCATGGTCAACTTAACAATACGCTCTACTCCGCCGGGCGACAGGTCTGCGCCAGCGTCGGTGGTGGTGTTACGGGTGTTAAGCAGTAGAGTTACCTCGGCTCGCAGAGCATCGGCCATATGGGGCATACCCAAATGGCTTTCCATACTTTTGGTGAGCGCTTCTACCTGGCTTAGGTAGCTTGTTTCGCGCTCGGCGGTGGCCTGTATCTGACGGGTAAGCTCGTCGATCCGGCTTTTGATGGTCGTTTCCTGATTCAGTCCTGCCTTCAGGCCATCGTACAAATCTTTGTTTTGCACGGCATACTGCAATGCTCCGGTGTGGGCGTCGCGCAGGCGGGTATAATCCGCTTCGAGGTCGCGTTTTTTGTTGACGAGGGCTAGATACTCCTGCTTCTCTTTCTCCACGCGCAGCCGTTGGGCAGTCCATTCCTGCGTTACCGCCTCCGACGCCCGCGCCAGCCGCAAGTATTTATCGAAGCCCATCACGTTTTCGATGTTCTCCCGGATTACGCGGTTCAACTGGTCTTCCTTCAGCAGGTTACCTGCTTCCATGGCGTCGAAGAGGAAATACCGGCTTAACTCCTGGGGCAGGTTAGCTTTGATGATCTTATCGACCTGCCGTTGCTGTTCGGCCCGTTGTACTGGGGGCGTGGCGGTACCATACTGAAAAAGGCTGCCATCCATATTTAGCTTCACCGACTCCACCGGTTTATGATCGGTGTTCAGCGCATAGGTCCGGGTGAGTACGTACTGCTGGGTCTGATTCAGCACCTGCCCCGAAAACTGAATCTCCAGCGTGATTTTAGGGTCTTTTTGGCCTGGATCACCCGCATTAAGCAACTCACGAAAACGAGCCGCAGAGGGCACCGACAGGCCATAGAGGGCACCGTAAATAGCTTCGAACAGGGTGGTTTTCCCACCACCGTTGGCCCCGCCAATCAGAATAATAGGCCGGTCGCCAACCACCGACAAGTCGAGGTCGAGGTTGAGGTAAGTTTTGAAATTGGTGGCGCGGATGCGTTTGATCAGCATAAGTTACCGGATTTTCGAGACAGCCTTTTCGACAATCTTCTCTACTAATTTTTCACCAAACCCATCGCCGTGCTGAATGCGGTCTTCGTGGTAGCGTTTCAGAATGTCTTCCTTCAGCCAGTCGAAATCAATGTCGTGTTGCTGGCAAATCGTTTCGATCAACGGCAAATCATCTTTCCTAATGCCGTAATGCACAAACGTAGCATCTAGTCCTTTTTTCATGGTTAGTTATACACAAGTATCAAAACTATAAAAAAAGCAGTATCTTTCGGATACTGCTTTTGCGAGAATAATGATATAAAAGTGCTCTTATGATTCATCGATGACTATGTGTTGCTGCAACAACTCAGCCAAACCACTTAGGTTAAGGGTTGGCAACACAATAGGCGGAATACCTGCCTGCGTCGTCAACGTACTTATGTAAGCACGGATGTAAGGAAACACAATAGCCGGTGCATTCTGTAGTAGAAAGGGTGAATTTTCCACGCTAGGAATATTGGCGTAAGTAAACGTAGCCAGTGTTGTCAACTTAATCTCAGCCTGATTATTAGCATCTGTTGCCTCAAACTGAATCTGTAACTGAAACTGTCCTTTTGAGGAAAATAAAATGCCAGACGGGATGAGCGATAATTGAAACTCGTATCCATCAGCACGGCGCAAGGACAAGTGGCTTTCTGTTACAAGGAAATTAACGAACTGGAAAGACGATTCGACTACGGTGCTCATGCTGCCATGGCAAAGTTATATTCCCCTGCGCTGGCATACAGGTCGAAACTGTCTAAGTTATAATGAACTGTAGGCTGAATAGCTGCCGGTAAAAACGCAAAGTTGGCAATGAAGGCCTCCGCAGAAGGACCAGGTGCACTCTCGGCCTGTACTTCCGCCCAAAATGCCTGAAATTCAGCCTCTGACATTGCGGCCAGGGCTGCTTCAAAGTGCTCAATCATGTCTGTTTCCATAGTACTAGAGAACATATCTTTCAGGAAAAACTATCCGAAAAGTCTGCGAAAGTAGGTTGTTTTTATTGAGCAGACAAATTTGTACCCGCTGGTTTATAATCAACTGTTCTGACTTACGAATGTTGTACTGAACACGTAGAACAGACGACGGCTGATCAAAGGCACGTATGGCATTATAGGCAAATCGTCCCATTTTTCGCATGGCTGTGATAACCTGTGGTACCGTTATTTCTCTATCGGTTTGTTGACGTATAGCCAAGTACGCCCGCTCGAAAAGCAAATTATGCTGTACGTTACCATACAAATCGAAAACGGTTTCGTCAAAACGAATCTGAGCCTGACAAATTATGTATCCGTTTTCTTCATAAAAGGCTCCCCAGCTATGCGCCCATTCGATGTTAGAGTCCCAGAAATAATAGCCTTCGCCTAACCAGGCATCGGTCCGTACGCATTTGAAAGGCCCGTTTCTTTCGATATAATCAGCATTGTCTAGGTCTTCAACTGTTTGAAAGCATTCAAGAATCATACCGCTTCATTAAACATAAACCAAAGATAACCGCTGGCCCGAAAAATACCCATTATGTAGCTTAGCGAATACTTCAATGCTTCGTCAAGTCCTTTTTTCATGGGCGAAGGGCGTAGTCAGTAGGATAAAACGTTAGCCAGTTGGTTGTGTCGGAGCCCGATGTGATTAGCCCCGGTGGGTATACCCAGCGCCGGTTTTCGGGAGTGCCTTTGGGTAACAAAATCCCGCCAATCACACGCTGCCCGCCACTGGCCAATTTGGTTAAATAGTTGAACAGGGCGTTGTGTTTGGCAATCATATCCGGGTCAGAATCAGGTGTTTTCGTGTCGAACAGGGCGAGGGTTCCATCGGCCAGCGTAATCACAAAATCGACATAGAACAGGCTTGTACGCCCTTTAGATGCGTTTTCGTACGGTACGGCAAAATGCGATGGGCCGCTATCACCGTTTTTGTACCACCAAGCTAAGCTAGTATCGTACTTTTCCAGAAAGGCCACAAACTGCTGTTCGGGTAAACTCGCGCTCTTGTATTCATAGAACGGCTCCAGCGCGTGGCGAGTGGCGGCCTGCTCAACATACTCTTTCGTATATACCCGCTCAACAGGTACGTTCCAGGGGTTGTACTCGATCTGACGGGTGGCCTTTTTGGCTTCTTCTTCCATCAACTGCCGATACAGCTCCAGTGCCGTTTCAATCAATTCGGCGAAACGCGGGCGGTTCTGTTCCAGCAGCACCAGCTTATGTGTATCAGTCTCAAAGAAGTTAAGGTATTCTTCGGCCCACTGCACCAGCGCCATGCTCAGTATCGGGGTCGAGTCGGCGGGGGCATAGCCGCCGGTATGTTCGCGACAGAATCGGGAAAACAACTCGCGCAGTTCGCCCGTCGTTTTGGCAAAACGGACTAAGCTACCCGCGTTGACTATTTCTTCTTCGCCGCTCAATACCACGTCGGTTGGCAAGGGAATTTCAACGTTATGCACATCAAGGTTCACCATGCGGTTTCGTAATTCCTGCCGGTTGGCCTCGTCAAGCGTCAGCCCATCACGGTCGTTGAGCGAAAAGTCCCACAACTGTTCAGATGCCTTCGCTACACACCGCCCGAACTTGCCGCCCAGCCGGTTCCGTACCAATCGGGTGTTGATGTGCGCCGATTGCAGCAATAGGGTATCGGCAATATCGGGGCGGCGCAGGGCGCGGTACTGCACGATATACTCCATGTCATCGGCAACCACCTCAATAATGTTCCGGCTCAGGTTGGTGTAGACGTAGCCGTTGTTGAGTAACTCGTCCGCATAGTGTTTCTGTTCGGGCATCCGCAGAATGCGGCCCACAGTCTGGATCGTGAACGTTTCCTGTTTTAACTCCCTAAAAATCAATAATACACCCGCCCGTGGGCAGTCCCAGCCAAGCGCAATGGCCTGTTTGAACAGCAATACCTCCACATGGCTGTCGGGGGCTTCGATACCATCCAGGTTAATCTTGTCTTTCGCATCCGAGAGCCATACGGCCAGCCGCCCGTTGGTGGTGGTGATGCCATATTCGTCGCGGAGCAGCCCCGCTAGCTCATCGCGGATGCGTAGGTCGTCGGTTGAGAGGTCGGCTTTGTCATTGGGTAACTGAATGAGCAGCAGTGGGTTGATAGAAACACCCAGCCGGAGATAAGCGTCGCGGAGTTTCTGCCGCTGCGCCAGGGCCTCTTCCAGCAATACAGCCGCGAGGGTGCGGCCTTCTTGATGGCTGGCGTCCAGCGCCGGGTTCAGCACCACCTGCTTCTTGATCATCTGCGCCGCCACCACGTCGGGACGCTTCACGGTATACCCATAGTCGGATTTGAACTCCGGCGTGGCCGACACGTCTACCTCGATTTTGGCGTTGAGTTTAGCCAGCAGTTCACCAGCACGCGGGCCTTTGGCGGCAAACAGATGGGCTTCGTCCAGGATGATGATGACCTCTGTTTCCTGCCCATAGGTCCGCATCACGTACTGCGCCAGGGTACGGTCCTGCTCGTTGTCGCGCACGTAGAGGTTACTGTCTTTGTTGACCGATTGCCAGTTGAGAAACAGCACATCGCGGTGGTTGAGCACCCCGCCCGTAATGCCCTCAAACTCGATGGGGTTCAGCAGTTTACTGTCGGCAAACAGCCGCCGAAAACTTTCGAGCGACTGTTGATGCAACTTGTTCGGAGCCAGCCAGATAAACGCTACCTGCCGCCGCCTTAGGTCGGGGCGGTCGGCCATTTCGTCGGCCAGGCGGGCCATGTAGGTGGCCGTGATGATGGTTTTGCCCGCGCCAGTGGGGGCTTTGAAGACCATTTTTTTGCGCCGGTCAGCCGCAGCCAGTAACAAAAACGTATCATCGATGAGGGATTCGACGGCTTTGGTCTGGTATTTTTTCAATTGAATCATAACGAAACGGTGGGGTTAGTGCGTAGCCTTCAGCGTGTTGAACACCCGTTCGTAGGCTTGATAGATGGCGTTTGGTAGAGGGCACAGGTCGATCTGACCGGCCACAGCCTCGAACTCATCATCGAAGGCGTAGGATGCCGGAGCAAAGACGTAGACTTTGATCCGGGTGGTGACGGGCAGCGTCTGAATCAGAGCCACGGCGGCATCGATGGCATCGGGGTCATACACCAACAGCATGGCCCGGTCGTGCTCCACAAACAGCGCGATGTCATTTCCATCCTGTTCGCGCTGTGTATAAATACTTTCCTTAAAACACAACAGATCGGTGGCCTGCCGCATGAGGGCGCGTTTGTTGGCGAGGGTCATCTCGCGGCCAACTAGTGCGGTGCGGTAATAGCGGAGGGCGTTGCCCGGCAGGCCCGGCACGGCCACGCCCTTGCTGTTTTGGTAGCCCTCGATCACGCGGCGGTTGCGCTCGTAGCAGACTTCTTCGGCAATATTGTTTTCGTTGTTGGTGACCAAGATGCACCGCCGACTCCCCGGTTCGCCGTTACGGTCATCCTCCGCATCAGGGCTTTCTCATAAAAATCTTAGGCCTACTTGACGTCTCAAAAGTTACTGATGCAAGGGAGTCAGATAGGGTTATAGTAACACGGCAACCAGTAAAGTATACTTCAGACAACTTGGTTAGTGTACCATTGAGCCTGTC
>JBBRMP010000153.1:0-13611 GCA_038230755.1 Cytophagales bacterium | reverse complement strand
CAATGACAACGTTCTTGGAATTGGGTATGCTGTGCATTTTTCCAGCCTTCTTGTAATGTGGTTACCTCATCCTGATCTAAAGTAACATAACGGTTTGGTCTCATAACGTAAATATATAAATAAAATTGTTCGATTACTTAAGTTAAGATTACCTGTAAATGATTAACCGGTAATCTTGACTTAACATTGGCACGGCTGTTAGTGCCCAACTATACCGTTACCGCTCGATTCAGTAACTCTTGTGCGATATGTAACAGTGTTGCTTCTTCTGAAATAACGCGCCGACTTTCCAGTCGAAATGCCGCCGGATTGGGCAGATCATACCGCCGGATGAGGTCCAGTTTCAACCGCTCGAACGTGGTGCCCAACCCGCGCCTTAGCCGCTCCCGAAACTGCCAGTGTACCAGCCGCCCGCCCGGAGCCGCCTGATCGTAGAGCGTGAGCCGATACTGATACACTGACAAATCGGCGGTAGTATTATAATGGACAAAGAGATAGCCCTCATCAGGGTGTAGGGGCATGAGGCCTACGGGTTCCAGCGTCAGGGTGCGGGCCAGTTCTGACCAGCGCTGTCGGCCGTTGGTGAGGGTGGCATTGAACCGGGGTAGGGCAAAATCGATGATTTCGTCTACTTCGGCCATCAGCGGGTCGTCGGTAAGTTTCGGTGCATAGGTTATTTGTGGTGGCGGTCCACCAATACCAGACACGCGCTTGGGAAAGGCCGCCATCAGCGTACCTTTGCCCGTCCGAAAACGGAGGGTGGCCTCGTAGTGGCGTTGCAGATCGGGTAAATCGGGGCACAGCCTATTGTCGGCGAAGCGTTGATTCACACCCTGCAAATACGCCAAAACGACATACTGCTTGTATTCGGCATCGATTCGGCTTTGTGTCAGCCAGTCAGACGAGAGGGAGTTCAGACGGATCTCAGCCATGTTTCACGTTGTGGTTGGTGCTTAACAAGATAGGGGAGTAACTGATTTTGGCAAAAGAAAGCACGCTAAACTGTGTGAACCGCCAAATAATCACCTTTCCTACCGCTTGTTTCCCCAATAACGTACATAGCCTGAAATTTTGTCAGTCTTTTTATCTGGCATAATGGTTGACACCGCAAACCTGTCCGATTGATCACAAAAAAACAATTTAACAACCTTAATCATCTCTTATCGCTATGACCACAGCAATGGAAGACGTGAAAGTAAAGCCCCTCGCCGACCGCGTGGTGGTTGAACCCGCCCCGGCTGAAGAAAAAACCGCCTTTGGAATTATCATTCCCGACACGGCCAAAGAAAAACCCCAGCGTGGCACCATCGTCGCCATCGGCACGGGCAAAAAAGACGAGCCTCTGACCGTTCAGGTTGGCGACACGGTGCTGTACGGTAAATACGCTGGCACCGAGATCACCATCGAAGGCAAAGAGTACCTCATCATGCGCGAGTCCGATATCTTCGCTATCGTCTAAAAATCAGTTTACAGTTTGGCGTTTAGTAGTTTTCAGCGGTCCGCCGCTGCGGTTGCTTCGCTAGCTAACCCATTTGGCTAGTAGCAGGCAGCCCGACTGAAAACCGAAAACTGGAAACTTTTTCAAACTCAAAAAATTATGTCCAAGAAAATTCTCTTCGATACCGAAGCCCGCGACAAGATCAAAAAGGGTGTTGACACCCTGGCCGATGCCGTGAAAGTGACCCTCGGTCCTAAAGGCCGCAACGTTATTATCGACAAGAAATTTGGTTCGCCATCCATCACCAAAGACGGTGTAACGGTAGCCAAAGAAATTGAACTGAAAGACGCCATGGAAAACATGGGCGCTCAGTTGGTGAAAGAAGTAGCCTCTAAAACGGCTGATTCAGCCGGTGACGGTACCACCACTGCTACAGTATTGGCCCAGGCCATTTACTCAATCGGGGTGAAAAACGTGGCCGCCGGTGCTAACCCGATGGACCTGAAGCGGGGCATCGACAAGGCCGTTTTGGCCGTTGTGAAAAACCTGACCGAGCAGGCACAGACCGTTGGTGATAACTTCGACAAAATCAAGCAGGTAGCGACCATCTCAGCCAACTACGACGACACCATTGGCAAGATGATTGCCGAGGCGATGGAGAAAGTAGGTAAGGAAGGTGTGATCACGGTAGAAGAAGCGCGTGGTACCGAAACGGAAGTAAAAACCGTAGAAGGTATGCAGTTCGACCGCGGTTACCTGTCGCCCTACTTTGTGACGAACACCGAGAAAATGGAGGTTGAACTGGAGCGTCCGTTCATCCTGATTTCGGAGAAGAAAGTGTCGTCGATGAAAGAGTTGCTGCCAGTGTTGGAGCAGGTGGCCCAAACGGGTCGTCCGCTGCTGATCATCGCAGAAGACGTTGACGGTGAGGCACTTGCCACACTCGTTGTGAATAAAATCCGCGGTGCCCTGAAAGTGGCCGCCGTGAAAGCACCGGGCTTCGGCGACCGTCGGAAGGCCATGCTGGAAGACATCGCTATCCTGACCGGTGGTCAGGTGATTTCGGAAGAGCGCGGCTACAAGCTGGAAAACGCCACGGCTGAGTACCTGGGCCAGGCCGAGAAGATCATCATCGACAAAGACAACACCACGATTGTGAACGGTGTTGGCGAGAAAGAACACATTTCGGGCCGGGTCAATCAGATCAAGGCGCAGATGGAAAACACGACCTCTGACTATGACCGTGAGAAGCTGCAAGAGCGTCTGGCCAAACTGTCGGGTGGTGTGGCTATTCTTTACATCGGTGCTGCTACCGAAGTAGAGATGAAAGAGAAGAAAGACCGCGTTGACGATGCCCTGCACGCAACCCGCGCGGCCGTTGAAGAAGGTATCGTAACGGGTGGTGGTATCGCCCTGATCCGTGCCATCTCAGCGCTGGACGCCGTCGATACCCTCAACGAAGACGAGAAAACGGGTGTCAACATCATCCGCGTGGCCCTCGAATCACCCCTGCGCACGATTGTAGCTAACGCCGGTGGCGAAGGTTCGGTGGTGGTGAACCGGGTGAAAGAAGGCACGGGTGGTTTTGGCTACAATGCCAAAAATGACACCTTCGAAGACCTCTTCGCCGCCGGTGTCATCGACCCCAAGAAAGTAACGCGCCTGGCCCTAGAGAACGCCGCATCTATCGCCGGCTTGCTCCTGACCACCGAGTGCCTCATCGCCGACGAGCCTGAAGAGGCTCCTGCCGGGGGGGGTGGTCACGGTGGCGGCGGCGGCATGGGCGGCATGATGTAAGTCAGCCCTGTCTCCCGGAGCGATTTGCTCCGGAAGTCAATAAGGTCAAAACGCCCTCAGTCGGAAGATTGGGGGCGTTTTTTTGTTTACTTTGTATAGTCAGGTGAAACAGATAAGGCGATTTTATGAGTACAGTCCAGATTTTATTCGAGCAATACAAAGTGCTGCCCCCGCGTCTTCAGCGTCAGTTGAAG
Source organism: Cytophagales bacterium (assembly GCA_038230755.1). GTDB lineage: Bacteria > Bacteroidota > Bacteroidia > Cytophagales > Spirosomataceae > Fibrella. Next base: position 10,182 of record JBBRMP010000153.1, on the reverse strand, counting down.
ACGTTGATCAATCAGGAAGATGACGAGGAGAACGTACCAGATTCGGGAAGGATTGACCGAAGTGCGCCTGGTTAAAGAAGGCAAACTGTCAGGCACAGTCGCTTAGTGATCTTCTGAAAGAGATAGCCGATGAAGCCTGAAATCATAGCTATGCCTCACTTTGCGCGCCGATTAAAAAGGTTGGTAAAGAAGTACGTAAGCTTGTCGAAAGAATTAGCTGGCTTGGAGAAAGAAATCGAGGATAACCCTCAGTTAGGCAAAGACCTTGGGAGCGGGCTGTTCAAAATATGGTAACACATCGCTTATGGTAGTAGTCAGCCCCAATGCAAACCGCCCCCAGCCATCTGGTTGGGGGCGGTTTGCGTTTTGACGAAGATGGTAAAACGACAGCTAAATTTCCCTTCACTAATAGCTTCGTAACCCACCTGTCTTCTCATGATCTGGAAACAAGTTATTGACCCGTTTAATAATCTCACGCTGTCGGTAATGGTGGCGTTGGTACCCATTCTGTTCATTTTCTGGGCGTTGATTATCAGGAAAATGAAAGGCTATCAGGCTAGTCTGATCGCTACCGGGCTAGCCCTGCTCATTGCCGTTCTTGTGTATGGTATGCCGGTGAAGCTGGCGCTGTTGTCGGTAGGGCATGGGGCGTTATATGGTCTGTTTCCCATTTGCTGGCTTGTCACGATGGCCGTGTTCCTGTTCAATGTCACCGTGAAAAGTGGGCAATTTGAGGTCATCAAGCACGTTATGGCGGGCATTACCCCCGACCGGCGGTTGCAGGCCTTACTGATTGCATTCTCGTTCGGGTCTTTTCTGGAGGGCACCGCCGGGTTCGGTGCGCCTGTAGCTATCACGGCGGCCATGTTGGTGGGGCTGGGGTTCAACCCGCTCTACGCGTCGGGGATCTGCCTCATTGCCAACACCGCCCCGGTGGCGTTTGGCTCCATCGGTATTCCCATTACGGTGGCGTCGCAGGTGTCGGGTATCCCCGAAATGCCCATTTCGCAGATGGTGGGCCGGACCCTGCCGCTACTGTCGGCAGTACTGCCTTTCTACCTCGTTACGATCATTGCCGGGTTCCGCAAAGCGCGGGAAATAGCCCCGGCGGTATTGGTGTCGGGTGGGTCATTTGCGCTGTTACAATACCTGTCGTCCAACTTCCTCGGCCCGTCCCTGCCCGACGTCATTGCCGGGCTTGGCTCCATCATCAGCCTGATGGTTTTCCTCCGTTTCTGGCAACCTAAAATCATTTGGCGCTTCGCCAACGAACTAGCGCTAACGAGTGTTTCGGGCCAAAAGGACTACTCAACCGGACAGATTATCCGGGCGTGGTCGCCATTTCTGGTGCTGACCATCGTTATTATTACGTGGGGAATACCGACCGTCAAAAACGCGTTGAACAGCGTGGGTATGGCGCAGTTCAACGCGCCTGGTTTGCACAATGCCGTTCAGGGAACAGACGGAATCCTGTTGGCTAAGGTATTCAAATTCAATTATTTGTCGGCGGCGGGGACGGCCATATTGCTGGCTGCGCTGCTGGCTATTCCGCTCGTGGGCTTAACTTACCGGGAGGGTGCGGGCGTGTTCAAAGCCACGCTGAATCAGATTAAATTTCCGATTCTGACCATCGCCGCCGTACTCGGTTTTGCGTATCTCCTCAACGATTCGGGCATCACGCTCACGTTGGCCACGGTGCTGGCGAGTACGGGGCGGCTGTTTCCGTTTTTCGCGCCGGTGCTGGGCTGGCTGGGCGTGTTCATCACCGGCTCCGACACCTCGGCCAACGCGCTGTTCAGCAAGATTCAATACGCCACTGCGCAGTCTATTGGTGTTGACCCGGTGGTGACGGTGGCGGCCAACGTGTCGGGCGGGGTGGTGGGCAAAATGATCTCGCCGCAGTCCATTGCCGTGGCCGCAGCAGCGGGTAATCTGGTGGGGCAGGAGTCGCAATTGTTCCGGTTTACGGTGAAACACAGCTTCATTCTCCTGCTCATCATCTGCTTCCTGACCCTGGCGCAGGCGTACCTCATCAAGTGGATCATACCCGTTTACGAGATGCCATGAAATTTCGGTATCTTTCGTTAACTCGTTTAGTCGTATGCAAGCATCAACCACCCGCCGTTCCGCAACGGGCCAATCTCAACGCCGCCGTAAAGCCACCCTCGATCAGTATATGACGGTGGTGGTTCAGTCTGTTCAAAAGCACGAATACATCGACGGAAAAATTCGCCTTATGCCTTACACATCCGAAAATCATGGCCTCATCGTATCCAACCTCATTATCCTGTTAGGCAGTGCTTTAAGAGGTACCGGATGCCGCGTTTATCCGAGTGACCGGATGCTATTCGTGCCTGAAACAGAGAACTACTATTACCCCGACGTGATGGTTGTCTGTGGTGAATCAGTCTTCAAAACCTACAAAGGCAAGATGCAGGCCACAGTAAACCCGACGGTGCTAATCGAAGTGCTTTCTGAGTCAATCAGCGATTACGACGAGACGATGAAGTGGTACAATTACAAAAAACTCGACTCGCTTCAGCAATACATCCGGGTATCGCAAAACGCGCTTCGGCTCGACCTGTACACCCGCGTCGGCGACAGCAATGACTGGCTCAATACCTTCGCCGAACAATCCGATCAGTCTGTCACCATTGGTGGCTGCACTATCATCGTTCGCGACGTGTATGAGCATGTGACGGTGATTTAATAAACTGGGCTGAGGCTGAGACTGGACAAATTTGCAATCGGATTGCAAATTTGTCCAATCGGGTTGAAGAGCAGTGAATGCTCCCTTGTTGCCAGTATTTTTGCCCCCATGAACCAACCCCAAATTCGTGACCTGACGCGCTGTATGGATGCGTGGGCACCACCCGTTTACCAGGAATCGTACGACAACGCCGGGCTGATTGTGGGCGATCCCAACGCGGTTATCACCGGCGTGCTGGTCTCGCTCGATACCACTGAAGCCATTGTGGATGAGGCCATTGCGAAGGGTTGTAACATCATTGTGGGGCACCATCCCATCGTGTTTCGGGGGCTGAAAAAGCTCAACGGCAAGAATTACGTGGAGCGTACAGTGATCAAAGCCATTAGAAATGACGTCGCTATTTTTGCGGCGCACACCAACCTCGACAGCGTGGCCGGGGGGGTGAACTACCACATTGCCAGTCGGTTGGGGTTGAAAAACGTGCAGATTCTGGCCCCGAAAGCGCAGGTACTGAGTAAGTTGGTTGTCTTTACGCCCGAAGCCGATGTGGCCAACGTACTCACTGCTATTTACAAGGCCGGGGCGGGCCAAATTGGCGCTTACGACCATTGCTCGTTTCGGGTAGGTGGCACGGGCACGTTCCGGCCGCTCGACGGGGCCAGGCCGGTGGTGGGCGCTGTGGGACAGGATGAAACCGTGTCTGAATCGAGCCTCGAAGTGATCCTGCCAACGTACCTGGAAGGGGCCGTGGTGCGAGCCATGACGGCGGCGCATTCCTACGAAGTACCCGCCTATGACCTCTACGCGCTCAACAACGCCAACCAAACCGTGGGGTCGGGCGCGGTGGGAGACTTGCCCGAACCGATGGATGGAACGGCCTGGCTTCGGCATCTGAAAACAAGCATGAATGCGGCTATAATCCGACATACACCGTTGATAAACAGGCTGATACGGCGCGTGGCTGTGTGCGGTGGGGCGGGGAGTTTTCTGCTCTCAGATGCTATCCGGGCCGGGGCTGATACCTTCGTGACCGCCGATTACAAGTACCATGAGTTCTTCGACGCCGAAGGTAAACTGGTCATCTGCGACATCGGCCACTACGAGAGCGAGGTGTTTACCAAAGACCTGATTCAACAGCGTTTGGCCCAGAAATTCACTACCTTTGCGGTAATTTTAGCGGAAACCAACACGAATCCGGTACATTATTTTTGAATGTAAAATGAATGATGAATAGTGTAAAATGGACCTTGACAGTCTAATTCTGCTTATTTATTATCCGCCGCCGCAACCCATTTTACATTCTTCATTATATATTTTACATTAACATCACTCCCCGAATGGAACTAACGGTAGCACAAAAACTAGACGCACTTCTTAAACTGCAAGCCATTGATTCTCAGTTAAATGACATCCGCCGTATGCGGGGCGACCTCCCGGAGGAAGTCCGCGATCTGGAAGACGAAATCATCGGTTTCGAGACGCGCGTCGGTAAATTCAACGGTGAAGTCAGTACCCTTCAGGAAGAAATTGACCGTAACAAAACGGTTAAAAAAGACGCCGATAAACTCATTATTCGCTACAAAGAGCAGCAGATGAACGTGCGTAACAACCGCGAATTCGACGCGATTACGAAAGAGATCGAACTCCAGTCGCTGGAAATGGAGCTGTCGGACAAGAAAATTGGCGAGTCGCAGTTTCGGATGCAGGGTAAGCAGGAAGAAATCAACGGTACGCAGGAGACACTGAACATGCGCAAAGAAGACCTGAAAGTGAAAAAGCAGGAACTCGACCAACTGATTTCGGAAAGCGAAGCCGAAGAGAAACAACTGGCCGTTGAGCGCGAGGAGCAATCCAAAAACGTGGAGGCCCGCCTGCTGATTTCGTACGACAAAATTCGGCACAATGCCCTCAACGGGCTGGCCGTTGTGACCGTGAAACGCGGTGCCTGCGGTGGTTGCTACAACGTGGTGCCCCCGCAGCGTCAGGCCGACATTAAAGACAAAAAGAAGATCATCGTCTGCGAACACTGCGGTCGTATCCTCGCCGACGTCGACGCGGTTCCTGAGCCGGTTGCGACGGGCCGGGGACGGTAACAGCCCCCTACCCCCCGAAGGGGGAACCTGCTTGCACGTCCATAAAAAAGCTCCGCTAAAAGATATAGCGGAGCTTTTTTATGGACGTGCAAGCAGGTTCCCCCTTCGGGGGGTAGGGGGCTACCGCATCTTCGTCCGTTTCACCAGATACGCGCTCAAAATGGGTTCAAAGCCCTGGGCGATGTCGGCTTCGATGAAGTCGATCCGGTATTGGGCGCAGCGGAGTTTCAGGTTCTGGAGGTAATCCGTTACGGCAGTTTTGTAGGCATCGCGGACTTGGTTGGGCTGGAGCTTCACGCGGTCGCCGGTCTCCAGGTCGATGAACTCGTAGGGCCGTTCGTCGAAGGCAAATGCCTGTTCGGTCTGGCGGTCGGTGACGTGGAAAATAAGCACCTCGTGCAGGTTGTGGCGCAGGTGTTGCAGGGCCGAAAAGAGCGCATCCTGCCGGGCCGGATCTGTGCCTGCCGAATCGAACATATCGCTGAACAGAATCACCAGCGACCGTTTATTGATTTTCTCGGCCAGTTGGTGAATCACCTCCGGGGCGCTCGTGCGGCGGTTGGGCTTCGGTGATTGCAGCAGTTGGTCGAGGTAGGTAAAGAGCTTGTGTACGTGCCCTGGCGTGGATTTCACGGGGGTTTGCACCTCAATTTCGTCGGCGAAGGTGCACAGGCTGACGGCATCACGCTGGCGTTGCAGCATGTAGGCTAAGCTGGCCGCCCCCATGGCGCTGAAGGTGATTTTGCCATAATCTTTTTCGGGGTAATACATCGACGACGACGTGTCGATGAGCAGGTGGCAGCGGAGGTTGGTTTCCTCTTCGTAGCGTTTCACGAAGAGCTTATCGGTCTTACCAAACACCTTCCAGTCGATATAGCGGGTGCTTTCGCCGGGGTTATAGAGCCGGTGTTCGGCAAACTCGACCGAGAACCCGTGGAAGGGTGATTTGTGCAACCCCGTAATGAACCCCTCAACGAGTTGCCGGGCCAGAAATTCGACGTTACCAAATGAACGTACCTGCGCTAAGTTGAGTGTTGAGGCCAAGGGAAGGGAATTTGTGTTTGTTAAAGATAACGGTTTAATGCTCTCTTGGGGCGGTCCGGCGATCCGGTTAGGGGGCCACAAAAAAAACCTGATTCGTAGGTCCGGCGCTTTGCAAAGGGAATTGCAAAAAAAGGGCCAGCCTGTGAATCAGGTCTTAACTAAAACGGACTGTACTCGTCCGTACAGATGTGTGGTGCGGGTTGCGTCGGTGCGCCTGGGCTTCCCATACCTTGTTTACTGCACCGGCACCAGGCCGGGTAACAGCGGCGAACGCCCATCGAGCGTTGGCGACTCATCGAGTTGGGCGACGTAACGTCCTTTACCCACAACCCGTAATGTAACATTGGCCACGCCTCTTCCGAGCATACCGATGGCCTTAGCGGCGGCGGTGGTCAGGTCGACCACGCGGCCTTTGTGAAACGGCCCCCGATCATTGATCCGGATAATGACCGATTGCTGGTTGGATTGGTTGGTTACTTCAACCAGCGTATTGAACGGAAATGAGCGGTGGGCGCCTGTCAACAGATGTTGTTTAACGCGTTCACCGCTTGTTGTCCGGCATCCGTTGAACCGATTGGCGTAATAGGATGCCTGGCCTGACTGCTTGTGCCCCTCTTTTTGGGGCGACTCTGACGCGCAAACGGTGCTTGCCAGCAGCAGTAGGGTCGTGATTAAACTCATACAATCTTTGGTTCGTGAAACAATAGAAGAAGACCTTTCCAAAACTGGGTTTCATAACGCCTTCATTCACCAAAAAATGCAATTCCCTATAAACAAAGATAACAACAAGAGGCTAGTAAGCAAAGCGTTATCGGTAGCCTGTTCGCATTTAGCCTGTAGAGTAATATCCACAGAATATGATTTTTCCTGAAAATTATATTCCCGTCTTTCTTTTTGTTCTGCCCCGCCGGGCCGTATTTTGATGCTCATTAGCCTTTAATCGATTGACCAGTGGACGAGCGAACAAATGAGAAAATCTATTCCAAACGGGTGCGTGCGGGCAAACGGACGTACTTTTTCGATGTGAAAGCAACCCGTGGCAATGACTTCTACCTGACCCTGACCGAGAGCCGCCGCCTACCGCAAGGCGATGGGTTTACCTACGAGAAACAAAAGATGTTTCTCTACAAAGAAGACTTCGCCAAGTTTATTGAAGCCCTCCAGGAAACCATCGATTACGTGAAAACAGAGCTAATGCCCAGTACCGATTTCGCCCAGTTCGACCGCCCCGATGAGGTTACCGAAGACCTGCACACGCAGTTAAAATGGGAATAGTACAATTATTGCGAATGCTTCAATTTGCGCCTCAGCCTCAGTCTGGGGCTTTTTTTGTAAATTTACAAGTCGGTAGCCGCCAGTCGATAGTCAATAGTCGCTGGCGCACAAGTAATCTGCCGCAAACTATATCCTTGCGTCAGCGAGTGTTGACTACTGACTGACGACTACCGACTTTTATTCATGGGACTTCAATGTGGAATTGTGGGCTTGCCAAATGTGGGCAAATCCACCTTATTTAATGCGATTTCGACCGGCAAGGCCGAAGCTGCTAACTATCCTTTTTGCACTATCGAACCCAACGTGGGCGTGGTAACCGTACCCGATGAACGGCTCGATTCGCTCGAAAAACTGGTGAGTCCTCAGCGGATTGTGCCGACTATTATTGAGTTTGTCGACATTGCCGGGCTGGTGAAAGGTGCTAGTCAGGGTGCGGGTTTGGGCAATAAATTTTTGGCCAACATCCGCGAAGTAGACGCCATCGTCCATGTGGTGCGGTGCTTTGAAGACGACAACATCGTTCACGTAGAGGGCCGTGTTGACCCCGTTTTCGATAAAGAAATCATTGATGCCGAACTGCAACTGAAAGATTTAGAGTCGGTTGACAAGAAAATGCAGAAGCTGGAGCGTAGCGCCAAAGCGGGTGATGCGAAGGCAAAAGCGGCGCTGGAAACTCTGCGGATGTACAAGACGGCGCTGGAGCAGGGCAGGAGCGCCCGTACGGTGCAGGTGTCTGCCGAAGAACAGGAAGAGGCCATCGGCGACATTGATTTGCTGACGGTGAAGCCGGTGCTGTATGTGGCCAACGTCGACGAGGGGTCGTTGCCCAATGGCAACGCATATTCTGACAAATTACGCGCGGCGGTGGCCGAAGAAGGAGCCGACATATTGGTGATTTCGGCGGGTATCGAATCGCAGATTGCCGAGATGAGCGACCCCGATGAGCGCGAACTGTTTTTGAGTGAATATGGCCTGACTGAATCGGGTTTGAGTAAGCTCATCAAGGCGTCGTACAAACTGCTGGGGCTGATTACCTACTTCACCGCAGGCGTGAAAGAAGTCCGCGCCTGGACTATCCGTCGGGGCTGGAAAGCCCCTGCTGCGGCCGGGGTGATCCACACCGATTTTGAGAAAAAGTTTATCCGTGCCCAGGTGATGAAACTCGCTGATTTCGAGCAGCTTAAAACCGAATCTGCCGTAAAAGAAGCCGGTAAACTAGCCGTCGAAGGCAAAGAATACGTTGTGCAGGACGGCGATATTATGGAGTTTTTGCATGGAGCCTAATCGCGAAGGAGTGAAAGTGCGAATGGCGAAAGAGTGAAACAGGCTTACGCCAGATACTACGTTCGCTCTTTCACTATCCACTCTTTCACTTATGTCCCGACCAAAAGCCTTTGCGGAACAGGATGCTCTTCAGGCGGCCATGGAGACCTTTTGGCAGAAAGGGTATCACCAGACCTCTATGCAGGATCTAGTCGATGCGATGGGCATCAATCGCGCCAGTTTGTATGATACGTTCGCTGACAAACACACGCTCTACAAACTGGCACTGACGCACTATTGCGACCTGAATACCGCCGAAACGGCCGAGGCTATCGCCGGAGCCGATACTGCCCGCGCGAAAATTCAGGCCATTTTCAGCCGGGTACTTCAGGAAATTTCGGAAGATACTGACCGCAAAGGCTGCTTCATTACCAACGCTACGCTGGAAATGCTACCCCACTACACTGACGTGGAAACTATTGTCAATGCCGATAATGAGCAGCTTCGCCACACGCTGAGCGGCATTCTGACAACTGGTAAAACGGCGGGCGAATTACCGGCTAAACTATCTGTTAATGAGGTGGTTCCGTATTTAATAAATCAGCTATTGGGATTGCGGGTGCTCGGCAAAACAAATGCCAGCCCCACGGCGCTGGAAGCCGTCGTGAAGCTGGCAATGAAGGTGGTTTAAGAGATGCTGCTTCTACCGGATGGGCAGTTTGCGGTCGCCAGGATTATACTCCCGCCCAATGCCGAAATTGTAGCCTAAGCCGATGGTAATCATCTGATTACGCAGGCTGTTGTTATTTATGGCGAGTGCCGCAATGCCGTAGGTATAGCGGGCATCAACGGTGAACCGTTGCCGGTCGCCGGTGCGGAAATTAGCCTGGAAACCTGCCGTTAAACCAAGGTCGGCAGTGCGGTAAGGATTGGTTGTTTCCGGGAGCAAATCAATAGCACCTCCTTTCACAAGGATGGCGTGGCTGAGTTGTAGCGCCGGTACCACCCCGCCGTAAATGTTCGGTCTGAAATTCCCCGACCGGTTCAGAAAATACCGGGCCGTGATGGGTATCTCGAGGTAATTAATCCGGTGATCCAGCGATTGGTCGCCGTAGGCATCATGGCTGCCCCGCTGAGAATAGAGTACATCGAGGGCAAAGCCAAACCGGCTGATGTCGCTGTACATGAGCCCAATACCAGCCGATAGGCCAGGCAGTAGCTGATTCGTTTTGGTATCGGCCGTATTGATTGGACCGCCAATCACACCAGCAAAATTTGCCATGTTCAGGCCAACACGCGGACCCAGGCTCCAGCGTTGGCGTGATTGGCCGAAGCTAACAGTCTGAGTAAAAAGGAGAATGGCGAAAAGAAAGGTGTAGCGTACGTTTTGCATAGAATTAGTCTTTAGTTATTACCTCGCCCGGATCGGTAGCTTGCGGTCGCCGGGGCGGTATTGGCGCCCAATACCGAAATAATACCCTAACCCAATGGTAATCATCTGGTTACGCACATCACTTGCCACGGTCGAGATATTGGTGATACCCTGCGTGTAGCGTAGATCAACGGTGAAGTGTTGCCGGTCGCCGGTACCCCAGTTTAACTGGAAACCCCCTGTCAGGCCGAGATCTGCCGAGCGGTACGAGTCGGTTGTGTTCACTGAAAGCTCACTAGGGCCACCTTTAATAGTGCCTTTGCCATTCAGCAACACAGCCGGTACAGCACCGAGATAGATGTTCGGGCGGAAGTTGCCGCCGCGCGTGAGGTAATAGCGGCCCGTAATGGGTAATTCGAGGTAGT
>JBBRMP010000152.1:0-13661 GCA_038230755.1 Cytophagales bacterium | reverse complement strand
CGCCGCTGAGTGGATCAGGAGGCGTCGACCTGCTGCGCTGGCTTCGATAATCATTGTGACAAGGAGCGAGACAAAACAATGTACGGTGTCGGATAGGCCAGTGGTGAGCCAGTCTTCCATCCGACAATCCAAATCACCACTAAGCATGTAGAAAGCGCGACGTTTTCCTTGACTGGACCAGGGTTCAAATCCCTGCGTCTCCACCGAAAATGCCGAAAGCCGACCCCGAAAAGGGTCGGCTTTTTTTGTGGCAGTTAGGCTATTTTGGCTGTGCTGACCGTGCTGTCAGGTCCCCCGACCTGACGGAAAAGGGTCCCCTGACCCGGTGTAGAAACTTAACTACTTTACATACACCGGGTCAGGGGACCCTTGCCAGTCAGGTCGGGGGACCTGACAGCCCTGCACTCCCGCCAAGCTCTGCCAACTGCCATTCCTTTTTCTTACCTTCGCTTATACATAATTACTTCCCAAACATGGCTTCGATCAAAATCACGATCAACAACCAGCCGCGCACCCTCGACGTGGAGCCGGATATGCCCTTGCTGTGGGCCATCCGCGACGTGGTGGGCCTCACCGGCACCAAATTCGGCTGTGGCATTGCCCAGTGCGGCGCGTGTACCGTCCACCTCGACGGCTCTCCTATCCGGTCGTGCAGTGTGCCCGTTTCGGCGGTGGCGGGGCAGAAAATCACGACTATCGAAGGCATCTCCAAAAACGCCGACCACCCCGTGCAAAAGGCGTGGATTGCGCATCAGGTGCCGCAATGTGGTTACTGCCAGTCGGGGCAGATCATGAGCGCGGTGGCCTTGCTGAAAACCACGCCCAAGCCTTCTGATGGTGATATTGACAACGCCATGCAGGGCAATATCTGCCGTTGCGGCACGTATACGCGCATTCGGGAAGCTATCCACACCGCTTCGGCAGAAATGGGCACGACGAATAAATTACCCAAAACCGGTGCTAAAGTCGGCAAGCGATGAACACGAACGAGACCTTATCGGCCAATCGCCGCGACTTCCTGAAAACGCTGGGCCTCACCGGCGTGGTGCTGGTGGTAGGCATTCCAGCGGCCAACGCGGGCGCGCCCGTCTCCATGGCACCCATGGGCCTGCTCAATATTAACGCCGCCCCCACCGGCAGCGAGTTGGTGCCGTATGTCATCATCGAGAAATCGACGCCGGGTCATCCGGGAAAGATAACGATCATGAACCCCCGGCCCGACATGGGGCAGGGCACGTACCAGTCCATTCCGGCGCTCATTGCCGAAGAGCTGGGCGTAACCCTGGATCAGGTGACGATTCTGCAAACGGGGGGCGAAAAAGCCTTCGGCGGGCAGATTTCGGGGGGTAGCGCATCGGTGCGGGGGAGCTATATGCCTTTACGCAAAGTCGGCGCGTCGGCCCGCGAGATGCTCGTGACCGCCGCCAGTCAACAGTGGGGCGTGCCCGTTGCCGAGTGTAGCGTGGCCAACGGCAGTGTGCATCACAAAGCCTCTGGCCGTAGTCTGGCCTATGGTGACCTGGTCGAAGTGGCGTCGAAACTACCCGTTCCGAGTGACCCGAAACTGAAAGACCCCAACGATTTCATCATCCTGGGCAAACCCGCCCTGCGGCCCGAAGTCCCGGCCAAGGTGTCGGGACGGGCGCAGTTCGGCATCGACGTGAAGGTGCCGGGAATGCTCTACGCCTCGGTAGAACGCAGCCCCGTCATTGGCAGCAAGCTCATCAGTTTCGACGATAGCAAAACGAAACAGGTGAAGGGCGTGAAGTACGTTGTGAAAGCGACGCGTACCCTCGAAAAACGCCAGTTCGACGGGGTGGCCGTGGTTGCCGACAATTACTGGGCAGCCCTGAAAGGTCGCCGGGCGTTGGCCGTGACGTGGGATCACGACGGTCTGGACAAGTTTAATTCAGTCGCCTACGACCAGCAACTGCGCGAACTGGCGAAGCAGGACGGGGTAGTTGACCACACCGCTGGCGATTTCACGAAAGCCCTGACCGACGCCCCCACGAAGCTCGACGCCTTTTACGAAACGCCCATCGTTAGCCACTCGCCGATGGAACCGATGAACTGCGTCGCCAACTGGCCAACCCCCACGTCGGTAGAGTTATGGACATCGTCGCAGGCACCGAGTTGGATCAAAACCAAGATGGCTGACGAGTTTGGCATCAAAGCCGACGACGTAAAAATCAACATCACCTTCAACGGCGGTGGTTTCGGGCGGCGGTTGTTTCAGGATTTTGTGCTCGAAGCCGCCCACATTGCCAAAACCGTGGGCAAGCCCGTGAAGGTGGTCTGGACCCGCGAAGACGACACCCAACTCGGCCCATTCCGGCCCATGACGTTCTCGGCCTTCCGCGCCGGTCTCGGTGCCGACGGTATGCCGCTGGCGTTCCAGCACAAGGTCATTTCGCCCTCGATTAGTGCCACGCTGGGCAACCCTTACAAGGCCGACTCGGTCGACAAAACCATGACCGAGGGCATCAGCGAACAGAAATACGAGATACCGAACGTAGACAACCGCTACGTGTTCGCCGACCTACAGGTGCCAACCGGCTACTGGCGGGCCGTAACGAGTACCACGGTGGCGTTTGCCCACGAGTGTTTCATCGACGAAATGGCCCACAAAGCCGGGAAAGATCCGTTCGACTACCGCATGGCCATGCTCACCAAAGCATCGGACACGAAGCGGGTGCTGACCAGGCTCCGCGAGGTGTCGAAGTGGGACAAGCCGCTGCCCGCTGGTTGGGGCCGGGGTGTGGCGCAATGGGAATTTTTTGCGGGTCTGGCGGCTCACGTCGTGGAGGTATCGAAACAAAAAGATGGCTCCATGAAGGTGGAGAAGGTCATTTGTGTCATCGACCTCGGCACGGTGGTCAACCCCGACATGGTGCGGGCGCAGACTGAAGGCGCCATTGCAATGGCCATCACCGCCGCCACCAAACCGGGTATCACCTTTGAAAACGGTGCCGCCCAGCAAGCTAACTTCGACACCAACCCGATGCTGCGGATCAACGAGATGCCCATTGTGGAGGTGCATATTCTGGCCGAAGGCGGCCCTGTCATCAAGGGCGTCGGCGAACCCGGTTTGCCGCCCGTTGCGCCCGCCCTGGCCAACGCTATTTTCATGGCTACCGGCAAACGGGTACGGCGGTTGCCGATGGATTTGAGCAAACTGGTTTGATAGGGGGCACTGGTGATTAGTGGCTAACGTGAGAGGCACCTCTCGCGTTAGCCTTAGTGACCGATCTCAAATTAACCTTTTAACCCGTTGGCGGTTAGGTCGGTAAACCAACCAACGTTATGCCCCGTTTCCGATCCGTTTTATATGCCCTGGGTGCTGTTCTTGTCGGCCAAGCCGGAAAGGCCCAAACACCCACTCCCCCACCCACCGACCGGCTTGAATTCAGCCAGCAACGCTACAACCACACCCGCACGCTGGGCCTGTCGCTGGGCGGATACGCGCTGGCCAACCTGGCCGTCAGCGGCGTTGCGGTGGGACAAACCACGGGCGAGGCGCACTATTTTCACCAGATGAACCTGTACTGGAACGCCGTCAATCTGGGTATCGCCGGGTTCGGTCTGCTGGGGCTTCGCAAGCAGAATCCCGACACTGAATCACTCGCCGATGCGGTGCAAAAACACCAGGCCATCAAGAAAACACTGCTCATCAACGCGGGCCTCGACGTAGTCTACATAGCCGGTGGCCTTGTACTCGCCGGACAAGCCAATGCCCACCCCGACCAAACCGATAAACTGCGGGGTTACGGAAAAGCGGTGGCCGCTCAGGGTGCTTTTCTGCTGGTATTCGATACGGTTAACTACCTCATTTTCAAACGCCGGGGTGACCGTCAGCAGATTCAACTCACGGCGCAGGCACCACTTGGGGTGGGGGCTATCGTGCGATTTTAGGTAGCCTATTTTAGTAATCTATGCCGGAAACTCGTCAGCGGGTTTCCGGCTTTTTTGTTTTTACGTAGTATTTTTACGTACTGCCGTATCAACCCATCACCTGTCCTTTTATGCTTCCTGAAACGTCTACTGAAATACACAAACACCCCACCCACGGTTTGGTTGCGTGCCAAAACTGTGCCCACGAGTTCGAAGGTAATTTTTGCAATCAGTGTGGGCAGACTTCCCATACCCACGCTATCGACTGGCATTACCTCTGGCACGAGATTCCCCATAGCGTGTGGCACGTTGACCGGGGTATTCTGTTTTCGTTGCGTGAACTATGCACCCGCCCCGGCTACACCATCCGGGATTTTATCCAGGGCAAACGGGTGAACCACTACCGCCCACTGGCTCTGTTGCTCTTTTTGGGTGCTATCATTACGTTCGCCTCGCACAGCCTGGACGTTAATTTGTCGAAAAGCTCTCAACAAATGTTCGCTCCCACGAACGCAGATGCACCAGCCCGCCAGAACGATTTTCAGACGCAGATGTTCCAGTTTCTGGAAGAAAAACCGGCGGTTGCGCAGATTATAATGCTCCCGTTTTTTGCCTTTGGGTTTTGGCGTATGTTCAGACGGAAGGGCTACAGCTACCCACAACTACTTGTCGAACAGACGTTTATCACCAATTTTTTCATGCTTGTCTCGCTGGTCATCACGCTGTTGTTCTGGCTTTTGGGCGGTACGGCAATCGCGTTCAAATCAATAATGGCGTTTTCGATAGTAGCATTCATCGGCTACACGGTGCTTACCAATCTCCAGTTGTTTCGCGACAAACTATCCGCCAAAGCAATCGTTGTCCGGTCTATCGCTGGATACGCGCTGGGATATCTGAGTTTCATACTGCTGGTTTCCGTCATAGGCTTGGGTGCTGGTATCTATCTGGGTTATCAGGAAGCGCATAGCCCCAAAAAAGCACCTGCACCCACGCATACGGCGGCTCCATCGCACCACTAACCGCCTGTCTGTGGCGCGTGGGAGTAGGGCGACAATTCCCCTTCCGCTACCTTCGCCAATCAGTGGTTATTCCGTCTAAGAAGTGGCCCAGACCGATTATTATTTAGCCAAGCTTATCAATGCCGCAACCCAAACGCGCCAGTGAATCGCACACCATCATGACCGAGATGGTGCTGCCCAACGATACCAATACCCTCAACAACCTGATGGGTGGCCGCCTGCTTCATTTCATGGACATTGCCGCCGCCATTGCCGCCCAAAAGCACTCGAACCGCGTTGTGGTCACGGCCTCGGTCGATAATGTGTCCTTTGCCGAACCCATCAGGCTCGGCAACATCGTGACGATGAAAGCACAGGTGACGCGGGCGTTTAGCTCGTCGATGGAGGTGTTTATCGAAGTCTGGGCCGAAGATATTCCGGCGGGGGTGCGGGTAAGCACCAACAGCGCGTTCTATACCTTCGTGGCCGTCGACCAGAGTGGCCGCCCCATTGAAGTCCCCCCCGTCATCGCCGAAACCGACGACGAAAAATCGCGCTACGAATCGGCCCTGCGCCGCCGCCAGCTACGCCTCGTCCTGGCCGGACGTATGAAGCCCCAGGAAGCCACCGAGTTGCGGGCGTTGCTGGAGATGTAAACAGGGAGTCGAGAGTCGTAAATCTGGAAAGCCGTTTTTAGTATTGCTGACGCATGAACAAATGGCACGTCAGCAACACTAAAAACGGCTTTCCAGACTTACGACTCTCGACTTACGACTCCCTCAAAATGGCGTCTCCTGGCTTGGGTCGGCGTTGCCGAAGTTGGAGAGGTCATTGGCGCGGCTGCGGAGGGTGCCACCCGTTGGCATGTTGGGTGGCAGCGGCGGCATGGTGCCAGGCGATGGTATGCCGCCCGGCGATGTGAAGTTACCCACCCCCGAAACGCCTTCGGGGAAGGGCGAACCACCCGGAACAGGCGTGAAATACCCGTCGAGGTCGCAGAATTTGGTGAAGCGGCTGATAAACCGGAGTTGGATGGTATCAAGCGAACCGGAGCGATTTTTGGCCACGATCACCTCACCCACGCCCACCGTCGAATTACCGTTTTCGTCCTGCGTAATGTTGTAATATTCAGGCCGATACAGGAACATAACCACGTCGGCATCCTGCTCGATACTTCCGGATTCTCGTAGATCGGATAACTGGGGTTTCTTGTCGCCACCCCGCGTTTCCACGGCCCGGCTTAACTGCGAGAGGGCAATAACAGGTACGTGCAGTTCTTTGGCGAGGTTTTTCAACGCCCGCGAAATCGAGGCAATTTCCTGTTCGCGGTTGCTGCCTTTGCTGCTGTCGCCGGTCATCAGTTGAAGGTAGTCGATCACCACCATCTGAATGTCGTGCTGTGCTTTCAGGCGGCGGCATTTGGCCCGCAGTTCCAGAATCGAGAGGGCAGGGGTGTCGTCGATAAAGATCGGGGCTTCGGTGAGGCGCTGAATTTTGTGGTGCAACTGCTGCCACTCGTGCGGGGCCAACTGCCCTTTCCTGATCTTCTCCGAATCGATCTCGGCCTCTGCCGAAATAAGCCGGTTCACCAACTGCACCGACGACATTTCCAGCGAGAAAATAGCCACCGGTTTGCCATGGTCTACCGCCGCATTTCGCAGCGCAGACACCACGAATGCCGTGTTGTGCGTCACGGTCATGTCTTCGAGCAGAAACAGGTGGTTTCCGTCGATGGTGAAACCGTAGTAATCATCTACAACGTCAGCTTCTACGGTGATGCCCGTTACCCGCCAATCGGCACGGGCCATCAGCGGACGAGCTATTTTCCGTTCTATCTTAACGGGAATGGAATTCAGATTACCGAAGAGTCTCAGGCGATAAACCGTTGATGTAAAGCCTCTTGACGCGATTGTAGCCTGTTTTTCAATCAACGAACAACGGAACCCTAACGAGTCACATAGGAATTTGAGTTGTTCGGCAAGCACTTTATTCTTCTGCGTAATTTCGTAGCAGTTGAATTCGCGCTGATAATGTCCATCGCTATCAATCAACCCCGCCAGCAGTTTCAGCCGATTTTGGGTCGCATTAATCAGGTACGCCTTCGGAATGTGCTTGTTCTCAATGACGTTCAACCCACGAAGCTGCTCCTGTACATTAAAAACCTCAGGCCGGTTACCATATTGCGCCCCACCCCGTTGGCCGGTCGTGATGGCATGGTTTGGTGCCTTACCTACCTGTTGATAGGTCATCAGCTTCAGGTCGAGCGAATCAGCGTAACCTTGCAGATAATCGACCACTTCCGAGTCAATATTCGTAATTCGTGAACTGTAGCTATGACCCGGTCCGTCGTCACGGTCACCAAGCCAGAGACCCACAAAATAGGGATCAAGTGGGACCGGCTTTTCGGGAAAGTCAACGGCCACTTTGTAGCCCTTATAATTGGTCTTGAACTTGGCTGATTTGGTCAGGTAATCACGCACTGAAATGTTCAGCACTTCGCCTTTCGTGTAGCCTCCCCCATCGCGTGACCGTTTCAATGACAGGATATGACTTTCGTTGACACGATAATCGATGCCTTTGTTCTGCCGAATCCAGTACATCTGCTCCTGACCCCGCGCAATAGACAGCACCCGGCGTGGCGTGGAATCGTCGCCCATGAGCAGATCGCCCTCACAGACGTCTTCTACTTTGCGCAGTGAACCATCGAACATGACGACTTTGGTACCTTTGCCCAGACATTTTCCCATGGCAGGACGAGCCGCCAAAATGACCAGTTCGGTGGGTTGCCAGCCGGAGGTGAGGCGGTCCAGGGCGGTGAATCCAGAGGGTACGCCGGTGAGGCCCTCCTGATTCTTTTTGGTCTCCATCTCCTTTAACGCCTCCGAGACGATAGACCGCATGTCGGCCACCGTTTTGCGGATGTTCGATTCGGTCAGTTGGAAGAGGTCGCGCTCGGTGCGGTCGAGGAGGGTAAATACGTCGGTGGTGTCTTCGTAGGCGTCCTTCAGAATCTCCGACGACATCGTAATCAGCCCGCGTTTCAGGGCCTGCTCGGTAATGATCCGGGCGTGGTATTCGATGTTGGCGGCGGAGTTAACGCGCAACGTAAGCTCGGAGATATAACCACCACCGCCCACGAGTTCAATCTCGGCGGTTTTGCGCAGCTGCTGCGTAACGGTCAGCAGGTCAATGGGTTCCGAATTGGAGAACAGCGTCAGAATCGCTTTGTAAATGCGCTGGTGGGCCTCTTTATAGAACGTTTCGGGCTTGAGCAAATCCACTACCGCCGACAGTGCATCTTTTTCAATCATCAACGCGCCCAGCACCGCCTCTTCCAGATCGGTAGCCTGCGGAGGTAATTTGCCCAGGCCCGAATCGAGCCATTTATTGGCCGACGGCTGCTGCCGGTTTCCCGGAGCGCCGGCAAAATTTTTCTTGAAATTATTGTTGGGGCGGGGCGCTCCGCTGTCGCGGTTATTCTCCATAGTCACACAAAAATAGGCGTTGGCCGACGGTTAGCCCAAGCCCGGGCCATAGCCTGAACTGACGTTCCGGTAACAAAATACGGTTAACCCATTGATGCTAAATGACCTGACATTCGGCAAAAAAATGCCTGAGCGACAAAAGAAATACAAACGAGCCAGCCAGAGCCAGCAGTGAGCAGATAGACTTTTTTGCCGGTTACACACAATAGGGTTGGGAGTCAGCAAGATAGGCAGATGGTGCCATTTTTTGCCTTTTTTTTTGGATTCTTTAGGGAACGTAACGACTTGAGTCGCGTGAGCCAATTTCGGGCGAAATTTGTTAGGTCAATAGGTGAAACCCGTATATTCAGCCAGTCAATACAACGTTCTACTCTAACCAGTTTACCAGTTTGGTCGAAAAAATCATCACGCTCGACAATGACGTATCCCTGATTGATTTTCTGGGCGTCGAAAACAACAATATCAAGGAAGTGGCAGCGGCCTTTCCGATGAGTAAGATCATCTCGCGCGGTAACGAAATCCGCATCAAAGGCACTACGCCTGAGATTTCGCGTATCACCGACATTCTCGAATCGTTGATGAGCCACTACCAGCGGTATGGCAAACTGACGCACGAAAATGTGCAGACGTACCTCAGCGGGGGCAATGAAGCCGACCAGAACGGCGTACCGGTGTCGGATAATGAGGTGCTTGTCTACGGCAACAAAGGCATTGTGGTGCGGGCCAAAACGGCCAACATGAAAAAGCTGGTCGAGGCCGCCGAACAAAGCGACCTTGTCTTTGCCATCGGCCCCGCCGGAACGGGCAAAACCTACACGGCGGTGGCCCTGGCGGTGCGGGCCTTACGCAACAAGGAGGTCCGCAAAATCATCATCACCCGGCCTGCCGTGGAAGCTGGTGAGAACCTCGGTTTTTTACCCGGCGATTTGAAAGAAAAGATTGACCCCTACCTGCGCCCCATCTACGACGCACTCGATGACATGATACCAGCCGAAAAGCTGAAGTTCTACATTGAGAACCGCGTCATCGAAATTGCGCCGCTGGCGTACATGCGGGGCCGAACCTTGAACAATGCGTTTATTCTGCTCGACGAGGCGCAAAACACCACGGCCATGCAGATGAAGATGTTCCTGACCCGGATGGGGCCAACCTCAAAAGCCATCATCACCGGTGACCGGTCGCAGATCGACTTGCCCAAACACCAGAAATCGGGGCTCTCCGAGTCGATTGGCATTTTGCGCGATGTGCCGGGTATTGCCTTTGTGGAGTTGGATGGCCGCGACGTGGTGCGTCACCGATTAGTAAGAGCTATTATTAGTGCATATGAGAAAGCAGGGCAGTAATAACGGTCCGCAAAAGACCGGTCGGCTTGGGTTGACCGGCCTTTTTTTGTGTATGGCGCTTGGTCAGGCCATGGCGCAGGTGCCCGTTGGTGAGGTGCCCGCCCGATGTGCCAACCCGGAGATCGAGGCGCAGTTACAACGGCGATTTGGTGCCCGTTCGGGTGATTTGTTGCGGCTCAATCAGATGGTCGAATCGGCTGAGGCTGAGCGGCCTGCTTCGCCAACGGCCAGACAGGCAGGCCAGGTGGTTTACCGCATTCCGGTGGTAGTGCATGTGGTGCATAATACGGCCAACGGCACCATTGGCGGGGCGGGCAACAGCAACATTTCCGACGCGCAGATCCTGTCGCAAATTCGGGTGCTGAACGAAGACTACCGGAAAGTGGCCGGTACACCCGGCGGAGCATCGACTAACCCGCTGGCGGTGGATACAGGCATCGAATTTTTTCTGGCTACGCAAGACCCCGACGGCAAACCCACCACGGGCATCACCCGGCATTATTATTCAACCAAAAACTCATTCGACCTATTCAACGACCTATTCCTGATTTCCGGTGTTGTCTATTGGCCTAGCGACCGCTATCTGAACATTTGGGTGACTAACATCTCGAACCGGGGGTATCTGGGCTATGGGCAGTTCCCAACTGCCGCCGACACACTGAAGGGGTTGGGCGAGACCGACGCGCTCATTGACGGGTTTGTGGTAGACCACCGCTATTTCGGTACTCAGACCGGTACTGTGACCAGCACATTATATTGCTGCGGACGGACGGCCACCCACGAAATTGGCCATTGGCTGGGCCTGTTCCACCCCAATGGTGATTCGCGTTGCGGCGATGACTTCGTGGCCGATACCCCTCAGATTGAGACCCTGAATCAGACCGACCGTTGCGATCCACTTTATTCGACCTGCGTGGGTACCGCAAGAACGCGCAACCTGATTGAAGACTACATGGACTATTCGCCCGACCAGTGCATGAACCTGTTCACGGGCGGCCAACGCGACCGGATGCGGGCAGTGCTGCAACTCAGCCCCCGGCGGCGGCAGCTTATCCAGTCGGCAACGGCGCTCGCGTCGACCGAGAAGTTAACCGTCAAAGCCTATCCAAATCCGGTATTGACCAACGCCACCGTGGATGTGCAATTTTCTGGTAGTCAGTCATTTACCGTAGAGATTTACGACGTATCGGGGCGGTTGAGGCAAACGCAGAACTACATAAGCACCCTCAGCCGTAGTATTACGGTCGATGCCTCAACGCTGGCGGCGGGCGTCTACGTCCTCCGCGTCACTACCCCCAACGAACGCGCCTCGCAACGGTTGTTGGTGAAATAACCGCCTACCCTACCTATCCCTATGATCGACGTCATTACTATTCACAACCCGGAAGACATGGAACACGCCTTTGCCATTCGGCGGGCGGTTTTTGTGGACGAACAGTGTGTTTCGCCCGAAGACGAATATGACGAGTTCGAAGGCAGCAGTATCCATTTTCTGGCCCGGCTAAACGGGCAACCCGTGGGTACGTCCCGGTGGCGGCGTACCAGCAAAGGCGTGAAGCTGGAACGGTTTGCCGTACTGGCAGCAGCGCGTGGCAAAGGGGTGGGCAAGGCACTGGTGCAGGCCGTACTGACCGACGTATTTAACCAGCAACCCGAACCCATCGAGAGTATCTACCTCCACGCCCAACTTTCGGCCAAGCCCCTCTATGACCATTTCGGCTTTTTAGCCGTTGGCCCGCAGTTCGACGAGTGCGGTATCATGCACGTGAAGATGGTACTTCCCAGCAAACGGATGTTGGGCGATTCGGGAGAATCGAAATCATAAGCTGGAATGCGGGGCTATCCGTTTTTCCGTCATACCACTGCCCTGCTGGTCGGCATCTTTTTTGCCGAAAAGTATCCCCAGTTAATCTGGTGGCCTGTCGGGGCGGGGCTGTTGGCCGCTCTGGTTTATAGCTATTTCATCGTTCAGCATGAACGCCTCACGATCCGGCCGCTGAGTGTGGTGCAGGGAGTTTCGTTGCTGCTCATTTTTGCGGCTCTCGGCAGTGTGCTGGTTTATGTTAGCGACCCCATCCGCCAAGCCGACCATATCAGCCGTGCTACTGAGCCACCCGAAGCCTACGAAGCCGTGGTAACAAACCTGCCCGAAGGCCGCGCTAAGACCTACAAAGTGGAACTGCAAATTCGGCGCGGACGCGTGGGCGGCACCTACCGGGCCATGAGTGGCCGCGTGATGGCGTATCTGGCCAAAGGCGATTCGGCCCACCCCACGCCCCTACCCCGCTACGGCGACGTGTGGCTGGTGTTGCGCCCGCCCCTCCCCGCCGACCCACCCCTGAACCCCGCCGAGTTCGATTACCGCCGCCACCTGGCCCACCGGGGCATTACGCATCAGCAATATATCCTGCCCTGGCAACGGCGTATGCTGGCCAATGAGCCACCCAATCCCCTCACGGCCCTGGCTTATCGGGCCAACCACTGGGCCGACAGTCTGTTTACGAGCCGGATTGGCACCCGCGCCGAATACGGCATCGTGAACGCCATGCTGCTGGGTGTCCGCGACGATCTTGACCAGAGCCAATACGATACCTATGCCGCCGCCGGGGCCGTCCATATCCTGTCGGTGTCGGGCTTGCACGTGGGTATTTTGTTTCTCATCCTTAGCTGGGTGTTGGGCAGGCTGGCTCCCGGAAAAGGGAATAGCTGGTGGGTGGTAGGCATTAAACTGGCCGTGCTGTGGTTTTTTGCCCTGATGACGGGCTTTTCGGCCCCTATTCTGCGGTCGGCGCTCATGTTTTCGTTTCTGCTGCTGGCCGGTGCCTTCAACCGAACGCTCAGTTTGATGAATACGCTGGCAGCGTCAGCGTTTCTTATTCTCTGTTACGACCCCTACGCGGCTTTTTCGGCGGGGTTTCAACTGTCGTACCTTGCGGTGTTTGGTATCGGAGCCTGGGTGCCGGATATGATGCAGCGGGTGCGCAGCAAAAACAAACTGGTCACCACGATGTGGGAACTGACCGTGGTAGCGCTGGCGGCGCAACTGCTCACCTTTCCGCTTGGCGTCTACTACTTCCACACCTTCCCCACCTATTTTCTGTTCGCTAACCCTATCGTGATGGGCCTCTCAACGGTGCTGGTGCCCCTGGCCGTGGTTACGCTCATGCTGGGCTGGATTCCCTACCTCGGCGACGGGCTGGGCTGGCTATTGCGCGGTGTGGCCTGGGCATTGAACAAATCGGTCGAGTGGATTGCCGACTGGCCGGGTGCCGTCTGGAATGGACTTTGGCTGTCGGAGTCCGGGCTTGTGCTTGTCTACCTGATTCTGGCGGCAGGGAGTATGGTCATCCTGACCCGGCAACGTTTTTTTCTGCACGCCACGGCCGTGCTGGCCCTTTGCCTAACCGCACTGATCATTTTCGAGGTATCCCAACAAGATCAGCAACGGCGGCTGACGGTGCATTTTATGCCGCGCAAAACCGCCGTGAGCTTAACGATGGGCCACCAGACCACCGTGCTCACCGACGTAGACTGGCAAACCGATCCGCGTCAATATAATTTCAACCTCAAAAACACCTTCACCGAATGGGGCATCCGGCAGGTGAATGTGGGTAATCTCCAGGCCGATACCATCCCCTCGCTGCCCGCTTATTTGCACAACCCAGATATGTCGCTGGTGATCTGGCAGGGACGTAGTGTGCTGCTGGTCAATCGGTTATCAGACTACCGCCGCTGGCAATTACCCGCCCTGATCGACTATGTGGTGGTTCGCCGCAACGCCCTTCAGTCGTGGGACCAACTGGCCAATCGGCTGGTGGCCCGGCAGTATATCTTCGACGATTCAAACACGCTCATGCGCACCGATAGTTTGCTGGCACAGGCCGGGCGGCGGGGTATTGCATGCCATTCTGTTCGGCAAATGGGGCAGTTCCGGGCGGAGTGGT
>JBBRMP010000151.1:0-13823 GCA_038230755.1 Cytophagales bacterium | reverse complement strand
GTGCAGGCGGTGCTGGCTAACTACAACCAACGGTGGCTGAAGACAGAGTATTACATGGCCACCCGCTCGTGCCGGGCCATGCGCGATTACCAGCAGTATCAGGAGCCATCGCACCTGCGGATGTACCCCAACCTGCGCTATACGGCCAGCCGTGCCGCCACGCCCAGGGAGGAGCATAAACCCTACTACGGCGTGGTGCGCCCGGTGAATGATGACTTCTGGACCTACCACCTGCCCCCCATTGCCTTCAACTGTCTGTGTGGCGTGGAGCCCTGTGACGAGGCCGTAACCGAGGTGCCCCCCAACGGCCCTACCCCGGCGCCGGGGCTGGATAACAATGGAGCCCTGTCGGGCACGATCATCAACCTGGGCAACCCGGAGGGGCCGTACTATCCTGGCCAGGCCATGACCGGAGACGTCGATGCCGCAGGCCGCAAAGCCTTGCTCAAGCAGCTCCGCCAACAAACGCTCCAGCAGCTGGACCAGACGCTGATCGCGCCGGGGCTCACGGTCGACCGCCCTGGAATGGGCGTGATCAGCTTCACCAAAAAAGGCCTGAAAGAATGCATCAACCAGCCCCATGCCCATTACCTGGCCAAGCTGGATTTTTTGCAGGAAGGCTTACTGGAGGCACTAACCAAGGGGGCTTATGCCGGTACCCGGCCCAATGACAAGCCCCAAAAAAAGCCACTCGCGGTGGCTTATCACTATATCGAATGCAGGCTGGCGGGCGAATCGTCCTTTCTGGTCATCGAGGAAAATAAGAAAGGCGAGTGGGTGCTCTACACCATCGTCGATGCCCTGAGAACCCCATAAAAAAAAGCACCCGGACGTGCTTAGAGGATCTGCAATCCAATGTCGTTTCGAGTGCTCATCCATAAAACCCCACCCGTTTACCACAAGTTCCCATGCAACCCAATCCATTTGAAGCGCTCACCAACCGTATACGTGAGTTCGTGCAGGAAGACGTGCTGACCATCGCGGGCACGGAAGGCATCAAGCAGTTCCGGCACCATTTCCAGAAAGGCGTCGAAGGCTTTGAGGACGACACCCTGGAGAAGTGGGCCGAACTCAAACCCGCCACTCTGGAGAAAAAACGACGGGGCAACGGATCAATGCCGCCGATCCTGACGGGCGTCGATGGGGCCAGCAACAGTGGCCAGCTACGCGATAGCCTGCGCTTCGAGGTAGTGCCGGGCACGGAGGTGCGGTTCATCACCGATGTGCCCTATGCCCAGCGCCACAACGAAGGCCTGAATGGGATGCCGAAACGACCGTTCATGGGACCATCGGCCACGCTCGACCGGAAGATTGCCGAGAAAATCGACCGGGAGTTACACCAGATCTTATCAACCATTTAAACGCCGTTTAACCAATGCTCGACACGTATAACCTCCTGGCCCGGCACCTGCGCGAGGGCCTGCCCCAACTGGCCTGGATCGACCTGGATAAAGGCCAGCTAACTGATCCGCGCCCCCACCACAGCCTCGTCAGCCCCGCCTTGCTCATCAACATGGGCACGGTGAGCTGGGAAGAATTGGGGCAGAATACCCAGATCGGCAGCGCCACCATCACCCTGAAGCTGGCCTTTGTGCTGGCTTCGGAGACGCATGCCGACGATCCGAATTTGACCGATAGCGTGGCCCAGTTGGAACTGGCCGAACGCCTGCACAGGCGGGCCATCACCAGCCTGGTACTTACCCAGCGCACGGCCACCCTGACGCAGGTGGTTGGCTCTTACTACGTCATCGAACAGGCCTACCTGGCACAACTGACAGCCGGCCAGTTGCCTGGCTACCTGACCGTACCCGTTACGCTTGCCACTCACCTTACCAAACCAAATACAAGTCTATGAAACCATTGCTTGTTTTTCTGGCCCGCCTGCTGCTGCTCATGGCCGCCGTGCTGATCAGCCTGCTGTTCGCCCTTTCGTGCATGACATTCAGCAAAGCCAAACGACGCTACGCCACCACCGTTACCGACACGACCTACCAGACCGTCAGGCTCACGGTGCCTCACGATTCAATCGTTCATGTGATGCACCACGACACGACCTATCACACCAATGTCTACACCGAACGCTATGTCCAGGGGCGGGCCAGGCTCGCCATTAGCCACGGGCCAACCAGTACCACGATCAGGGCTGACTGCGACTCAGCTACCGTGCAGAAAGTGGTAGCCACCCACGTGGAGAACAACACCTGGGGGGTCAGCAAACACTACAAAACCGCTACCGGGGTGCTGGCTTTTCTCGTCCTGGCCGGGGTGCTGGCCTACGTTTTTATGCATCTGCTTCAACTCAATATCTCAAAACGCTAGCATGGACATACAGCAACTACCCAGGCCCATCACCATTAGGGGGTACCTGGGCGATCCGATCCTCATCTTGCTTCGTTTCACCACCCCGCCGCCTACCGACATTTCCGTGGTCGCCACCCCGCAGTTCGCCCCTGGCACCACACCCATTACCGCCACCGTCACCCCGGTCAGTTCCACCAACGACGTACTAATTAGTTTTTCGCCTGACCAGGCCAATACCATCAACACCCACCCTTATTGGGTGAAACTACGCTGGGGCGGCGCTACCCGACTTGCGGGACCGATCACCATGCGTCAGGATGCAGGGGAGACACCGCTGAGCAGCTACCTGAGCGACATTGCCGGGGTTACGGTGGTGGTTAATAGTGAGGTGGTAGAGGCTATTATGGCTAGCCATACTGCCGTTATCGCAGGGAACCAGGTAAGTGACGACCGCACCGCTGTTGCTGCGGCTAAAGCCGTTGTAGTGACCATTCAGGCAGACATCACAGCAAGGCAGGACACGGCAGCAGGAAGTGCAACCACGGCAACCCAACAGGCCACGGCTGCCGCAACTAGTGCCACCGCCGCCAACACCAGCAAAGTAAACGCGGCCACCAGTGAGACGAATGCAGACACCTCAGCCACGGCGGCACTCAGCAGTAAGAACGCCGCAAGCGTCAGCGAGACGAATGCAGCCACCAGCGCCACGGCTGCCACAGGCAGTGCTGCCGCAGCCAACACCTCGAAGGCCAACGCGGCCACCTCAGAGACCAATGCCGCAGGCTCCGCCACGGCAGCATTGGCTAGTAAAAACGCGGCAGGTAGTAGCGAAACGGCTGCCGGTACCAGTGCAACGAATGCATCCGCTTCGGCTACGGCTGCCAACGCGAGCAAGGTTAGTGCGGCCACCTCTGAGACTAACGCTGCTGGCTCTGCCACCTCAGCCGCCACCTCAGCCACGAGTGCAGCGAGTTCAGCTACAGCAGCGGGGACATCGGCCACGAATGCATCTGCTTCGGCTACAGCGGCCAACACCTCGAAAGTGAATGCGGCCACGAGTGAAACCAACGCCGCTAACTCAGCCACTTCTGCGGCCACGAGTGCGACCAATGCAGCGGCCTCAGCCCTGAACCGGACGGTGAGCGTACCGAGCATGGCCACCACCTACACCATTGATCTCTCGCTGGCCGATAACACCCTGCTCATTGGCACGCTGACGGCGAATACGACGCTGACCATTAGCAACGCCGGAGCGGGCAAGACGCTGACGCTCATTGTCACCCAGGGCGGGGCGGGTGGGTTTAGCATCACCCTGCCTACGATCTGTAAGACACCCGGCAGCGCGGCCATTGACTGGCACCCCACGGCAGGCGGTGTGAACATGATCTCTATGATCGGGGCGTCGAGTACCTATTTAGTCACCACCAGCGTAAAAATGTAAGGCTATGATACGAGGGGTTCAGGGTTTAATCGGGCGGTACACGCCCAGTTTACTGCTCGATTTCAGTAAAGGCGTTATGCCTGCAAGCCTGACCTTTGGGCGGGCCTCGGTGGCTACACGTATGAATCCGAACGGGCTAATCGAGACGGTTGCCGCTGATGTGCCACGGTTTGACTACCAGATTACGAGCCAGCGGACGAATAAACTGCGCTACAGTAATACACTGAGCAACGCAAGCTGGACCAAGCGAGGTACGGCTACATTAACCCAGGACGGAACCACCGACCCAGAGGGCGGAACGGCGGCATGGTTAGCATCTGGAATATCCTTCCCAGGAAACGGCGACTTTTTTGCTTATACCAATTGCGGGGAAATTGCCACAAGTCGCTATGCCCTTTCTTTTTGGATAAAGCGTGTAACGGCCACGGGCACAATTAGCGTTCAAAATCCGGTTGATGGCAACCTCCGCGGCAACTGGAGTGTAAACCTTTCCCTGCTAAGCTCAGGCTGGGAGAGAATTACCCGCACACACCCCGCCGTAACGATTAACTCGGAGTTTGTGCCTCATTCATTTGGCACGGGAAACAATGGGGGAATACTCCTTTCCTCACCAATCAGTACGCCAATCTCATTTTATTTCTACGGTGCTCAGATTGAGCCAGATACCATTATAACTACGGCCTACATACCAACCACGACGGCCCCGGCAACACTAACTACCACAAATTACAGGGGTATGCTGATTGAAAGCTCACGTACCAATCGCATCATACAGTCAGAGAACTTTGCGAGTGGCTGGGCGGCGGCGGTAACGGGAACCTCAAATCGAACGAACATTTCCCTGCCATTCTGCACAAATGCCGGGCTTGTGGAGGTGACATCGGCCGATGGCGGGTGCAGGCAGTCTATAAGCGGGCTTTCCGGCGTGAACCATGCCTTCTCCTGCTACATCGAGAGCGCCAACAGTGGCACCCTGGGTATCTCACTGGAAAATGGAGCAGCGACTTACGGAACAGCGTGTAGCCTTACATTCAACGCCGTTACTGGTGCCATTTCGATAAACACTGGCTTTAGCTCGGCAACGGCCACGCAATTTCTCGGCGGCTGGATGGTTAGCATTATTCTGCCAGTTGCCGCAGGGGGGCTATCAGCCAACGTAGAATTTCGGGCACCTATGGGTTACGCCTTTAAACTGGCCATGCCACAGTTTGAGGCGGGCACGTTCAGTACCTCGTACATCCCAACGACGACCGCCGCCGTGACCAGGGCCGGGGATGCCACCAGCCTAGCTACAGGAAGCTGGTACAATCCAGTACAGGGTAGCACCTACAGCGAGTTTACACCTGCCGTCAATGGCAACAACAACGGCGTATATAGCTTCAACGCGGGCAATAGCCAGAACCGGATGGATTTACGCGCTGGCCCCGGTGGTGGCGGTAACGCGGTTATATCGGTCAGTAACGTAAACCAATCTACACCTGCCGGGCAGGGCACTACGGCCCTGGTCAACCACCGCTTCGGCTTCTCCTACATCGCGGGTGGCACAAGTCTGGTCAAAGACGGGGGCACTGTCGCCACCGCCGCCACGGCCAGCATTCCCACCGTCACCCAGTTGCAGATCGGCAACCTCGACGGCGGTTTTGGCTCTAACAACCTCGACGGCTGGATTAAAAAGTTTGTCTATTACCCGCGTCGCCTAGCTGATAATTACCTCAAATCTTTAACAATCTAACTCGCCCGCCCTATGGCCACTATCGAACTAACCTCTGCCCACGCCTGGCGCACTGCCTGGCCCCTGCTCACGCCCGACCAGATTGCGGCTTACGTCGCGTCGGGTGATCTCTCGCTCGACTTTCACGCAACGACCAACCAGGACGTGCTGTACCGGACCTATTCGGGCAACGTTGCCCTGCGGGTCGTCTACCGGGCCTTTGGCGAGGTGGTCTCTCCCAACGACGCAGGCTGGCTGAGCTTCGCAGTGAAGCCCGAAACGGCCTACCTGGTCACAGGGCTGATTCTCCAGCAGGAATCCGAGGTGCTCATAGCATTGATCGGGATGAACGGAGGCAAGATGCCCGACATAAAAGGGCCGATCATTGCCCAACCAGTGGATGCCACGCCAATAGACAATCCCGAATGATGAGAGACCTGATCAATGTCGCGTTATTACTACTGGCCATCCTGCTTATGATTGTGCTGGCACCACCGGGCATACTCTACACGGCCTATCTGTGCGTGGCCAGAATGTCGCCACGCAAAGCAGCGGGCTACCTATCAGCGAGTGCATTGGCAGTAGCCGAAGCAATAGACCGACTGGGCGGGGTCGTTTGTCGGGATTTGTTCAACGCCCTGTTCATCAAGGAAAACGCCTACCAGATCGGGCAGAATGGCGAAACGATTAGCTATGCGCTGGGCATCAACAAGGGGGATGGAACCCTAACCGACGTAGGGCGTGCGCTGGCTAATCTGCTGAATTTCATTGACCCGCATCATGTGGAGAAAGCCGTACTATCTGGCTATCCGTCGCGAGGGAGAAAACCAGCACCCATGTCGAATCATTAACAGTATCGCCCTTCTAGAGCGTGTTACCCTGACCACAAAAAACCCGCTGGCAGCCGCTGGCGGGCTTTTTAGTACACAGTAAACAAACAAGGCCTTACGGGGCTTTTTTGGCACCCCTGAAATCATCCTCCCAGCGCCTTTTCTGGATGAAGCTGCCCAGGTACGCCCGGTCCATGTTGGGGCGGCACATGAGGTAGTAATTGTAGGCAGGCAGGCAATCGAACACGGCCTGTTTTTCGGCCTCACCCAGCGATGCCCAGGCTTTCTCGGCTTCCTTCCGGCCCATCTTGTAGCTGTAGGCTTCCCAGATCGAGGCAAAAGACAGGTCAGCCTCTAGGCGACGGGCTTCCAGTGAATGAGACTTACCCATCAGGTGGATCAGTTCGATTTCATAGGCGGGCAGGTGTTGCAGAAAATAGGCCTGCTGTTGCTGAGTCATCTGGCTCTGGTTCTCATACCGGATCAACGCTTTGGTAGCCGGATCATAGCCCAGCACGACATTGCCGCTGAAGCTAGAAGATATCAAGTTGTAGAGGATTGGGTTCATTGGTGGTTTCAGTGGGTTTGTAGCGCCCGGCCTGCCAGACAATCGCCTCGATAGTGTCTGGAGACAGGTAGTGTTGCGCAGACAGCTTCTCAATCAGATGGGATGATGTGAAGCCGTCCCTGCGTCCCTGTTCATACATAGCCCGGATGGTCTGGTTACGCTGGTGGCGACGTGCATTCATGGGTGGGGTTTAGTAACAAAACGAATCAGTATCTAAACTAAATACGCTTGGTGAATATAGGCACTGATTCGTTGCAGGATCGCGTCTTCCCAGGACTGAATGGCCGTGGTCGGGCGATCCGTAACGGCGTCGCTGTTGAGGGTGCAGTAGATGCGCAGGGCCTGCGACATGCTCAGCGTCAGGCTGAAGGCATAATCCGACGGGCGATGCCAGAGTTGCAGCACCTGTAGCTTGCGGCTCAGCAGCACGTAGGCTTCCGTCAGGCTGGCCAAATCAGCCAGATCGCCGGGCCAGGCCAGCAGGTTGCTGACATCCTGGGCCACAAACGGGGTCAGCACCTGCATGAGGTACTTCCCCTCGTCGTGGCGCAGGCGGAATTTTAGCTTGTTCATAGGCCGGTAAAGTCGTCTACGTCGTCCACGTCTTCGAGGTCATCGGCCTCCGCCAGGCGATCCGCAAACGCATGCAGCGCATTGATGAGGATGTAGATAACCACCACCACGTCGATACAGACGGTGAGTGTAGTGAGCAGTTTCATAGTGAACGGGTGGGTTCGCCGCCGCGATGGAGCAGGGCGTCGGTCATCTTTTTGGTTTCGTAGTCGCGCCACTTCTCGATGGCCGTGACGGCATTGCGCAGGGGTTCGTAGGGCAGCTCATCGAGCCGGGCGTGGAACTTGGCCTTCAGAAACACGTTGAGCGCATCCCAGTTGGCCTGGCTCATCTCTCGCACGTTGAAGATGTCTTTGGCGATGTTGATGATCTTGGCCCGCATCTTCTTGAGGCTGGCCTGCCGCTCGCCTTCCAGGTGCTTGATGAGGGCGTCCATCTCGCCAACGGTCATCTTCGCCGACGACGTTTCGCGGCCGTGGGTGTAGTCGGCCACCAGTTCGCGCTTGTCGGCGGCATCCATCCGCCGCTGAGTCAGCAGGGCGTGGAAGTAATTACTCTGTTGTGTTGTTCTGAGTGCCATATCAATTGGTTGGTGGTTCGACTGAGCCGCCGTGCGAAGAGCGGTACTGGTCGTTTTTATCTCACTTCGCCTTTACGGGCAGTGGTAGAATGGGCCACAGGATGTGCCCCTCGAAATCGATTGATACACCCGATAGTTGCAGCGTGACCTGCGTGTACCCCCCCCCATTTTTGAGGTTGTCCAGCACGGTTTTGCACAGCGCCGTACTGTTGAAAAAACAGACCCTCGTTCGGGTATGCAGCCGCACCGGCCAGCCATCAGGGTGCTTGCCCACGTAGAGGGTACCGTCAGTGCTATCTACACCAATCGTGACCGGATCGCCATCGGCCAGATCCAGCCGGGCAGCAGTGGCCATGTTGAGACCAATGCGCCCAGCCTTACCGCCCAGCACGATGAGGGCATGCTTCACTTTCTGCTCGGCCACAAAACTGGCCTTTTTGTAGAGGGTAATCATGCTTGTTTGGTTTAACCTGGCATCGTTGCCATGGCGCGGGGTGGGGAGTCGAACCCCGTAGACCATCCCCCGCCAGCGGTTAGTCCCGCTTCGTTTGCTCTGCTATCATCAGCGCAGGCAGTGCCATCCAATCCACAGCACTTCGTTTTCCCAGCAGCCCTTCGATAGCGCGGTTGTTGGCGATTGCGACGTAATCGCTTCCGGTTATTGTTGCTTCACCGATTAGCCATTCCAATGCCCTGAATTGCGGCTGTGTTAATTCACTGAGTCGTTGACTTATATCCATTGCCTTTACTCCGTTTTGGGTTGTGTGTTGATGCTGATCTTCACTTCGTGCGTCCATGATAGCCCGGATGGTGTGCATCCGCTCAGAGAGATAGTCTTTCGGTAGTGCCCCTGATTCGTTCGCACACGCCCGGTCGTATTCACGCTCCCAACCCAGTAGTATCGCCTCCAGCGTCTTAGTTGAGTGCGTGTTGAAATAGCTTAGGTTGACATAGCTCATGGCTTGACATCGAAACGGGTGGTCTGCAACACTTCCACGCCCAGCTTTTGCAGCACCTTCGCCAGGTTCTTGTCGTCGGACAGGTCACGCATGAGGGCCACGTTGGGCTTTTGCGTCAGGTAGCGGGGGTCGAGCTTTTCGATGAGTTTTGCCGTTTCCAGGGCCGTTAGTTCGTCGTCGCTGTCAATCCTGACCAGGCGAGGGGCGTTACTCACCTGTTTGATGGCTCCCACCCGCTCACCGGCAGGCCCCAGCACAATGAATTCACCCCCGGCAAACTCCGCCCCAAAGGGTTCCACAAACGCCCCAATCTGCTGCTTGAGGGCCTGCTTCTGGGCTTCGTTGGCCTTGCCGATAGCGGCCAGTGCCTGGTAGTCGCTCACCAGTTCGGCGAGGTATCGTTTCTGTTTGTTGGTCATGACTAGTTATCTTCAGCTGGGTGATTACTGGCCAGACTGATTGGCCCAAATGAGTTGTTGACTACCTGCACGGCGGTATACATCGAATGCATGACGCCGCAGGGTTCCGGGGTGGCGCAGATGAAGGTTTTTTCCTTCTGACACTGGTGAGCGACCAGCACAAACTGGTCGAATCCGTATTGCCTGAGCAGGCTCTTTAGCCCCTGGCTAAGCTGCTCTAATTCGTGGTGTTGGTACATGGTTAATTTGAGTTGTCGGTGTTAAGGGGAATACCACCCACCTGGATCATCAGCGCCAGGCAGCCCCGAAACATCGTCTCCATGAGTGGGGGTAGGGTGTCGGTGGCCAGGCGCACAACCTGCGCACCCTGCACACCATCGGAGGGCCGGGCCACCACGGCGAAGCCTTCGGCCATGCCATGTTTGGCGATCAGGGTCTTGAACTCGTCATTGAAGGCATCCAGCTTTTGCGTTGTTGGGATTGGTTGATTCATGGAAAGGGGTAGTTGAAAACGTTCATAAAGCCCTGTAGCTGGGCGTCCGTGCGCAGGATGAGATACTGCGCTCCATACTTGGCTTCGTAGTGATTGCCATACATCTGAATGACAGGGCAGGTACTAACGATGTTGGGGTGAAGACTGACCGGGTAATCCAGGCCCGCTTTTAACGAGCCATGCACCAGAAGACCAGGCGATTCAGCCAGTCGTTGCCCACCCATTGGGGATGACTCCCAGACCTGCATCGGCACAAACCCAGCCTTTAGCAGGCCTTCGCGGGTCACTTCAATGGTATTAAGTGTACTCATGGTGGGGGGGGGTAACTTGGCAGAAGGGTCGATTTCCGCATTTTCGTAGCGTCTAAAGCCCGTTTAAACGGCCCGTTTGGTGTAGTATTCCGTCGTCAGCAGGTCGGCAATCTTGTCGGCGATGCCGCGAAACCAGCGGATGTCGGCGCTGAGTTCAGCCCGTTCGTTGGAGAGGATATTCCGGCCCGTGGCCAGGGTCTCTTCGCGCTCGTCGATCTTCATCAACAGCAGCGTCTGGTAATTGCGCAGGCGCTCAGGATCGACCGTTTTGAAGGTGTCCAGGGCATCGTGGCGCAGTACGTCGACGAAGGTAAAGCCACGAGGGGCAGCCGCAGGGGCCGGTGTGTAGTCAGCTAGCATGATGAGGCAGACGGTTTAGTGGTGGTTTCATTGATTACGCGGATGAATTCGTCGGCCAGGTCCTGACTCAGGTCCATAGCCCGGCCTTTCTGATCCAGGCGGACCAGCAGCTGCTCAGCCGTGGCCGCGATCAGGTCGTTGACCGTGACGGTGATGAAGTCGGGAGATCCGGTCTGGCTCTCCTGATCATAGCGGGTCTTAAGTTCCTGAAGACCCGCCCGCAGCACGTCGACCTCCAGTTTTGACAGTTCTAACAACGTGATATTAGGGAGTTTACGTAGTGAATGAGGGGTTACTGGGCCAGCAGCAGGCGTTCGCGTTTGATCAGGCGCTTCACCCGCCGCAGGTCATCGACCACGGCCACGGCACGGCCTCCTACGTGGCGGTCACGGGGTAAGGATTCAGCCCACACCCGGCCAATGGCATCGGGATCAGTGAGGGCATTAGCCACGCAGATGCTGTTAACGTCGGTGCGGGTGGCCCCGATCAACTGGCTGTAGGAGCGACCCAGGCGGCTGTCGATTTCGTCATACCCCTTCAGGCCGCGCTGTACGCCCGCCTGAATGTTGCGGCGCAGGTATTCGGTACCGGCAATGACCACGCCCAGCTGATCTTCCAGGCGGTTGAAGAGGGGGATCAGAAACCGCAGGGCCGCAGGGCGCAGCTTGTCGGCTTCGTCCAGGATGAGCAGGGGCTGTACCGACCGGGCTTTCTGCTTGAAAAAATCCACGACCAGGCCCGTGAGCTGGTCGATGTTCAGGGTGCGGGTGGTGGCCACGCCCAGCGACTCACAGAGGCGAATCAGGAACGGGCGCTTGTGCCATTCTTCACACTGGAGCACAAATACCGACCCGGTAGTGTCGGCGTCCCGATAGTGCTGAATGGAGGCCGTTTTGCCCGATCCGGCTTTTTCCGACAGGCCCATGAACATGGCCTCGCCCTGGGCATCGCGCAGCAGATTCGTCACCAGTTGGGTGTTGGTGGTGTTAACCACCGCCCAGCCACTGGCCCCCAGCTTGACGCCGATGCTGGCCGCTACTCTGGCCCACATGTTGGGAGAAACCAGGTGCCAGAGTTCGGGCTTTTGCATGTTGTGGCTGATGGTAGCCACGTTGGCACCGGTCTTGACTTCGACTTTTTTCCAGCTGCCCAGCCGGTCGCGTTCGGTCAACAATGCCGCCGCGATTTCTTTTTTCTGTAGGTTCGTAAGCATGGTATTTGGGATTATGTAAGGGGATTTATTGGTTGATTGTCAGTAACCCTCGCGGGCGAAGCGTTGCAGGTCGATGGTGTCCGTACCGTCGCCGGTGAGCACCACGGGTTTGGGGTTAGGCTTTCGGTGCCTGGCCTTCATCTGGTCGGCTACCCGCTCCTCCTGGTAGCGGTCCTGGCTGGCTTCGCGCAGGGCCTTGGGGTTTTGGGCGGCGTAGAGCAGAATCGATTCGTCGGCCCCGGCTGTCATACTGGCTAGCTCGGCCTCTTTGAGGTCGCCAATCTTGCGCTGGTCGGCCAAAAACAACTTTCGGGCTTCGTCCTGGAGGGGTTTTTCGATACCGTAGCGGACGGTGGCGGCTCCCTGATCCATGGCGCACAGAAAGGCGTCGGTGGTGGCATCGAAGACCATGATGCTGCTCAGGTCTGTTTCGTCATAGCGCACCGTAACGGCCTTGTGGTGGCGCAGTACTGGGTACGTATCTGCCGTGATGGGGTAGAATACTTTCTCTTTGAAGACCTCCATCTTCAGCATTTCGGCGCTGATGGTGAGTGTTTTGGTCAGCCAGAACATACTCACCACTTCGTCGGGCCGCACGTCGATGGCCAGGGGCCGCTCCGAGGTATCATGCCGCAGGCGCGGGCTGGTGTCGATGGCCTTTTTTGAATAGTGGGTCAGCGGCGTGTTCCTGTAGCACTCAATCCAGTAGGCGGCTTCGCGCCAGGCCTGGTCATAATCCCAGCCATCGGCTTTGGCCTGCCGGGCAATGGCCAGCAGGTACTGGGGCGTGCGGTGGGCGGCGGCGCGGGTCGACTGAATACCCTGGCCGTAGTAGAATTTGCTGTTGTGCAGGAACACGTCCTGGAACGTGCCGATCCACCGCTCGATGGGTGCTTTGCCGGTGGCCGCAATGGTGCAGGTGAGCCGAACGCCCTTACTGTCCAGATGTTTACACACACCGGAGAGCACCTTGCCCTTTTCGCGGTAGCCGAACTGCTCGGTATTATGCCCTGGAAACTTGTCGAACACCAGTTCGTAGGGTACATAGCCCGACGTGCTGACGGCCATCTTCAGCGCGTTGATGTTGGCCACGTGATCTTCGCTGTAGCTCCACGAGACCCCCAGCACGTCGCCCGAATACACGTCGAAAACAAAGACGATATAGAGCGATTTGGCCGTGCCATCGGCTGACTGGTGGGGCAGGAAGTTGATCCGGGTGCCGTCCATCATCCAGCAATCACCCGCGTGGAGTGCCCCTTCGATGGGGCGGTAGGCGGTGTATTTGTTGGCAAACCGACTGCCTTTTTCCCAGCGATAGCCCGCCCGCAGGCGCTGTACGTTTGGTTTGGCAAACAGCCCTGAAAACCAGCCTTTGCTGGGGGTGGGTATGCCCTGAAGAATACAGCATTCCGTAACGCGTCGGATGATATGGGCGTCGGAGTAGTTGGGGTTGCCGCCCCGGTCGGCTCCCAGCGTGGCCAGTTGCATGGCCCAGGCCAGCGGTTGCGGATAGGAGTGAATAAACACCTCCCGATTCTGATTGTCTAGGCGGGGTAGCTTCACGACGGCCTGAATCGGTTGGGGACCGGGGCCGGGCAGGTCACGCATCCGCTCGATGCCGCAAAACCGGTGCAGCACGTGGGCTTTGAGCGTAATGGCCGAAGCGGGGGCATCAGCTTTGTAGGTGCTGTAGTCAGCCCAGTTTGCCTTGATCCAGGCAGCGGCCTGATCGTATGCCGCATACGGTTTCCAGCCCAGGGCGTTAGCCTGCACATGATGGCCCACCGCTTCGATGATGGCCCCGGCGCGGGCGAGGGATTGGGCACGGCGCGGATCGACGGCCCAGAGGCTCATCAGGCGCTTATAATCCTGGGTAAGGGCCCGGTGTAAACGTTCGGCAAGGGTATAGGTAGGGATACCGTTCTGGGTTTCGGCCACCCGCTGGCGGGCCTGCCATTCGGCGGGCTCCAGCCCACCCAGCAACGTAGCCCGCACGATGGCCTGGTACTTCGCGGCCATCGTATCGTAGCGGATCAGACGGCGGCGGGCATCCTCCGGGTCTTT
>JBBRMP010000150.1:0-14217 GCA_038230755.1 Cytophagales bacterium | reverse complement strand
GACCGACTATAATCCCCATAATAGAGCCTAAATTTGTTGAGATGAGGGTGCATTTTGATGTCTTTTTTGTTCTGGTAAAACAAATCTACATCTTAATCCCCTCATTTTCAAATACTTATGCCTTTTGTCCAGTAGTATTATAATTTCTACCACGTGGGAGCAAACCGTAACTGCTGTTAAGCAGTAGTTTAATCAGAGAACGCTCTTGCATACAGGCATAGGGTTTCTTCAAATATTGAGTGCATATGAGTCTGGAAGAAGAAATAGCGATCTACCGATTTGGGCAGGGGGTAAGCCCGACTGATGGACTGTTGATGCCGTTTGCTCATACTAATTCAACAACCGAATGTCGTATAGACATCTATTTAACTAATTGAAAATCAGCATGTTAGACAAACAAATACGACACCTCGCTCCTGAATTGGTATCAGTTAGAAGAATCCGAAAAAGGAATTTGGTTATTTGACCTGCATTTTCTGATTCGGAATGTAAAACCTATCGAGGCCGACGTAGATCAGGCTATTGCCAGTAGCGGTTTGGACCCCGACGATTTGGCTTGCGTGGCGCTGACAACACACCGCTGGCACGCTGGCACTGTACATATGCCTGAGGGTGATATTGATCATGTCTATGCGCTGCTTCTCCATTTATTTAAGCTGGCCTACCAGCGTCAACGTGCATTGATGAACGATAGCTCCGTCGATTGGCGGTATTCAGATTTATCGCGTGATGAAACTGTACGGGATGTGCTGGCAAAACATCGGCTGTTGGCCGAGACTATTTATAACAACCCTGGCTTCCGAAGCGAATTTGTCAGCCTGGCCAAATTATGGCATGAGGAACGGTTGGAGTCTGCTGCACAACACCAAGAAGCCACCGTGGAAATTCAGACCAAATTTGAGTTTATCAGCTATGATAAGCTGGTAGAAAGATCGGTTGGTTGGTAGGTCAGCAAGCATCATCACGCCATAAGGGTATTACAACAGTCGTTAGGCAAGGGTATCGCGAAACAATACGGCCTTGCCAATTACGAAACAGAGCGGATCAGGCTAGCTGTTCTGGAACGTCATTTACAGGAATTATACAATACGGGGCTTTTCTGAACAGGTATTTTCTTTTAGCAGTGCGCATTTTTTATCATCCCG
The DNA here is from genome assembly GCA_038230755.1 of Cytophagales bacterium. Lineage (GTDB taxonomy): Bacteria > Bacteroidota > Bacteroidia > Cytophagales > Spirosomataceae > Fibrella. The sequence goes on along the minus strand of JBBRMP010000150.1, from coordinate 13,072 downwards.
AAGGATGAGGGATTTATTTTCCTACGCGCATATCCTGCGGTAGAAAAGTAAATCCCTCATCCTTCGGAATGATAAAAACAAAATAGTGGTGGCCTTTTACTGGCTCATTAATCCACGAAATTGAACGCTTGTTTAACCGACGCGTAGTCCTTGAAATTGATCGAGGCGGTTCGGCCACCAACGATGTTTCCGTTCACGATCACCACCCGGAATTGAGGCATATCTTTGACCATATCGCGGAAGAACTGGGCATTTTTGCCAATCAACTCCGGCACGGCTACCTGTTTACTTTGGGCATCATAGCTGTAGGTGTCCAGGCGCAGGGTGAAGTTCAGAAAATTGACACCAATGGGCTGGTTATAAATACCGTAGCCAACAAAATCCTGATTGCCATTTGTCGTACGCCCCGGTATTTTTAGTTGACCATAGGCGTTGCCCGGCACAATGCGCTCAACCAGTTTGTATTCTCCACTCGGCTGGTCATAGCTTTGCTGGCCTACTTTGAAATAGATGTACACCAGCGATTTGTCAATCACATCTTTAGTGAGCAGGGCGTAGTCCGATTTACCATCGTTGCCGATGTACATCACCAGATTGGTTGGGTCGCGGTAATAGCTGTTGCTCACGTCGATGGCTTTCCAGGCAGTATAAACTACATTGGCGTTGCCCATTGGCCCCTGCGGCCCTGCCACGCCAGTGAGACCCTGTGGGCCGGCGGGCCCCACCGGCCCCACTACGCCGCTGACACCTTGTGGACCGGTTACGCCCGTTGCGCCGGTAGTCCCTTGCGGGCCTACCGGTCCCTGTTGCCCGTCGGGGCCTTTGCACGAACTAGCCAGCAAAACAATCAGCGCGGCAATGCCGAGGCCGATCTGGCGGAGAAATGCATACGTCGTCTTCATACATGTATTGGATTGTGGTGAATAAAAACACGGTGTGGATAGCAGCAGTCTGTTAACCGAATTACCAGCACAAAACTCGTAACGGGACAGGCCATCTGAAACGGGGCATTTACCCTTGCTGGCGGGGTAATTCATCGTATTTATCGGGGTAATCTACCCGGAGCAGGTCACAGCCAGAGGAGTTTATTTTAGGTAACGGCAATGACTGTACTGCCCTGCACTTTTCACAGACCGTTGAGCAGGGAGCTGGCAGTAACGTATAAGCTGGATACTGAGGAAGCCAATCGGCTAATGAGGGAAGTCGTCAAACGGCATCTGTCCGAAACCTACGGCGACTACCGGCTGTGATCGGACCAAGCCCCGATGTGATGTATAGCACGGTAATACAGGGCGGTTTTTGGCTTTGGTGCATCAATAACCATCGCTGCTCAACCCATGAACGCTGCCTATTTCACCGATTACCTTGCCCAGCAAACGGCCTTGTACCAGACGTTGCCGGTAGATGCCATTGCGCGGTGGGCGGGGCTGTTGCGGCAGTGCTGGCAAGAAGACCGGCAATTGTTCGTGTTTGGTAACGGCGGCAGTGCCACTAACGCGTCGCACTTCATCACCGACCTCGGCAAAGGCGCGTCGGATAAGCTGTCCAAACGGTTTCGGTGCCTGTCGTTGAGCGACAATGTGGCCTGGATTACGGCCCTGGGCAACGATTACAGCTACGACGACGTGTTTGTGGGGCAACTTCAAAACTTCGCCCGCCCCGGCGATCTGGTCCTGACCATGAGCGTTAGTGGTAATTCACCTAACCTGCTCAAAGCCATCGACTGGGCCAACGCGCACGGCCTGACTACGATGGCGCTGGTGGGCGAGAAATGCGGCGGTCTGGCCGAACGGGCGCAGGAGGTCATCATGGCCGAATCGGGGCATTATGGCCGCGTGGAAGATGCCCACATGACGATCTGCCATATGCTGTGCTACGCGTTCATGGAAACGGAAGGATAGCAAACTACCCCTCCAGCAACGCTAAGGCGCCGATGGGTACGGCGTCGGGGCCGAGTTGCGCTAGTTGTATGGCCGGGCCGGGGCGGAAAGCGGCTACCAACAGCGGGGGCAACGCCCGCTCGACGGCCCGGCGCAGGGGTTCGCCGATGAGCGACAGCCCACCGCCCAACACAATCACATCAGGGTGAAACAGATGCACGGCGTGGGACAAACCCGTAGCCAGGTTGTGGCTCACCTGCGCCAGAATCTGTTCGGCGGCGGAGTCGTGCCGGGCCAGTGCTGGCCCCAGAAACTGTGCAGCGGGTAGTTTATCTTCTTGATTATCAGACTTTTCAATAAGCTGCCGTAGTGCCGAGTCAGGCGGGAGAGTCGTTAACTGCTGGCGGATGAGCTGGTCTACGGCCCAGCCTGAGCAGGCCTGTTCCAGCGTTTGGCCGCCCTGCCCGGCTTGGTTGGGCGGCTGCACCCACACATGACCAATTTCGGCTTCACCGGGGTAAGTGCCCCGGTATAGTTTCCCGTCTACGACCATGCCACCACCCACGCCGCTACCCAGCGTGATATAAAACACATGGCGGTAAGCACGCCCCGCCCCGTGCCGGGCTTCGCCCATAGCCGCCGCGTTGGCGTCGTTTTCGATCCGAATAGTGGCGGCCCCGGTACGCTGGAAAAGCCACTCGGCCAGGTCAACGTCGGTCCAGCCGGGCACCTGATGCGACGTGATAATTCGCCCCGACGCGGCATTGACCGGGCCGCCAAAGCCCACACCAATAGCTACGGGCATGGTGGGTAACTGATTGATTGTCTGCTCTATTTGCGCCAGCACCCCTGCCGCCCCCACCTGTGGGTTTATGGCGTGATGAATGCGTTGCGCAATGCCACCCGCGCTGTCGGTGGTGAACAGTTGCAGTTTGGTGCCGCCAATTTCGATAGCCAGTTTCATGGGAACCAGGCGAGTAGACGCGGGTCGGTGAAATCGGAAATGATGAGGGCCGCGCCACTGTCGGCGAGTTGGGCGGGGGTGTGGGTTGTCGCCAGCGCCACCACTGCCATGCCCGCCCGGCATCCGGCTTCTATACCCGATAGTGCGTCTTCGAACACCACGCAGTGCGCAGGTTCCACGCCCAGCCGGTTGGCGGCGGTGAGGTACACCACCGGGTCGGGTTTGCCCCGGCTCACCATCGTGGCGTCAACGACGGTATCGAAATAAGATCGTATGCCCAGCCCGTCGAGGGTAAAACCCACATTGATGGCTGGTGCCGACGTGCCCACGGCTATCCGTATGCCGCGTTTTTTCAGGTAATCCAGAAACGCCAATACGCCCGGCGTGGGAGCCAGGTGGGGCCGGTACAATTCGCGGTACAGCCCGTCTACTTCGTCAACACATTGCTGCACGTCGGCGGGTTGCGGAGCGCGGCCCAGTAGGTAGTTCAGGGCGGCAGCGGCCACCCGGCCATTAATGTGGAGCATGTAATCGTTGGGGCCAAGCGGTTTACCCAAGCGACGGGCAAACGCACCCCAGGCCTGTTGGTGGTAGGCGGCATTGTCGACCAAAACGCCGTCCATATCGAAGAGAGCGGCCTGAATTAGGAGGTGTGTGTGTTGCATGAAGCGCAAAGCTAGGCGGGTTTATTGATCCACCCGTAACGGTTGGGATAGGGAATGACGTACTACGTTACGAGTCCAATATGGGTTGGCCCATTCACTTTTTAGTCAGTTATTTATGAACAAGTTGTGCTGTTTTTTTCTGTTTACGCTCCTGGCCGTTGCGGCAAAGGCGCAGGATAATATCATTCTGAAATCGGGACAGGAGGTATCCGCCAAAGTGCTGGAAGTATCGAAGGTCGAGATTAAATATAAGCGCACCGACAACCCCGACGGGCCAATGTACACGATGCCAGCCGGGGATATTTTCATGATTAAATACGCCAACGGCACCAAAGACATCCTCTCAAATCAGGTCGAACCACGTCGGGCTGGGCCGCGGTATCGCGGTGGTATGTTCCGTCGCTACTACACCGACGCGCAGGGCGCCCGGCTGGGCTACCCCGAAGTTCGTGGTATGATGGCCGGTCAACCCGACGCGCAACGGGCGTTTCAACGGGGTCGGCAACTGCGCACGGCAGCTCTGATTACGGCTATTCCGGCGGTGGCCTTGCTGGGCACGGGTATCGCTCTGGCCGTTGATGGTCACGGTGGTCGTGATCGTTTCGACAACGACCCCAATGGCAATGGCATGACAAACAACCATTTCGAACGCGGCGGCGACCGTGCCGTGGTGGGTGCGGCCCTGGCTGGTGGTGGCCTATTGTTGGGGGTAGGGGCGGTGATCCTGAACCACAAAGCCACGAATAATTTCCGTCGTGCCGCTCGGTATCAGGCTGGTAGTGAAGGAACTAGCCTGCAAATCAGCCCCGCCCGGCAGGGACCTGGTGCGAGTTTGGCATTGCGTTTTTAATGGCCCAACTGCCCTGCCAGCATGGCAACGCCCTCTAAAAAACTATGTGGCTCGTAGCCCAACTCGCGCTGCGCTTTGTCAATGATGAAGCCGGTGCGGGGTGGGCGGCGGGCGGTTTGGGTGAAGGTGGCGGCGGTGGCTTCGGTGATCAGTGATTTGTCGAGGCCGAAATAATCGGCGGTCTGAATCGCCATCTCGTGGGGGGTCAACACCTCTTTTCCCGAAATATTGAAGATACCCGTGGCCTGGTTGCGAGCAATCAATGCACATCCCATCGCCAGATCTTCGGCCAGGGTGGGGCTACGAAACTGGTCGGTCACCACCTTGATTGTTTTACCCTCTTCCAGTGATTTTTTCACCCACAGAATAATGTTGCTCCGGCTCATGTCGTGGGCAATACCATACACCAGCACCGTCCGGGCGATGGCCCATTTCAGGGACGAACTCATCACCACCCGTTCGGCGGCGTACTTGCTCCAGCCGTAAAAACTGATCGGATTGCCCTCGTCCTCTTCGGAATAGGGACCATCTTTCCCGTCGAAAATAAAGTCGGTGGAGACGTGGCAGAGGAAGGCGTCGGTAGCTTCGCACGCCGCCGCGATAGATTCGGTGGCCGTCACGTTCTGCGTCCAGCACGCTTCTTTGTCCAGTTCACACTTATCGACGTCGGTCATGGCCGCGCCGTGGATCACCGCGTCGGGCCGGACATTGGCGATCACGTCGAGCACCTGCTGCCGGTCCGTAATGTCCATTTGGCGGTAGGCGTAACCCGCTGAAGTGGGCAGCCGGTTTTCACCCCTTGCCGTAGCAATTAGTTCAACGTCAGCCTGTTGTGACAAAAGTCCTACCAATTTTTGGCCCAATAATCCGTTGGCTCCGGTAATGAGAATGCGAGTCATAAAAAGAGTTGTAAGTCGTAAGTCGATAGTTGACTTATGACTAATAAGCATATCCGTACTGTTTCGTGATTTTTTTCTTGCGAACCCACTCGCCTTTCATCGTTATTTTGATGTCGGCGAGGGGACGGTCTTTGGCGTTGCGCGGCTGTTTGGCAATGCTGTCGATCACGGCGAGGCCATCGATGACCTGTCCGAAGACGGTGTAGTTGCCGTCGAGGTGGGGGGTGCCACCAAGGGTTTTGTAGACCTGTTTCTGGTCGTCGGTGAAGTCGTGTTTGGCACCACGCGCCAGCCCCCGGTCAATCTGTTTTTGCAGATCGGCGTCATTCCAGACCTTGCCCTGCACGATGTAGAACTGCACCGCGCTCGACGCTTTCGAAGGAATATCGTCGCGGGCGGCCCCGATAGCCCCTTTCTTGTGGAACAGCGTCGGTACAAATTCGGCGGGTACGAGGTAGCCAATGTCACCGTTGCCGAGTGCCTGCCCCGCCACCGCCGTCCGCGAGTCGGGGTCGCCGCCCTGAATCATGAATTTTTCGATGATCCGGTGAAACAGCAGCCCGTCGTAATAGCTGCTGTCGACGAGGCGGATGAAGTTGGCTTTGTGCTTCGGCGTCTGATCGTGCAACACGAACCGCATTGGCCCGAAACCGGTGCTGAGCGTGACGAGGTAATCCTTCTTTTTACGGTTCTGCCCCACCGCCAAAAGCGGTAAGAGAAGCAGCATGAGTACTATTTTACGCATGGGTGGGCGGGTTATTTTTCTAAACTAACGCGATTCTGGAAAGCATCTTTCAGCCGTTGGTCGTGCGTGACCACCACCAAACTCGCCCCAATCTGCTCGGATTGCTGGCGCAGCAAACCGATCACCCGCGTCGCATTTTCGTCGTCGAGACTCGACGTGGGTTCGTCGGCGAGAATCAGCGCGGGCTGATTCATTACGGCGCGGGCAATGCTCGCGCGCTGTTGTTCGCCCTGACTCATCTGGTTGGGGCGTTTGCTCAATTGGTCGGCAAAACCTAGCTGTGTGGCTAATTGCTTCGCACGGTCTTTGGCTTCTTTTTTGTTGGCTAAGTAATTGGCCAGGAGTAGGTTATCCATTACCGACAAGGAGCTGACGAAGTGCGGTTTCTGGTATACGATGCCCATGTTAGCGGCCCGGAACGCAGCCGTTTGGGCGGGACTGAGCATGGTCAAATCGGTGTCGTTGATCGTTACTGACCCCGCCGAGGGTGTCAGCAGCAGCGCCAGCAAGTGTAGCAAGGTCGTCTTACCCGTACCCGACTGTCCCAAAATAAGCAGCGCCTCCCGGTTGGCGCAGGTGATGTCGGGAAACTGGAAATTCTTCGTGGGCGAATACGAAAACGTCAGGCTATGGGTCGTGAGCATGTTGGGACAAAAGTAGGGAATTTACGATGTACGACTCCCAGACTTACGACTTCCCCTTTCCAACCTTCGCGTTACTTTTGTACTCTTTTGCTCAAAACGCGTTTATGAAACTTTCTTTACGACTACTCCTGCTGGGGTGGCTTAGTTGGCAGATGGCCTTTGGTCAGTCGAAATCAGCCGGTAGACCACCAACCACCAACCATCACCATCAGCGGCTACGTTCGTGAGGCGGGTTCGCAGGAGGCGCTGATCGGTGTCAACGTTTACCGGGCAGGCAACAAACCGCTGGGCACCACCACCAACACGTATGGGTTTTACTCGCTGACGGTGCCCGCCGACGATAGCCTCCGGCTGGTTTATTCGATGGTGGGCTACGACACGCAGGAACAGACTATACCGGGGCAAAAAACACAGATAATCAGCGTGTTACTTCGTTCGGGAAAGTTGCTCAACGAAGTGGTGGTGCGGTCGTCGCGGGCCGAAGAAAAGGTGAGCGATAGCCCACAGATGAGCCAAATCGACATTCCGATTTCGCAGATCAAAAAGATTCCGGCACTACTGGGTGAAAAGGACGTGCTGAAGGTGCTGCAGCTCATGCCCGGCGTGCAGAAAGGCTCCGAAGGGCAGTCGGGCATTTACGTGCGCGGCGGTGGCCCCGACCAAAATCTGATTGTGCTCGATGATGCCGTGGTGTACAATGCCAGCCACTTATTCGGTTTTTTCTCGGTCTTCAACGGCGACGCCCTCAAGAGTGTGGAGCTAACCAAGGGCGGTTTTCCGGCGCGGTTTGGTGGGCGGCTCTCGTCGGTAATTGATTTGAACATGAAAGACGGCAATAAAGAGAAGTTGCACGGCGAGGGTGGTATTGGCCTCATTGCCAGTTTTCTGCTCCTCGACGACCCCACGTCGGCCCAAAAAGTACGTTGGGAAGACAACGTGACGGCGGGGCGCGGCTGGAGCTACGGGGCCGAAGTGCTGTTGCAAAAGAAAGTGGGCCGGTTCAGCGGCTGGGTGAGCTACACCCTCTCGTGGACGCAGTGGCAGTTTGCCGAACTCAATGGGGGCAAGCCCTTTTATCCCCGCTATGACCGCCGCCACGATATTTCCGTGGTGGGTATCTATGAGCTTAGCCCCAAAATTACGCTGTCGGGAACGTGGGTCTACGGCACGGGGCAGGCCCTCACCTTGCCACAAGCCCGATACAGCGCCTACGGGCAGGGTAACCCATCGTACAGTTATGGCCCACAGGGGCAAACAACGGTGCTTCCCTACGGGAACTCGCAAACGGCTACCGAATACGGCATACGGCGAAAAAAACAGCTTTCGGGCCGAACCGTATCACCGGTTCGACGTGGCCGTACAGTTTCACAAAAAAATGAAGCGGCACGAGCGCACCTGGGAATTCAGTGCCTATAACGCTTATAATCGCCGCAACCCGTTCTTCTACAGCCTCGATACGATCTACCCGTCAGGCCCAAATGGCACACCCCGCACCTCACTCCGACGGTACTCGGTGTTCCCCATTGTGCCCTCGATCAGTTATAACTTCAAATTCTGATGAAAACGCCCGTCTTTTTCTTACTCATCGGCCTCACGATCAGCCTGTTTGGCTGTGGTAGTCTGGTGCAGGAAGTAAGCCCCGACAAGATCCCCACGGCCACGGCCAAAGTGGTTGTTCACAGTTTCATTTCACCTCAGGATACGGTGCTGGCCGTTTATGTGCAGGCACCCAGGTCAGTGCTGGGCACACAATTTGTTGACTATGGTCACAGTAGTTACTACGAACGTTCGGTGCAAAACGCAGTAGTGAAACTTTCGGACGGAACCACCACGGTTCAGTTGTCAGTAGTGGGTGGTGCGATTCCACTCTATTACGGCATCGATGCCCGAAAGCCGCCGATTGTAGCAGGCCGTACCTACACGCTAACGGTATCGACACCTTATTTTCCGCCCGTGACGGCCCAATGCACAGTACCTGTGCCGGTGAAGCCCACCGAAATCCGCCTCGATTCAACCACGCAGGCGCAGTTTGACTATACAGGAGTTACGTATATCAGTCGGCTAGTTTGGCAAGATCCTCCTGAGAAGGTCAATTACTATCAGGTTTCGGGCCACACAACCGAAACGTCTACGTATAACACGCAATATCAGCCTGGTAAACCCAAACACGATACCACGACTACAGGCTTTAGTACGCTATTTTTCAATCGTTCGACCCTGATTTCTGACCAAAATCAGGATGGTAGCCAACTGATTTCGCCTAAAGGAGAACGGACATTGTTTTCTAGCCCTGACCAACAATACAATGCCGTCATCGTCACCCTGGGTCTGAGTGCCGTCGACGAAAATTATTACCGCTATCGTTCAGCCGTAGCTCAGCAAACTAGTGCCGCCGACAATCCTTTTGCCGAGCCGGTCCTGATCCCTTCCAATATCGTGGGTGGCCTCGGCTGCTTCGGTGCCCTCAATCAGGCAAGCTTATCGCTGAAGGTGAAATAAGGCAGTAGCAGTTGGCAGTGGCAGTAAGCAGAAAGGGCTGACGCAGGAGCATTTACGCTCGCGTCAGCCCTTTCTGCTTACTGCCACTGCCTTACGCCACCGGCGCACTGTTCATCATCTCCGTTTGCTTCCGGATGGATTCCATGTGGATGATCTTGTATATCTCCTCTACCAGTTCGGGGTACAGATTTAGCTTGATACCCAGTTGCTTACGTGTCTCCAGAATCTCTTTCCAGCGGTCGGGCTGGAACATTGAGATATTATTGTCGCGCTTGTGTTCGGCCATCTTTTCCACCAGCGACATCCGGGCGGCGAGCATCTCGACCAACTGCCGGTCTACGCTGTCGATCTTCACCCGAATCTGCTCCATCGCCCCCTGAAACTCCCGGTCGGGCGAGGCAAGTTGACGGATTTGGAGGTGATCGAGCATTTCGCCGAAGGCCGTGGGGGTCAACTGCTGCGCTGCGTCGCTCCAGGCTTTGTCGGGGTCAATGTGCGACTCCACGATCAGGCCGTCGTAGTTAAGGTCCATGGCCATCTGGGCCAGTTCGTTCAGGTAAGCCCGCTTGCCCGCCATGTGGCTGGGGTCGCCAATAATGGGGAGGTGCGGGAACATCGTGCGCAGCTCAATAGCGATCTGCCACAGTGGAATGTTGCGGTATTTGCTGGCTTCGCCCGTTGAAAAACCCCGGTGAATAGCGCCCAATTTGGTGATACCCGCCCCGGCAATCCGCTCAAACGCACCCACCCACAGGGCGAGGTCGGGGTTGACGGGGTTTTTGATTAAAACAGGCACGTCAACCCCCTTCAGCGCGTCGGCAATTTCCTGCACGTTAAACGGGTTTACCGTGGTACGGGCACCCAGCCAGAGGATATCGACGCCATATTTCAGGGCCAGTTCAATGTGTTGGGGCGTGGCTACTTCCACGGCGAAGGGCAAACCGGTCTCGGCTTTGGCCCGCTGTATCCAGGGCAGGGCGGCTTCGCCCATGCCCTCAAAGCTGCCGGGGCGCGTGCGGGGCTTCCAAACCCCCGCCCGGATGGCGTGGACAGAACCCAACGCGGCCAGTTGGCGGGCGGTGTCAACGAGTTGCTCTTCGGTTTCGGCGCTGCACGGGCCGGCAATGATCAGGGGCTTGCCGTTTGTTTCGATCCACGAGTTGAGTGGAGCTACGGCCAAATCTGGTTTCATGAGGTTATGCGTATTCTGGTTGAAAAATTACTAGTTACCGGGGGACGAAGTGCACCCACAAATTTATGGTATATTTGTAAGAGAATAAGCCACCTACGCGGCTGATTCTCGTTCCGATTTGTACGATAATTAGTCTGTTGAAAAAGTAGACGAGTGCCGGTAAAACCTTTTTGTGCCTGAATTTCGTTTACCTTTAGGCTACCTTATCGGCCCACTTAACGACCCTATGGCTAACGCACCGCAACACGGCGCATTGACTATGTCGAACCGAAGTAAACTTATGTCATCTCCCGTCCAGCCGGTTGCTGCGCCTTTGACCACAGCAGCCTCGGTATCTTTCGAGGACACGTCGATTGCCTTCTGCTCCCAGTCCGATTTTAAACTACGAAAAACGTACTGGCTCTTTGCGTTGATGAACCAGGGATGGCTGGTGAAAGTAGGGACTTTCTTCATGAAACTGGCCCTGAAGCTCCAGCTCCCTATCAAACGACTCATCAAAAACACCATTTTCGAGCAGTTCTGCGGCGGTGAAACCATCCGCGACTGTGAGCGAACCATCACCTCGCTTCATACCGCTCAGGTGGGCACCATTCTTGACTATTCCGTTGAGGGTGAAGAAAATGAAGCCTGCTTCGATTGTACGGTGCTCGAAATTCTGCGCACCATCGAACGGGCCAGCGAATCACAGGACATCCCTTTCTCGGTCTTTAAAGTCACCGGCGTCGCTGAGGCCGACCTGCTCGAAGCCGTGCAGCGCGGCGATGTGCTGACCAGCGACGAGCAGGCCGCGTTTGACCGGGTACGTGACCGGGTAGATACGCTCTGCCAACGTGCCCACGACCGGCACGTGCGCATCTTTATCGATGCCGAGGAAAGCTGGCTTCAGGATACCATCGACACGATTGCGTATGCCATGATGGACAAGTACAACCATGAGCAGTGCATCGTCTATAATACGTACCAGATGTATCGCTGGGAGATGTACGACCAACTTACCAAAGCAACTGACGTAGCCCGCGAGAAGGGTTATTTTCTGGGTGTTAAACTGGTGCGGGGCGCTTACCTGCAAAAAGAACGCCTGCGGTCGCACGAAGACGAGTATCAGGACCCCATTCAGGCTAGCAAAGAAGATACTGACCGCGATTTTAACCGCGCCATTGACTTCTGTCTGGCCAACCGCGACGAGGTTTCGGTTTGCCTGGGTACGCACAATGAATATAGCTGTCAGTACACGATGGCGCATATGAAAGACATGGGTATTGCCCCTAACGACCGGCATATTTACTTTGCGCAGTTGCTGGGCATGAGTGATAATATATCGTATAATCTGGCCAATGCCGGTTATAACGTAGCCAAGTATGTGCCGTATGGCCCGGTCGAGGCGGTGATGCCTTATTTATTCCGCCGGGCCGAAGAAAATAAATCCATAGCTGGCCAAAGCAGCCGCGAATTCAAACTGGTGAAGAATGAATTGGAGCGCCGCAAGGGCTGTAAAAATTAGTTCAGAGTTTAACCGCACCGGGATGCCGGACCACGGCGGACCGGGTCAACGTCTAACGTTTTGCCAAATCAAGCATTTTTTGTTGTGGGCAAAACGTTAGACATTGACCCGGTCCGCCGTGGTCCGGCATCCCGGTGCGGTTAAACCTTGAACCACATTTTATGAAAAACCCCATTCGCTATTTTCTGTTTGCCCTGTTACTGATTGGTATTGATCAGGCATCGAAACTGTGGATCTTGCAGTACATGCAGAGCCACCTGTACATGCCCATTCATGTAATTGGTAGCTGGCTGAAATTTCAGTACGTGCTGAACCCCGGCATGGCGTTTGGGATGGAGTTGCAACACCAGTATGGTAAATTATTTCTGAGCCTATTCAGGATGGTTGCCATGGTGGGTATTGGCTGGTATCTGATTTATCTGGCCAAACGCAATGCGCCGAATGGACTGCTCTACGCGATGGCCCTGATTTTGGCCGGTGCCATTGGCAACGTCCTTGACAGTACGTTTTATGGGGTATACCTCAACAATGCTCCCTTTGGCGCACCTACCCGCTGGTTTCACGGGCAGGTGATCGACTTTATCTTTTTCGATTTATGGGAAGGGATTCTGCCCCGCTGGATTCCGGTTTGGGGTGGTCAGTATTTCTCGATGCCCATTTTCAACTTCGCCGACTCCTGCATTTTTGTGGGTGTTTGCCTTATCCTGTTCTTCCAACGCCGTTTTTATCAGCAGCAGGCTGAAGAAGAAGCGCGACGAACGGAGCCTTACATCCACGATGCAGGCCAATCATCGGTAGTTGTCGAGTCGGAGCCTACTGCTGAACATGACTATAGTCACGAGGTCGATGCGCAGGCTGATCTGGCCGAAACGCAGCCGGATACGGTGATTAAACCCCTTTCGGTTGGGGTTGACCGGGAGGAAAAATCCGATAAAGAAGACTAATAGCCTGCCACTACCGACACCGATCCACTACGTACAACATCGTATACTTTACAGGCCAAATTTGCGCTGATTGGCCAAAACTATGTCATTAAAAGGACCAATTATTTTAATTGATGATGAAGACGATCAATATTTAATCGGATTATCGCTACAGGGCTTTCTCATAAAAACTCGTGGGGCTAACTTTAGGCTGATGGTTGCCACAAATCGTTGCAGTGTAGCTATAGACAGGCTCAATGGTACACTAACCAAGTTGTCTGAAGTATACTTTACTGGTTGCCGTGTTACT
>JBBRMP010000149.1:0-14433 GCA_038230755.1 Cytophagales bacterium | reverse complement strand
TTGTTGACAACAAAATATCGAGGCAAGTCGATGAAAAGATTTGACGAAAGTATCGAACTTTGTGCAGGTTTGTGGAATTTTAAATTAAATAGTCGAAAGAATTAGACCGCAAGGCACTGATAATGAGGCTAAACAAGTCTACTCATTCTCTATTTGGAAGTTACTGAAAGAGAGGCAAAGGTCGAAGTAATAAAGATGTCTTTGTTCTTTGTCTTTTTTAAGAGGTACGGGTAAAAGTTCAATGCCAAAAGTATCAGCAATACGCGTAAGGAGATAAAATTGATTTGTAAAAAAGTAAGGTTTGAACCAATCAGGATAACGCAGGTACAGCCAGGTAGATACACAATAAATTGCATCGGGAATATCGTCGAAATGGGCGGTTTCAATCACTCCATCTTCATACCGTAATGTCACTCCATCTTTTATAATACTCTCAAAAAGTAATTGTGTTCCTTCTATCGTTAAGGTGTCGGGCAATTTAGGCTCGATACAACACGCGTTTAATATAGAAATGTTGTCACAGATTCCTTCAAAACTATCAACCGATATACGATGAGCAAACCGCTTGGCAAACTTATTAATCAGCTCACAGCTATCACCTTCATTAAAAAGCTGTATAGCTCTGATTCCTCCTTCAGTGCGCTTGTAAAGGCCCCAGCTATACTTGTTAAATGACATATAAAAGATTTAGTTTTTTAAAAGTAAGCAGAATAAGTATACTTTCCTTAACTATTTACGGTTAATTATAAAAAAATGCACTTCATTCTACTCAATCCCATACTCCGCCATTTTTCGGTACAGCGTGGTCAAGCCAATGCCCAGTAACTTGGCGGCTTCGGGTTTGTGGCCGTTGGTGTGGTGGATGACGCGGCGAATGTGGTGGTTTTCGATGGTGGCGAGGTCGAGGGCGGTGTTGTCGAAGCTGGTGGTTTGCAGGTCGAAGGGGAGGGTGTCGGGGAGGAGTTCGGTGGTGCCGTCGGGGCGGGTGTCGGCCAGGATCACGGCGCGTTCAATCACGTTCTTTAGCTCCCGAATATTGCCTTTCCAGGGGTGCTGTTGCAGTTTTTGCACGAAAGCTGGGTTCAACCGAATATCGCGTTTGCCGATTTTGGTGGCCGCCTGCCGGGCAAATTGGATGGCTAAATCGGGGATGTCGTCGCGACGGTCGCGGAGGGGGGGCAGTTCAATGGAAAACACCGATAGGCGGTAGTACAGATCGAGGCGGAAATTGCCCGCGTGGGATTCCTGTTCCAACCCTCGGTTGGTGGCGGCAATGACCCGGACGTCGGTTTTGGTGGGCTTCGTATCTCCCACGCGCAGGAACTCGTGCGTTTCCAGCACGCGCAGGAGTTTGGCCTGCAAATCGAGGGGCATCTCGCCAATTTCGTCCAGGAAAATCGTGCCTTTGTCGGCTTCGGAAAACAGCCCTTTCTGGTCGCGGCTGGCCCCGGTAAAAGCCCCGGCGCGGTGGCCAAACAACTCACTTTCCAGGATGTCTTTGCCCAACGCGCCGCAGTTGATGGCCACAAATGACTGCGCCTTGCGGGGGCTGGCCTGATGTATGGCCTGCGCGAAGACTTCCTTGCCCGTGCCGGTCTCGCCGGTGAGCAATACGGTGGTATCTGTAGTGGCCACGCGCCGAGCCAAGTCGACCGCCTGATGCACCGCTTTCGAATGACCTACGATGCTCTCGAAGCCCAGCCGCTGGCTCATCTGCGCCTCTAACTGCCTGATTCTGAACTGTAAATTAGCCTTTTCCACCGCCCGACTTACCAGCGGAATGATGCGGTCGTTGTCGTCGCCTTTGGTGATGTAATCGAACGCGCCGTTTTTGATGGCTGTCACTCCATCGGCGATGGTGCCGTAGGCGGTGAGCACAATAATTTCCGTGGCGGGGTAAAGTTGTTTGATCTGCGCGGTGAGTTCGATGCCGTTTTTGTCGGGCAATTTCACATCGCTGATCACGAGCTGGACGGGTTCGCGTTCCAGCGTTTTCAGGCCCGCGCGGGCATTTTCGGCCTCCAGGATGGTGTAGCCTTCCAGTTGCAGAATGCGGGCGAGCAACTGCCGTAGCCGGGGTTCGTCGTCGATGAGGAGGATGGTAGCAGGCATAGTTTCGTAGGCCAAACTTACGCCTTTACCGCGTCGCTGATGGCTTCGCGGTTGATGAAGCGCGTGAAGAAAACCCAGCCGACAACGACCATTGCGCCCGCAATGACGAGGGGTAAACTGAGGCTGATGGTTTCGATGTAGCCCGCAATGACCGGCGGAATGGCGAACGCCGCTGACAGCACCGACTGGTTGATGCCTAATGTGCGGCCCTGCCCCTCATTGCCTGCGCTGGCCGAAACGAGCGTGGTGGCGTTGGGGGAGGTAAGTCCCTGAAAGAGAGCCATCAACGGAGCTACCAAAAAGAGTTGCCACGACTGTTGGGGTAGCAAAAAGCACCACAGCGCCCCGGCAAGGCCTAATACACTTACCCGCAAAATCTGCTGCGGCGTATACCGACTCGCTATGCGCCGCACCACCAGCCCCTGCATGACGGCGATGCACAGGCCCACAAATCCGAAGTAGCGGCCAATGTGTACCTGGTCGAAATCGAAGCGTTTGACGAGATACACTGAGAAAAACTGCGTGTAGAAATTAAAGCCGAGTGCGTAGAAAAACACCCCCGCAAACAGGATGCGCAGGTGCGGATTGGCGAATGCTTCGCCCAGGTTGCGGAAGCCCGTGAGCGGCGTGATGGGCCGCATGATGGGTGTTTTCAGCGTTTCGCGGAAGGTAGTCATCACCATGATGATGTTGACCGTAGCCAGACAGGCCGCCGCGTAGAAGGGCGTGGAAAAGTTAAACCATGACACCGTTCTGGGATTCGAGAGTTCGCCGCCGAGCGTAGGTCCGATAATGAACCCGACGCCAAATGCCACCCCGATCAGTCCGAAATTTTTGGTCCGTGAACTCACATCGCTCACATCCGCAATGGCCGACTGGATGATGGCGATGTTGCCCCCGCCGATGCCGTAGACGATGCGACTCAGAAACAGCATCCACAGGTTTTGGGTCTGGATGCCCACCGCAAAAATGAGGTAGCCCGTGATGGTCAGCACCAGCGAAAACAGGAGCATGGGTTTCCGCCCGTACCGGTCCGACAGCGCACCCAGCAACGGCCCGCCGATGAAGCCCGCCACCGAAAACGACGCCAGCAGATAACCCAGCAAAATGGTCCGCTCGTCGACGGAATAGGCGGCGGGCAGGAAGCCCGAACTAGCCCGCAACAGCAACGGTGTAATGGTGGGTGTGGCAATACCGACGCCCACCACGTCGATGAATACGGTGAGGAAAATGGTGGCGAGGGGAAGGCGGTTGTTCATAGGGGAGAAACCCGGCCACCCCTGAAAAGTTAAAACCGTACCTTTGCTACATGACTTTTGATCAACTGCCCGAACGCCGTCAGGAGCAACTGATGGCCTTTAATCGCCTGCTCACCATCATGGACGAACTGCGCGAACAATGCCCCTGGGACCGCAAACAGACGATGGAAACCCTCCGCCACCTCACCATCGAAGAGACCTATGAACTCTCGGATGCAATTCTGGAAGGCGACCGCAACGAGATCAAAAAAGAAATCGGCGACCTGATGCTGCACATGGTCTTTTATAGCAAAATCGGCTCGGAAGCCCCCGCCGAAGGCCGTAACGACGGCCCGGCCACCCGCTTCGACGTGGGCGACGTGCTGAACGGCATTTCCGAAAAACTCATTAGCCGCCACCCGCATATTTATGCCGATGCCAATGGCAACAAGGTAGTGGCCGAAACGGAAGAGCAGGTGAAGGCCAACTGGGAGCAACTGAAGCTGAAAGAGGGCAACAAATCGGTGCTGGGCGGGGTACCGCAGTCGCTGCCCGCCTTGGTGAAAGCCATACGCATCCAGGAAAAAGCCCGTGGTGCCGGGTTCGATTGGGACGAACCGGCGCAGGTGTGGGCCAAAGTGGAAGAGGAGATGCAGGAGTTCCAGGCCGAATACAACGCCGACGGTGACGCCATCGATCCTGCCCGTGCCGAAGGCGAGTTTGGCGACCTGCTTTTCTCCCTCGTCAACTACGCCCGGTTCATGAACCTGAACCCCGAAACGGCACTGGAACGCACCAACAAGAAGTTTATCAAGCGTTTCCAATACCTCGAAGACCGCGCCCGCACCAACGGACAAGCCCTCCACGAGATGACCCTGGCCGAGATGGATGTGTATTGGGAGGAGGCGAAGAGGGTTTAAGTCTGGAAAGTCGTAGGGAGGAACGGTCCGATTTTACTTACCTGAATGCATTCAGCAACTGCGTAGCGGCGAGGGCTTGCGCTTGCTGGGCTTCGGGCAGGATGGCGTACATGCCGAAGAACTCGTGCGTCACACCGGTGTAAAGTTGGTAATTGACCGTCACCCCTTGTGCCCGCATCACATCGCGTAGTTGCATACCCTCGGTTTGAAGCGGATCGATTTCCGCCGCAATGATCGTGGTATTGGGCAGGCCTTTCAGGTTCGCCACGTCGACAAGTGAGATAAACGGGCTATCACCGTCGGTGGGAGAGTTGAAATAGTTGTTCGTAAAATAGATGATACCCGCTTTGTTGAGGGGTTTGGCGTTGGCATATTTCTGGTAGGAGGCCGTATTGAGGTCATTGTTAGCCACCGGAAACACCGCCAGAATATGTACGGGTAGCCCCAGGCCCCGGTCACGGGCCAGTATGCTGGTGGTGATGGCCATATTACCCCCGGCACTTTCGCCGCCCACGGCCACCTTGTTGGCATCACCCCCAATCTGGGACGCGTTGTTTTTTACCCATTTGTAGGCCGCAAAGGCGTCTTCGTGCGCAATGGGAAACTTGTTTTCGGGCGAGAGCCGGTAATCGACCGACACCACCACTGCGCCCGTTGACTGAGCCAGGGCCAGCGTCGAATATTCATACACGTCCGGGTTACCAATTACCCAGCCGCCGCCGTGGTAATAGACCAGCACGGGTTTGGTGGCCGGGCCGGTGTTGGGCGTGTAGATTTTCACCCGGATGGGCACGTCGTTAAAGCCTGGAATCATACGTTCGCTGATGGTAACGTTGGCCGTGGGGCGGGGTATGTTGTTCTTATCGAGCAACGAGTTTACGGCATCTTTGAATGAGGCTTGTTGCCGGGCCTGTTGGGGCGTAAGCTGTTCGATGGGGGTGGGGGCGAGCCGACCTAATTCCTCAATGATGGCCAGCATCTGCGGCGTAATAGTTGGCCCCCAGTCTGGTTTGGGGCTGTTCGATTGAATCACCCGCTGACCGGGCAGGTCGCGCTCATCGCAGGAGGTCAGGGTTAGGGTAACGGCAAAAGCGGCCACTGTGGCTAGCCGGGGAATAGCAGTAAGCAGGTTTCTCATAACGTTTGGTTGGTATTGTTTCCAGACAAACGTATTAGTCGATTAAGAGTTAGTGTTGACTTATTGAATGACCCTGTATGTCTATAGAATAATAGCTTAACGAAACCATCAACCCTGCTGACATAGGGTTGTCAGTGCCGCGCAAGACCTTTGCTGTTCAACCAAACCAAACTACTATGAACAGCATCGAATCGCTTGCCACCGAGATGGAAAATGAGGGACAAACCACCCGCAAGATGCTCAGCCGCATCCCCGACGATAAGCTCGACTGGCAGCCGCACCGCAAGAGCATGACCATCAGGCGGTTGGCAGTACATATTGCCGAACTACCCACCTGGATACCCATGATCCTACAAACCGATGGCCTCGACTTCGAGGGCATGGATTTTACCCCCACCCACGTCGATAGCGCCGCCGATATTCTGGCCATTTTCGAAAAATCACTCATCGAAGGCAAAGCCGCCCTCGCCACCGCCACCGAAGCCGATTTGGCCCCCGACTGGACGATGCGTAACGGCGACCATATCATTAGCACCGAAACCAAAGGCGAAACCATCCGGATGGCCTATTCGCAGACGGTGCATCACCGCGCTCAGCTAGGTGTCTACCTCCGCCTGCTCGACATTCCAATTCCCGGCAGCTACGGCCCCAGCGCCGACGAGCCGATGTTTTAAGAAAATAGCCCCAGCAGAAAAATAACCGTCCAGCCAATGGTGCGTAGCCAGTTGGTATCGACCAGGCGGGCGAGGGTGGCGGGAGAAGCGTCGCCAGTGCCGATGGCGTTGTGAATGGGTACGGAAATAAAGGCGGTGGCCGCCCACACCAGACCCACCAACAGGGCCGAAACCAGCGCAGGCCATGAGAAGTGTTGCCAGAGGTCGTTACCCACCAGCACCACCTGCGCCAGCATGAGCGGCCCCACAATCAGCGTGACCATATTGCTGTACTTCGGGTGCCAGATAGCCAATTCGGCGGGGCTATAGTACTGGAAACTGGGGTAAATAATGAGCTGTACGAGCCAGATCAGGACAACCAAACCAAAATCGACGGACGTGCGGGCGGTATGCATAGCGGGGAAGGGGTAACGCTGTGGCTAGTCTGTCCCGTATTTAGCCGTGCGAATGGCCTGCCACTCGCGGACGGTGCCGCCCTTGTTAAAGTGGTCTTCTTCATCCTGCATTTCCTGATCCCAGCTAAACTGCACGGTGTACTTTCCCTGCGCCGACAGGTCTAGTTGAAACTGATTGGCGCGGGGTTGCGCCTGACTTTTGCGAAGCTGGTACAGAATCACCATCGCTTCGGTCACATCTTCGTGGAAATCGGTCGAGAGGGGTTTTTCGTCGCCGTCGGGGGTCAGGTAGGTACCGTCGAACTCAACATCCAAACCCGCGTCGAGGTAACGTCCGTTGAGGCGGCAGATGGTCCAGGGGCTGGTCAGGTTGTCGGTGACAGCCGCAATAAGCTGGTCGTAAATTTCGGTTTGGGTCATAGGGGAAAGGGGTTATTGTATAAAGTGCAAAGTTAGGCTGACCTTTGGGTCTCCTCGGTGAGTTTCTGCAACTGCCCTGCGACATACCCGCTCATGATACGATTATTATGAGTTTGACACGTAAACGCAAAAAAGCGGCACGGGATAATGCCTATCTTAAGACGCTACTGGCAGTGATACTTGATGCAATTGCCCTATATTTATTTATGTACAAACACCTCTTCTTCGACCTAGACCATACGCTTTGGGATTTCGACCGGAACTCGGCGGAATCCATTGCGGAGATTTACGAAACGCACCGATTAGCCGACCGGGGCGTGGACTCGGCAGACGCATTTTCGGAAGCATTTATTCGGATTAACCGCAAACTCTGGGCCGATTATGACCGCGACCTGATTGCACACGACTATATTCGTGAACACCGCTTTCCGCTGGTGCTCAATGCGTTGGGCGTTGCCGATATGGCTGGCTGTGCTGAATTGAACACAGATTACCTGCGTCTGTTGCCTCAGAAAGCGCACTTAACAGAATCGGCCCGCGAGATTTTGGATCACCTGAAAGGCCGTTATCGGATGCACATTATTACCAATGGTTTTGCCGAAATACAGGCTGTGAAAATGGCCTCGGCCGATATTGCGCACTATTTTGAACACGTAGTCACCACCCAATCGGCCAACGCGAAAAAACCCGACCCGCGCATTTTTCAGTACGCTCTGGAAGCAAGCGGCGCTGCCGTGCGCGAGAGCCTGATGCTGGGCGATAACTACGAAGCCGATATTTTGGGGGCCAACGCCGTGGGCCTGGATACGGTATTTTATAGCCCTAAAAACGAGCATGTTCTGTCGCCCGCTACGTATACGATTCAGCACTGGCGGGAATTGAAGACGATTTTGTAGATTTTTGCTTTCCCCTAACTCAATATGAAAAAGATACTTTCCTTCCTGCTTCCTTTCCTCCTTTCCGCGACGGCGGACCGCTCCTTTCAAACCTTTTCCCAATCCGCTGATGTCTGCGTGTATGGCGGCACGTCGGCGGGGGTGATGGCGGCGGTAGCGGCCAAACGGGCGGGGAAATCGGTGATACTGATTGAACCCGGAAAGCACCTCGGTGGGCTGACTGCGGGCGGGCTGGGTGCTACCGATATTGGCAATAAAATGGCCGTTACGAGCCTGGCAAGAGACTTTTACCGCCGTATTGGTACCCATTATGGCCACCTGGAACAGTGGACGTTTGAGCCGCATGTGGCCGAAAATCTGTTCAGCCAATACGTAAGAGAAGCGGGTATTTCGCCTGTTATGAACCGCCGTGTGCGGAGCGTGCAGAAAAGTGGAAGCCAAATCGCGGCTATCATGGTGGAGCAAACTGACGGATTAAACCCCCAAACAATTCGCGCGAAACAGTTCATCGACTGTTCCTACGAAGGTGATTTGATGGCGATGGCGGGCGTGGCGTTTGCCGTTGGGCGCGAGGCAAACAGCCAGTACGGCGAGACCTGGAACGGGGTGCAATTGCTTGATAAACATCAGTTTCCCGATGGCGTTGATCCGTACCGCATTCCGGGAAAACCCGAAAGTGGCCTGCTTTACGGCATAGAAACTGCCAAACTCAAACCCAACGGCACTGGCGACCAGACTATTCAGGCCTACAATTACCGGATGTGCCTCACCGACGAACCCGCCAATCGGTTGCCCATTACGCGCCCCGACGGCTACGATTCCACGAAGTATGAACTACTGCTGCGGCAGATTCAGAAGAAGGTGCCCAACGAACTGACCTGGAACCTGATGCATTTTGTGCTGATGCCCAACCACAAAACGGACATCAACAATTGCGGTGGCATGTCGACCGACATGATCGGGGCGAACCATGACTACCCCAACGCGAGCTACGCCCGCCGGGCCGAGATCATCCGCGACCACGAATTGTATACGAAAGGGTTTTTCTACTTCATCGGTCACGACCCACGAATGCCCAAACACCTCCGCGACGAGATGCTGCGGTGGGGTTACCCAAAAGATGAGTACGTTGATACGGATCACTTTTCGCACCAACTCTACATCCGCGAAGCCCGACGGATGGTGGGCGAGTATGTGATGACGCAGGCCAACTGCGAAGGGAAAGCGACCGTGACCGACGGCATCGGCATGGCCGCCTACACCATGGATTCGCACAATTGCCAGCGGCTGGTGGTGGAGAAAGACGGCGTGGCCATGGTGCGCAACGAGGGCGACGTGCAGGTGGGTGGCTTCGGTCCGTACCCGATCAGCTACCGCGCTTTGGTGCCGAAAACGACCGAATGCACCAACCTGATTGTGCCGGTTTGCCTCTCGGCGACCCACATTGCCTACGGGTCTATCCGGATGGAGCCGGTGTTTATGGTGCTGGGCCAAACCGCCGGGGTTGCCGCCGCACAGGCGATTGACGAGGGCCGTGCCGTGCAACGTATCGACGTGAGCCGGTTGCAACGCACCCTCCGCGAAAACCCGTTGCTGGATGGTAGCCACCCCGAACTGCTGGTCGACAATGACGACTCGGCACGGGTGACGCGTCAGGGCAACTGGCAGCGCATCACGAAGGGCAGCAAATACGGGACGTCGGCGCTGGTGAGCGCCGCAAACCAGCCCGTTTCGGTGCGGTTTGCGGCGGCGGGCATCAAGCCGGGGCGCTACCGTATATACATGTATAACCCCACGCGGGCGGGGGGCGGTGGTAACCCCGACCAGGTGGCGTTGCAGACTGACAAGGCCGAACGCGTGCAGATTCGGGTATTTTCGGGCCAGAAGGCCGTGGCGCAAATCGTGAACCAGCAACGCCAGAACAACGACTGGATCAACTTGGGCGAACATGTGGTAGTGGCCGGAAAAGTGCCCTATGTCGAACTGGCAACGGCGGGTTCAACGCAGCCAACCGTGGCCGATGCCGTGCTATTTTTACCGGTGAAATAGAGTTTAGCGGAGTGGTACCGCAGCGGCGGACCGTTCCGCTGTCTGGATGATTTAAACAGCGGAGTATCACTCTACTAAACATATGCAATTTCATAACACCACGGCCCTTGTCACGGGCGGCGCATCGGGTCTGGGCGAGGCTACCGTCCGGCAGTTTCACGCGCTGGGTGCCAACGTCGTCATTGTCGATTTGAATCAGGGTCGGGGCAACGCGCTGGTGACTGAACTGGGTGTCCGGGCCTACTATTGCCTTACCAACGTGGCCAATGAGGGTGACGTGCACCGGGCTATCGACCTGGCCATCAGTCAGTTTGGGGCATTGCACATTGCCGTGAACTGCGCCGGTATTGCCGAGGCCCGCAAAACGCTGGGCAAAGTGGGTGGCGAATATGGTCCACATTCGCTCGACGCGTTTCGGAAGACCATCGAAGTAAACCTGATCGGTACGTTCAACGTGATCCGGCTGGCGGCGTTTGCCATGGAAAAAAACACCCCGAATGCCGATGGCGAACGGGGTGTGATTATCAATACCGCTTCGGTTGCGGCTTATGACGGCCAAATCGGACAGGCGGCGTATTCGGCGTCCAAAGGTGGTATTGTAGGCATGACCCTGCCCATTGCCCGCGATTTATCAAAATTGGGAATCCGGGTGATGACCATTGCGCCGGGCCTGTTCGAGACGCCGTTACTCGCCGCTCTGCCCGAAGAAGCCCGCCTTTCGCTGGGGCAGCAGGTGCCGTTCCCCTCACGTCTCGGTCGCCCCGTCGAATATGGGTTGCTGGCCAAAGCCATCGTAGAAAACCCCATGCTCAATGGCGAAGTAATTCGGCTGGACGGGGCAATCCGGATGGGACCGAAGTGAGAATGACTTACGAGGTACGAATCACGATTTATTGCTTTCGCCAGCGCAGTCATACGCTGGCGAAAGCAATAAATCGTGATTCGTACCTCGTAAGTCGTAAATCCCTACACCCCCGGATAGCCCGGATTTTGGGGCTTCAGGTTGGGGTTGTTGAGCAGTTCGCGCTTGGGGAGGGGCAGCAGCAGGTGTTTTTCCTGCAACGCCTGGTTTGAACTGGGGTTGACGTGGCCCATGAAATTGTCGAATCCGTTGGTTTTGTCGTTATACACCTTCCGCAGCCGTACCATGTCGTACCACGTAATTTGTTCGTAGCAGAGTTCGTGCCAGCGTTCGCGCCAGACGGCCTCGCGGAAGCTAGTCTGCGAAAACGTGCCCAGGGCAGGGGTGACCAGCTTGGCCCGGTCGCGGATACGTTTCAACGCATCGTAGGCCGTCTGGGTGGGCGCACCCGCTTCGTTTTGTGCTTCGGCATAAATCAGCAGCGTTTCAGCAAAGCGAATCTGGGGCACGTTCAGGTTGTTTTGTTTCGTTGCCGTAACACCCTGTGTACCGTTGGCGGTGCGGTTGAAATGCTTGAACACATAAGGCCCACCCAGGTCAAATGCAGCACCCGTGCCTTTGTCGAAATAGGTGGTGTAGAAATAGCCCACCTGATCTTGGGCCCGTAGATCGCCCGCTTCATACGATTTATAGAACGACGGCGTTGGCACCGAGCTACCCGTTCCCGACGGCCCGTTGTAGGTCACGGGTTTAAAGTTGGGGTAGAAATTGTCCATCGGGTTGCCTGCCACCAGCGTATTGTATTGCAACATGTACAGGTGTTCGACCCGGTTTTTGTTGCTTTCGCGGTGAACCTCTTCGTAGGTTGGGAAGAGGCTGATCAGCGACGTATTGGCGTTGGCGTAGGTGATTACTTCGAGGGATTTATCGGCGGCCAGTTTGTAGTACGGCGTACCTTTGCTGAGTGGGAACCCCGCCATGGTCAGATACACTTTAGCCAACTGTGTTTTCACGGCGGCCAGGTTCACCCGCCCGCTGGCATCCATCCAGGGCAACCCCGCCGCTTCGGCAGCAATCAGGTCATCAACAACGAGCTTGTAGACGTCTTCTTTGGGCGCACGAACGGGCAAAAAGTCCTCTGACGAAGCCGATTGCGGCTTTATGGTCAGCGGAATATCGCCCCATAGCTGCACGGCGGCGAAGTAAGCCGTGGCCCGCATAAACCGGGCTTCACCCAGGATTTTGTTTTTCTGGGCGGCATCCATCGGCATAATGCCGGGTACTTTATCGAGCACCTGGTTGGCCTGCGCAATTACCTTATACAGCCCGCCCCAGTAGTTGACCACGTGGGCGGTGTTGCCATCGTGAACCAGCCCGTAGAGGTTGTTAAGGTCCGAATTTTGGGCCGTTTCGGTAGTCGAGGTGCCGGTGAGGGCTTCAAGTAATTGCCAGTTGCTGGAGAAAATACCAGCCCCACCCCCCATAAACCGCGCGTCGGAATAGACCGACGCGATGGCGGCTTCGGCATGGTCGGGAATGGTGTAGAAACTGGTAGGCGTTATGTTGGAAGGGGCCTGTTCGTCCAGAAAATTAGAACAGCCAGTGGCCAGCAGGACGAAGCCGCAGAGCGCGGCCCGGTAGGTGGCTTTTGTGTATGAATAGCTCATGACGATTGGTTGAGTGAATTAGAGGGCCAGTTGAATACCCAGCAGGTAGGTGGTTGGCTTGGGGTAGTTGTGCCAGATCATGCCCTGCGAAAACGCGCTGTTGCCCCCGCCCTGGTTGGTGGGCGTCACTTCGGGGTCACCCACGATGGGGTCTTCCACCAGCAGGAAAAAATTCTGCGCCGAGGTGTATATCCGTAACCGGTTCAGTTTCAGCCGGTTCGTTACCACAGCGGGGAAGGTGTAGCCAAAAAGCAGGTTGCGGCCCCGCAGGAACGACCCGTTTTTGATCCAATGAGTGTCTACGTTGGTGACGTAGCCCGCGCGGGTGTCGCGGATTTCGGCAATCTGCGTGTTCTGGTTGGTGGGCGTCCAGGCGTTCAGGACCGACGTATAGCTGTTGGCCAGTGCCTGCCGGTCTTCGCTGGGGTGCAGGTTCATGAGCATCACCTGGTTGCCAAACATAAACTGCATCTCGAAGGTGGCGTCGAAATTACCGGCGCGGATGGTGTTGGTCATTGCACCCCAGCCCTTGGGACTGCCGTTACCAATGATGCTGCGGTCAGCGTCGGTGATGGCTTTGTCGCCGTTCACGTCGAGGTACTTGATGTCGCCGGGCAAAATGGTCAGGCCGTTGCGGTAGCTGGTGAACTTGGCGGCTTCTTCGCGTTCGGCTTCGCTCCAGATGCCCACGCGGGTAAGGCCCCAGAACGACCCGACCGGTTCGCCCACCCGAATGATGTTGGTGGGGTTGGTGAAGTCAGGGCCGCCCACGTTGAAAATGTCGGACGGGGTGGCCAGCGAGAGTACCTTGTTTTTGTTGAACGAGATGTTGAACGACGTGTTCCAGGTAAACGATGGTCGGCTGATGTTGGTCGAGTTGATACCAAACTCGAACCCTTTGTTTTCCATCGATCCCACGTTGCGCCGGATCGTACCGTAGCCGCTCGACAGGGGTACGGGTGCGTCGAGGAGCATGTCGGTGGTGAGGCGGTAGTAGTAGTCAGCCTCGATGGTGACGCGTCCCTTAAATAAACCCAGTTCCAGACCTACGTCGGTTTGAGCGGTTTTTTCCCAGCGCAAATCGGGGTTGGCCAGCCGACTGATGCCCGTGCCGCCCACCCGCGCATCGGAGTAGATAGACGAGTAGTTGGAACTGAGCAGGGCCAGCGATGAATAGGCCGGAATTTCGGAGTTACCCGTCAGGCCGTAGCTGCTGCGCACTTTTAGATTTGAGACAACGCTGTTGCCTTTCAGGAAATCTTCTTCCGACACCCGCCAGGCCAGAGCCGCAGAGGGGAAGAACGCATACTTGTGGTTCTCGCCGAACTTGCTCGAGCCATCGGCCCGGCCCGTTGCCGTAAAGAGGTATCTGTTTTTGTAGCCGTAGTTGATACGTCCGAAGTAGGAATTAATCGCAAACCGCGACGCCCCCGACGACACGCTTGGGTTGGTAGCCCCGGCCCCCAGGTTGTTGAACCCAAAGTAGTCGGTGGCAAAGTTGTTGACCGCCGCGCCCATGCTGAACGCGTTGGTTTCCTGCCACGACAGGCCCAACAGACTCGTAAACGTGTGGTCCTGCCCAAACTGCCGGTTGTAGGTCAAATAGTTTTCTAGCGACCAGACACTCGTGCGCCCATTGTTGGTTGAGGCGTTACCGTTGCCGCCAATGTTGAGCGTGCGCGTGGTCGACTGGTTTACCTCCTGGGTCTGGACGTTGGCTCCAAATATGCTCTTGAATTCCAGTCCTTTAGCCAGACTCAGCGTAGCCGCCAGACTGCCCAGCGTGGTTTGCGTGTTCTGGATATACCGGCGGCCCATGAGCCGGTGTACCGAACTGAACGTACCCTCGGCGTAGGGGTAGTCGCGGTTGTTGGCATAGCTGCCGTCGGCGTAGGTGACAGGCAGGAATGGAAAGTCTTCCACGATTTGCCGGGCTACTGCGTCGTTGACGTCGACAAGGTTCTCTGACTGGTTGTTATAGCTCACGGTGCCGCTTACTTTCAACCATTTTTTCACCTGATCGTCAATCGTGAACCGGGTCGAATAGCGTTTCAGGTACGAC
>JBBRMP010000148.1:0-14507 GCA_038230755.1 Cytophagales bacterium | reverse complement strand
TTAGAGCCGGTAAGGCTTGATATCACTTTGATCGGGTATAAAAACGCACATCAATAGTGTGATTTCGCACAATTGTAAGCTCATAGTTTATGAATAACTTTTATGTAGAACTCTCACAATCAACATGTTACGCCATAGTGGAAATTGCTGTAGCTGAGTCTGTTTGTGTACGGTAAAAATAACAAAATCCCGACGGGCAAAACGACCGCCGGGATTTGGAAGGGAAATGGTACGATTTACGCCGTTACTACCTTCACACCCACTTCTTTCTTACTTTCGCCAGCCACTGTTATGGCCTCACCATGCACTTTAAGGGTGATTGGCTGGGCTGAGAAATTCTGGACCGAAACGGTTGTTTGTGTAGTTATGACTTGCAACAACGTACCCCGGAAACGAATTTTGAAGGCGAACGACGTCCAGCCGTCGGGGCAGTAGGGGGCCAGCGAGAGACCTTCGTGGCTAACCCGCATTCCGCCGAAGCCCTTTACCACGGCCAGCCACGTGCCAGCCATACTCGTGATGTGGCAACCGTCTTCGGTATCGTTATTATAATCGTCGAGGTCGAGGCGGGCGGTGCGGAGGTACATCTCGTAGGCCTTTTCCTTCATGCCCAGTTTCGACGCCTGAATGCTGTGGACGCAGGGTGACAGCGACGACTCATGCACGGTCATGGGTTCGTAGAAATCGAAGTTGCGTTTCAGCGTGTCGGTGTCAAACTCGTCTTCAAAGAAGTAGAAGCACTGCAACACGTCGGCCTGTTTGATGAAGCACGACCGCAAAATCCGGTCCCACGACCAGTTTTGGTTCAGTGGCCGCTGCCCCTTCGGAATGTCGGAAACGGGCATGATGTCCTTGTCCAGAAAATCGCTTTGCTGCAAAAACACCTGCCTCGTTTCATCAAACGGGTAGTGCATCTTTTCGACGATGTCTTTGGCTTTGGCAATCTCTTTTTCCTCGCGGAAATGGATGCGGTCGGCCAGTTCGGCGAAGGCGTTGGGGTTCAGGCGTTTCACCGTCTCCACGGCCTGAATCGTGTACCGGAGCGTCCAGGCGGCAATGTAGTTGGTGTACCAGTTGTTATTGACGTTGTTTTCATACTCGTTGGGTCCCGTCACGCCCAGCATCACGTACTGCTGTTTGGCGGCCGACCAGTTTACGCGCTGACTCCAGAACCGGCTGATGGCAATGAGCACTTCCAGGCCATACTCCACCAGATACTGCTCGTCGGTGGTGTAGCGAACGTAGTCATAAGTGGCGTAGGCAATGGCCCCGTTGCGGTGGATTTCCTCGAAGGTAATCTCCCATTCGTTGTGGCACTCTTCGCCGTTCATCGTCACCATCGGGTAGAGCGCAGCCCCGGCCCGGAAGCCGAGTTTCTGCGCATTTTCAATGGCTTTATCCAGTTGCTTGTATCTGTAAATGAGCAGGTTACGGGCTACTTTCTGGTCGGCGGTGGCGAGGTAGAAAGGCAGGCAATACGCCTCGGTATCCCAGTAGGTAGACCCGCCATATTTTTCGCCGGTGAAGCCTTTGGGGCCAATGTTGAGCCGCTCATCTTCGCCGGTGTAGGTCTGGTTGAGTTGGAAAATGTTGAACCGGATACCCTGTTGCGCCGCCACGTCGCCGTCGACGGTGATGTCGTTCATCGTCCACTTATCGGCCCAGGCTTGCTGCTGTTCAAACAGCATTTTGTCGAACCCTTTCCGCGAAATGCGCTGGATGGATTGGCGTGCTTCTTTTAATAAATTGTCGGCGTCATAATTCAGCGACGAGAGGTTCACAGCGTATTTGTAAATGACTGTTTCCTGTCCTTTCTGACAATCCAGCGTGAGGCGGTTGGCCACGTATTTTTCGTACTTGATGGGCTGCGACTGGTAATCGAGTTTAACACCGTTTTGCTCCACTTCCACGCCCATACCCGTCACGACGTGGAAGCCCGTTTTGCGGGTACGTAGTTCGATGTACGCCTCGCCGTAGCTGGTTTCTTTGCGGACTTCGTCCCAAAACGTTTCGTCGTAGTTGGCGTCTTTGTTTCGAATGGCCCCGTCGATGTAGGGCGTGATCGTGATTTTGGCGTCGAAATTCAGCGGCGTGATGCTGTAGCGGATGGCACCGGCTTCATCATCGACAATGGAACAGAACCGTTTGGCGTTGACTTTCAGTTGCTTGCCACTTTTTAGCACGGCCACAAATGACCGCTCCAGGTAACCTGCCTGCATATTCAGCACCCGTCGGAAATCGCGGACTTCGCAGGTGTTTAAATCCAGCGATTCGTACTCAATGTCGATGTCGATACCGATCCAGTTGGCAGCGTTGAGCACTTTGGCGAAGTACTCAGGATAACCGTTTTTCCACCAGCCCACGCGGGTTTTGTCAGGGTAATAAACGCCCGCTATATAATTGCCGGGCAGGGTTTGGCCGGTAAATTTTTCCTCGAAGTTGCCGCGCCCGCCCAGCCGCCCATTACCCAGGCTCATCAGGCTTTCGGTGACTTCATTATACTGGGGGTGGAAACCGTCTTCGACTACGCACCAGGGGTCATTGGTAAGGTAATTTTTCATAGGTAGTTATAAAGGCGGGCTTAATACCCCAGCCCCTGCGCCCGGTCAATGGCGGCGCGGAGTTCGAGAATGGTGAGATGATCGAGGTTGGGTACCACCAAATCGGCCTCGGTTAGCACGTCAGGTGAGCCGATGCCCACGGCAAACATCCCTCCACGTTTGGCCGCTTCGATGCCCGCCACGGCGTCTTCAAACACGATGCACTCGGCGGCAGGTACGTTCAGTTCGGTGGCTCCCTTCAGAAACACCTCCGGGTCGGGCTTGCTGTGCGTGATCTTCGAGCCGTCGATAATAGCGTCGAAGAAATGGGCAATGCCGACGCGCTCCAGAATCAGCGGGGCGTTTTTCGACACCGAACCCAGCGCGATTTTGATCCCGGCGCGTTTGGTTTGTTCCAGAAATGCCTCAGCGCCGGGCAGCATATCGTCGGGCGTCATGTGGCTCACCAGTTCGAGGTACCAGCCATTTTTCTGCGTGGCCAACTCCAGCTTTTTTTCGTCGGAAAGCGTCACGCCGCCGAGGGTCAGAATCCGGTCGAGCGAATCCATCCGGCTGATGCCTTTGAGGGTTTCGTTGAATTCGTGGGTGAAATCGAACCCCAGCGAATTGGCCATCCGCCGCCAGGCCTGATAATGAAAAACAGCGGTGTCAACCAATACGCCGTCGAGGTCAAATAGGAATGCGTTCATGGGAAGAAGCCCCCGACCCCCGAAGGGGGAGGGCTGACGCAAGATTACTGACGCGTCAGCTCTCCCTCTTCGGGGGCTGGGGGTTGTTTAGTATCCTCCCGCTTTTAAGGCAGAGAAGAGTTTTTTGATGGTTTCGAGGCCGTTGGGGCCGTTTTGGGCAAAATAATAGAAGGCTTCTACATCGCCTCGGTGCATGGCCACGTTCATGTCGCCGCTCTGCGATTTGTGTTCGGCCTTCACCCAGTCGGCCACGATCTGGTAGCTGTGTTTACCGCCTTCGCCAAAGGTATGCGACACATCGACTTCGTAAACGGGCGCGTTGGGCAGCACCCTGGTTTCGGGGTAGCCGGGTAGTTCTGAGAAGGAGAACGTGGTGGTCCGGCTGAGGGTGCGTCCGCCCAGCACGATGGGTTTTTTGCCCTGAAGCCGCGACACGGCGCGGAGGGTCAGAATGGTAGCGGCTTTGTGGTGGGCGTGCTGCTCTGTGGAGGGTACAAGGCACAACACCAGATCGTAACGCCCCTTGTTCAGCACCTCGTCGAGTTGTTGGTTTACCAGTTCCAGGTTCCAGCGGCGACCACCTAAATAAGCGGCGGGGTCGGTGGAATAAAAATCGTCGCGGTGGTCGAAAAAGTAGAAGTTGGTGATGCCCATGACCTCACCCGCCTTCATCAGTTCTTTCTTCCGAATGGCTGGCAAGGCCCGTCGGCCAACGGTGGAATCGAGCAGGTTCATACCGTAATATTTCGACGCGACCATGCCGTTCGAACCGCCCGACCCGTCAGTGATCAGCGCCAGATCAGCCGACCCACCCAGTTCGCGGACGAGCTTGAACACCGTAACAGGAAACATGGTCTCGTCGTCGGGGTGGGCCGTAACGATCAGCGTTTTAAGCGATTGCGCCTGAACGGATGTTGACAGGACGACAAGTAAAAAGAGCAAAATACGGTAGGTGAACTTCATTAGGGCCGTTTGTGTGAGCACCAAAGGTACGTAGCGTTACCAAACCTATAAGGTCTGAAGGGGACCTTATAGGTTGAAGCGGAGTACTCACTTACGGACCAGGCGTCCCCGACTCAAGGCTGTAGTACTATCACAAGTTTGTATACTGCTCGGTCACAAGCACAGGCTCGGTATTGGCGTTGGCAGCGGTCATTTTGCCGTAGTAACTGCTCAGCCAACGATTCAACATACTGAGATTACCGGGACGGGGGCGGCCTTCGGCCCATTGCTGAACGGATTCAGGTGAACGCTCCACCACACCATCAAGCACGTTTTCGACAAAATCATCCGGGGCCACAAACCGCCCATTCATAACCACATACCAGGGTTGTAGCGATTGCCATTTACCGTTGCGGGTTTGTGGTAAACCGTACTGCTTACCACGGGTATTGGCACGATTACCCATCAGCCGAACAAGGTGAATTGGCACACCGGGAGTAAGCTCTTCAAGAATAACCGACACGGCATCCTGCCCTTTTTGCGGTATATCAAAGACCGTAAAGCGGTGGGGGTGGCCCGTGGCCAGTTCCGTAAAATGGAAGCTCTGTAATTGGCTGGCCATATACGAACGCCATTTATCTCCTGTGCTGATTAGCAACGAGTTAGCATCGGGTTGGTAGCATAGATCGCCCCGGATGGTGATGCCGGTGCTGAGGACCGCCTCGCCCGGATGCCCGGTTAACTGAGCCGCAACGGGCTGAACAGCTACCCCCAGCAGGAGTGCCGTATAACAAAGAAACGTTTTCATGATTTTGGGTGGTGTGGATAGGGTAGGACACGGTTATTCGACGGTCAGATTCCAGGTAAGGTCGGTGTGGAAATTACCCGCATCGGGTACGTCTGCTTTGTAAGTGAGTACGTGCTTGCCTTTCGGTAATTTGAGCAACAGCGCAAAACTTTCATCGAGTCCAGTGGCCGTTTGCCCGGTATAATCGCAGGCTAAATCCGTGAATTCTTTGGGTGGTATAAACGTGAATGCTTTCGTCTTGACTTTGAATTTTTTGAGGTTGGCCACAATATCTTTTCCGTCAAATTGGGCTGCCATGTTTTGCACATTATCCAACAGAGGATCGATTTGAGAAATTAGAAAATCGGCGGCAGACTGCCCCGGTGCCGGTTTGAAGGTAGGAGCGCAGGGGTCATTGTCGAAAAAGAAGCTGACGTTGCCAACAATTTGCAGATAAACGTACCTGCCGCTCGGTATGGTCAGGTTTCGGGTCGATGAGCCGCCGAGGTTTGGGGCCAGAATCATCACCGTCGAGAGGGGTTGCAGGCTGGCCGCACTCCGGGCACCCGTTTCATCGTCAAGGGCACTTTTATCGATGTCATACGGGAAAATCCAGCGCGTTGCCACCTCGTTGAGGTCGCTGTACGTTTTGCCGTCTACCTGCCCGTTAATGTCGATCACCTGCAACAGGTCGGGAGCCGGGTTGTGGTCGGTGCAGGCGGTGGTTGCGGCCGCGAAAATCAATAAACAGCAACTGGCGTTTGCGATTATTTTTTTCATGATTGTGTGAATTATTGGTTGACTTTGTGTTTCAACCACACACTGATTTGAGCCAATCAGTGCGGTTGATTGACTCAAATTTCGATAGAATAAAAAGTGAAGTAAATAGCGAATTCTCGCTAGTCGAGGAAGCGGTAAATAGCATGTCCAACGGAGTGGGGCGCACAGCCCGATTTGCCGCGACGGCGGACCGTCCGTTTCTTACTTGGCCTAACGGAGCAAATCGGGCTGTGCGCCCCACTCCGTTGGACTACCTTAAACCAGCTTTTGGCGAAGGGCTTTCGAGATGGCTTCCTGCGACGAGTTGACGTGCAGTTTCTCGTAAATTTTGCGGAGGTGCGCGTTCACCGTATTGAAACTGATGCCGCAGGCGTCGGCAATGAGTTTATAGCTGAGGCCGTCGACCAGGTGGCTCAATACTTCTTTTTCTCGTTTCGAGAGGTCGTAGAATTGGGGGCGGGTGGTCTGCTGATCCTGGAAGAACCGAAACACCTTGCGGCCCACGCCGGGGCTGAGCGGCGTGCCGCCCATATACACGTCGGCAATGGCGTCGAGGAGTTTGTCGGGCGGGGTGCCCTTGAGCATATAGCCCGAAGCCCCGGCGCAGATGGCGGCAAAGACTTTGTCGTCGTCCTCGAAAACGGTCTGCATCAGAATCTGAATGGCCGGAAACGCCGCTTTGATGGCCCCCGCCGCCTCGATGCCTGACACGTCGGGCATTTTGATGTCCATAATCACCACGTCGGGCTGGCACTGGGTCACGCGCTCAACAGCCCGAAGCGCATTGGGAAACGTGCCCACGAGGTGGTAATCGTCGTTGTCGGCCAGCAACAGCCGGAGGTTGTCGGCGAAGGACGCATCATCATCGAAAATGGCTACCCGGATCATGGCTTTGTCGGTTACAGCGGAATCATCAGCCGGGTGGTAGTACCCTGCCCAATTGTGGATTCGATCTCAATTTTCCCATCTAGTTCTTCCGTGCGTTTGTGCAGGTTTCGCAGGCCGTTTCCGTCAGCCAGCACGCCCGTGTCGAAGCCAGAGCCATCGTCGGTGATGCCAATCCAGAGGAAATGCTGGTGCTTTTTGGCGTAGAACGTCACGTGTTTAGCCCCGGCATGTTTGGCAATATTGTTGGTTATCTCCTTGATAATCAGAAATAAATGCCGTTGCTGCTCTACCGTCAACGATATTGTTTCGGGCAATTCGTGCCGAAAGGTCAGGGTGGCGTCGCGGCTGCTGAGGAGGGTGGTCATAAAGGCGTTTACTTTTTCCATAAAATCGACGGCGTTGTCGTTGCCGGGGCTGATTGTCCAGACCACCCCGCGCATGGTCTGCACCATTTGGCGGGCTTCGTCGAGCATTTTGTCGAGCAGGGGTAGGCTGGCTTCGGGCTGTTGCGGAAACTTCCGTTTGGCCAGTTCACCCAGAAAGCTGATGGTGCTGAGCGTACTGCCCACGTCGTCGTGGAGGTCGGCGGCAATGTCGTTGCGAAGCTGTTGCAGCTGCAGTTTTCCGCGCAGTTTATAGATCATCACCACGTACAGAATAACCCCCAGCACCAGTAGCCCGTAGGCTACGAGCATGGGCACAAACCAACCGCGTTGCCAGAATGCCTCTTCCAGCTCAAATAGTAAGCTACTGATTTGCAATGGCTTATTAGTATTTCTGACCTCGAACCGATAGGCACCACCGAACAGATTCGCGTAGCTGACTGACTGTCCGCGCCCATTGTCATACCAGCGCGGATCATCACCCACAAGGCGGTAGGCATACCGCGCCGTGGCTGAATCGGCGGGGTCCTGGAAGCTAATGAGGATGTGCGTTTGCCGGTAATCGAGGCGAATGGGTTTGTTAAGGGCAAAGGTTGAGTCCTGCTGCCCATTACTGGCCCGAAAGCCCGTAAACCGTGGTTGCCCCGCCGCCATGCCGCTCCAAAGCAGTGGGACCACCAGCAGGGCGAGGCGGGTTTTCATATCGTAAACTGCGGCAATTTTTCCGACTTCACCAACTGAAAACGAGTGAGGTAGAAACCGTAGGTGATCACGGCCAGTTTGATCATCGTGACCAGTGGGCTGATCTGAAGCCAAAACAGATCTTTCCAGCGGCTGCCGCCGTAGTGAGCCAGCAACGTACCCAACTGCGTGAGGACGATGTCGTAGAGCGAACTGAGAAAAAGGGCCAGCAGGATCCAAAAAAGCGGTTTTCGGGTTAAATGCTGACTACGGCGGATGAGCCGGGCCAGAAAAAACAACGACAATCCAGCCACAGTAAAATCGAGAAAGGTGAACAGTTCCAGATCGTTTGGCAAGGTAATGTACCCCAGCCCAATGAACAGCGCAACGCAGACGTAGCCGCCGAATGACCCCCAAATGACTCGTTTCAGTTGGCTATTTTTGGCCAGTGCGGCAAAAAACAGGCCCATCAAAACACCGTCGGCAACCGCTAGAATTGGGTAGATAAACTGATTATGAATGCCCCGTTTGGCCAGCAGCACAGATAGAATTCCCATGAACGTGCTAACCAGTATATCGGCCCCGAAAAACAGTTGGGCGCGGTGCAAAGAATGCCGGTTATAGAGGGCCACTGCGCAGGGAACCAGCCCCGTGTAGATGGCAATGTCCATGAGCAGGTACGTTGTTTTCATGAGTTATTGAACTGACGTACCGCAATATTCCGGGCAGGAGCGGATGGGTATGTGGTTAGGCTGAATCTGAAAACTACCCGGTCCATTGGTATGAAGCAGCGCAATTTGCACCGGTACCGTCGCGGCTGCTGTAGTTAGGCTGCCTGCTGCCGACACCGCAGGCTTGACAAGGCAAACCAGGAAAATCTGATCCTGCTGGAGTTGCAAAAACGACGTAATAGGTTGCTTACCAGCACTTTTCCAGGTATCTACTAACTCACCTTTCGAGAAATAGTAGCCCTCGATGGGGCTAGGGCCACGCAGCCGCTTTCGATTGGCCAGTATACGGTCTCTCAGCGTCGAGGTGGGTGAGTCTCCGGTTGTAACGACCAGCCAGCGATGAGTGGCTTTGTTCCAGAAACAGGGCTTTCTCATAAAAACTCGTGGGGCTAACTTTAGGCTGATGGTTGCCACAAATCGTTGCAGTGTAGCTATAGACAGGCTCAATGGTACACTAACCAAGTTGTCTGGAGTATACTTTACTGGTTGCCGTGTTACTATAACCCTATCTGACTCCCTTGCATCAGTAACTTTTGAGACGTCAAGTAGGCCTAAGATTTTTATGAGAAAGCCCTGGTTCCAGAAATAGGCCTTATCGTATTGAGCGTGGTAGAACGTCAAATCTTTTTTATCGCGTGGGCGTAGTTCAACACTATCCCGGTCAATATCGGTATGCACGATCATGGGCTGAAACTGGTGATTTTTGAGTTGACCAAAAAACAGGTGAAACCCTTCTGTCTGCTCCTGGGTGCGGTCGAATTCGGCGAGCAGTTCATTCGTAAACACGATAGACTCATACCCAGGGTATCGAGTAGCGAATGCCTGAATAGCCCGTTTCGCCTTTACGTCATGACCAATTATGTCGGCGGGAGTGGGCAGGGTCAACTTCATTCGTCCATTTAGTAGCTGAGTAGGTACGTTGATCGTTATCCCACCACCTACCCAGCCAATGTCTCTATAGGCATGATGCTCATCTTGGGCCAGTATCGGGCTGGCAAAAAATAACCCGGCCAGTAGGCACAGGCACGAAATTGGGTACGTCGTTTTCATAAAAAAGAGGGTGTGGACAGATGAAAAAAGGGCAATCGCTATGAGCAAGCTACTCATTATCAGTTCATAGCGTACATCAAAGGTCGTAAATTGAGTAAGCGTGAAGCAATAGCGAATATTTGTCAACGGCGCACAAAAAACCGGGCAACCCGACGCTTGTCAGATTGCCCGATTTTTTGTTTTCGACCCTCGTCGCCTGGCTGTAGCCAAACCTACCGCATCAGTTCCAGCACCAGTGCCGTTTTGGCGGGGAGTTGCACCGTTTTCAGGTCTGAAATGACCTCGCCAGTCATCGCGTTTTTGGCTTTGGTGAAACCGGTCGTGCGTTCCGAGAAACGGGCCATGTCGAGGCCGATGGGTTTGTCGTTCTGGTTCGATGCCACCATCACCGTGGCTTTATCCGTGTAGCGGAAATAGACGTAGGTACCGTTTTGGGGCAGGTACTGCATCATCTTACCCGAACTCAGCGCGGGCGTGTTTTTGCGGTAATTGGCCAGTGTTTTTACGAACGTAAACGCGTCGTTTTCGGCTTTACTCCGACCCTCGGCGGTGAATTTGTTGTCCTTGTCACCCGCGAAACCACCCGGAAAATCGCGCCGTACTTCGGCGTCGGAGGGGTTCTTGAAGTTTTTCATCAGCATCTCGGTGCCGTAGTACCAGTGCGGAATGCCGCGCATGGTGAGCAGCCACGTGGCCGCCATCTTGTACTTGTCGATGTCTTCACCTACCACCGAAAAGAACCGATCGGTGTCGTGGTTTTCCAGAAACGTGACCAGCGTGTTAGGGTCTTCATAGACGGCATCCTGCGCCAGAATGCTGTAGGGACGGTTGGCTCCGTTGTCCCAGCCGCCGCTCTCTTTCACGCCGTCGAGCAGGGCCTGGAACAGCACAAAATCAAGCCCGCCCGTTTGGTTCGACTTAAATGGGAAGTTGATTTTGTTGCGGGTATAATACGCCTGATCCACGGTGTTATTCACCCACGATTCGCCGAAGGTGTGGATTTTGGGGTATTCGGCTTGCAGGGCGGCGTTGCAGCGGTTCATAAACGGCTGGTCGTTATACATGTACGTATCGATCCGCCAGGCATCCACAGCAAAGGTCTCGGTGTTCCAGATCGCGTTCTGAACCAGGTAGTTAGCCACAAACGGGTTTTGCTGATTCAGGTCGGGAAGTTGGGGTACGAACCAGCCGTCGAGGGTTACTTTCCGGTCAGTGGCCGCCGAGTGGGGGTCGGTGATGGGCTGGTATTTGTAGGACGTGTTGGTGTAGGTGGGCCATTGGTGGAGCCAGTCTTTGAAGGGCATATCCTTCAGTATCCAGTGGTTGATGCCGACGTGGTTATAGACCGCATCCTGCACCAGCCGCATCCCTTCGGCATGTACTTTTTTCGACAGCGCCTTGTAGGCTTCGTTACCGCCCAAGCGCCGGTCAACGGCATATTGGTCCGTGAATCCGTAGCCGTGATAGGCCGACCGCATGGCCCCGCCCTCGTTGGTTTGGGGCTGGTCATTTTCCAGGACGGGGGTCATCCACAGGGCCGTTACGCCCAGTTCCTTGAGGTAGTCGAGGTGGTTTTCAACGCCTTTCAGATCGCCGCCGTGGCGCAAAAAGGGATTACCCCGGTCCGATTCCTTGTCGGCCATATCGGCAAACTTATCATTAGTGGGGTCAGCGTTGCTGAACCGGTCGGGCATGAGCAGGTACACGAAATCGGCGGTGGTCAGGCCCTGCCCTTTGGGCTGATTGTCGCGGGCTTTCAACTCATAACTCCGCCGAATAACGGTGCTGCCGTTGCGCCCCACGAGGTCAAACGAACCCGCTTTGGTACCCGGTGCGAGGGTCAAATCCAAAAACGCGTAGTTCTTATTTTCGACGGTATGGGCTTTCACCAGCTTCACGCCGGGGTAGCTGATAGTGTAGGTGAGCGTACCGGTATTGGGTCCGTAGACCATCAGTTGCAGGGTCGGATTTTTCATACCTACCCACCAGTTTGTCGGGTCAACGCGCTGAATCTGTAGCGATTGAGCCATCAACAGCCGGGCAAACAGGAGGAGGGTCAGGAGGGGGAATAGCTTTTTCATGCAGTAAAAATAAGCGCATTCTCTCCATGCCCATAGTGCCGGTTTTTACAGACGGTCCACTTTCGGAGAGCGGGCCATTAACGAACACAGTTTACGTTTTGTCGATACTGCCGTTCCTTGCTGGACGAGAGTGGCACCACTACCCGCAATAGGCCGGTCAGGTAGGTATCGGTGCCCGCCCGGTTGCCGCGCTGGTCGCCGGGGGCATGGCTGGGGAGGCCCAATTCGGGGCTGCGGTCGGCTAACTTGACAGCCTGATCTGTGGCCAGCGAACTGGCATACGAATATACCGTGCTGACGTCGTCTACGTAATCGCTGCTGGGGAGCGTGTAGGCTAATTCAACCGACAGCAGCAATTGCCGTGATACGCGTACCGATAGCCCCGCACCGCCGTAAACCAATGCTGCCAACCGCCGGTAGGCCTCTCCTTCTGTTTTGAGCCGGGGCAGGCTAACCCACTGATCCTGATACCGGACTTGTGGCGATAGGTAGGTTAAACCTGCACCCACGGCTAGATAAGGGTTCACCACGGGCCGCGATGAAGCAGACAGCAGTTCCAGCAATAAGCCTGCGGTGAGTTGGGGGTTGGTGCTGCGAAACGACAGGTTGTTCGACGCATCGGCGGTATTGCGCTGCGATCCTGACAGGCGCAACAGTTGAACCTCGCCCCGGCCCGTGAGGTGGTCGCTGAGTCGGTAATAGAAGCCAATGGCGGCGGCCAGGCCTATTTCGCCGGGTCGGAACGCCCGGTTTTCGTTCAGGTCTCCCCAGTAATTGGCCAGACCCCCACCAACCGAAATGGCCAGATTGCCCGGTTCTTCGGCCCGCACAAACCGCGATGGTGACTGGGCAAAGCCTGCCGCTGACAGCCCAAGCAACCCACCAAGCAGGAGCAGGTATTCTTTATGTTGGATAAGCATTGGCAAAAAAATTGGGAATAGCGCCTCGCTCTATTCCCAACTGGCATATCGCCGTTCTTATTGCCCTATTCTTAGCCAACGATCTTGTTTGACCATAGGATTACTTGTTATTGAAAAGTATGGCCACGGCTCACACTGCCAGCCCACTCCGCCGCAACATGGCCTGCGGTGATGGTTCGCGGCCCCGGAATTTTTTGTAGAGGTCCATCGGCTTTTCACTGCCGCCGCGCTCCAGCACATTTTGCCTGAACTTCCGGGCGGTTTCGTGGGCACTCAGGCCGCCGTTTTCCTGAAAAAACTCAAACGCGTCGGCATCCAGCACTTCGCTCCATTTGTAGCTGTAATACCCCGCCGAATACCCTCCCGCGAAGATGTGTGAGAAGGACGTGCTGAACGATGTACCTGGCACGGGCGGGAACAGATTCACCCGCGCATCGGCGTAACTTTCTACCTCGGTTACGCTCTCTTGGGTGGGCTTGCGGTCGTGGTAATACATGTCCGTAAGGCCAAACCGGAGTTGACGCAACGTGGCAATGCCCGCCATGAAATTCTGGCTCGCCCGGATCTTTTCGACCAGTTCCTGCGGAATCACCTCGCCGGTCTGGTAGTGTTTGGCAAAGAGGTGGAGGGCGTCAGGGCTGTAGCACCAGTTTTCCATCACCTGCGAAGGCAGTTCCACAAAATCACGCGAGACGTTGGTGCCGCTCAGGCTCTCATACTGCCCGTTGGCCAGCATCCCGTGCAACGCGTGACCAAACTCGTGGAAGAGCGTGGTGACTTCGTAAAAAGTTAATAGTGAGGGTTTTGTGTTGGTGGGGCGGGTGAAATTGCAGACGTTGATGATGTGCGGGCGGAGATTTACGCCGTTCACGATTTTCTGACCCTGCATATCGTTCATCCAGGCACCACTGCGCTTGCCGGCACGGGGGAAATAGTCGCCGTAGAAGACCGACAAAAACTGCCCGTCCTGGTCGAAAACCTCGTAGGCTTTTACCTCGTCGTTGTAAACGGGGATGTTCCTGTTCTCGCGGAAGGTGATGCCGTAGAGTTTGTTGGCCACGGTAAAGACGCCGTCCAGCACGTTTTCGAGGGTGAAATATGGCTTCAGCATCTCATCGTCGAGGTCGAGTTGCTCCTTTTTTAGCTTCTCGGCATAGTAATTATAATCCCACAGCTCGATACGGTCGCTGGTGAAGCCATTGGCTTTGGCGAAGGCGGTCAAATCGGCCAGTTGCTTCTCGGCGGCGGGGCGGGCGTGCTGCACCAGTTCGTCCAGAAACGAGGTCACTTTCTGGCTTGACCCGGCCATACTTTCTTCCAAAACGAAGTCGGCGTGAGTTTTGTAGCCCAGCAGGGTAGCCCGGTCGTAGCGCAGTTGCACCAGGCGGCTGATATTGGCCTGATTGTCGGTGGCATTGCTGCCAAAACCCCGCCCGTTGTAAGCCCGGAACAGTGTTGAGCGCAGGCTGCGGTTGTCGGCATACTGCATAAACGGGCTGTAGCTGGGTGTTTGCAGCGTGAACGCCCAACCCGTCAGGCCCTTATCGGCGGCGGTTTTTTGGGCGGCTTCCAGCACAAAATCGGGCAGGCCTTTCAGTTCGTTTTCGTCGGCCACCTGCATCACGTAGTCGTTGGTTTCGGCCAGTACGTTCTCGCCAAATTGGAGCGACAGTTGCGACAACTCTTTGTCGATGGCCCGCAGTTTGTCTTTGTCGGCGTCGTTCAGGTTGGCCCCGTTGCGGGAAAAACGCTTGTACGTTTTCTCCAGCAGCATCGCGCTTTCGACGTCCAGATTCAGGCTGTCGCGCTGGTCATAAACGGCCTTTACGCGAGCGAATAGCTTGTCGTTCAGCGTAATGTCGTTGCCGTATTCGGTTAGCAGCGGCGACGCATCGCGCACGATGGCCTGCATCTCCGGGCTGGTTTCGGCGGCGTTGAGGTTGAACAGCACCGATGCCGCCTTGCCCAGCAACTCGCCGGTACGTTCCAGCGCCACTACGGTATTGGCAAACGT
>JBBRMP010000147.1:0-14684 GCA_038230755.1 Cytophagales bacterium | reverse complement strand
GGCAGCAGCACCGGTCCGCCACAACTGAGCGAATAGCCCGTAGAGCCGGACGGCGTACAAATAATGATACCGTCGGCCCAGTATGAATTCAGGAATTCACCGTCGAGGTAGGTATGCACCGTAATCATAGACGAACTCTGGGTGCGGGTGATGGTGAAATCATTCAGCCCGAAGGGGATGCCCTCAAAAATATCAGCGTCGGTCTGCACACTCACCAATGACCGTTCGTCGATGGTAAATTTCTGGTGCATTAGGGCGTGGAGCATGAACTGAATCCCCCCCGGCGACACCGTGGCCAGAAAACCCAGCCGACCAATATTGATACCGACAATGGGAATTTCGCGCTCACCCACCTGCGACACCACGTCGAGCAGGGTGCCGTCTCCGCCCAGGCTAAACGCAAAATCAGCGTCGAAGAGCTCTTTAGGCGTAGTGTATGTACCGTGGCTGTTGTGGGTGACGCCCACCTCATCGAGTGCACGGCGGTACATTTCCGAAAGCTGAACGTCTACCCCGCGGGCCACCAGCGTATCGAACATCGACTGAACAAAGGGCCGCGCCGACTCAGGCAGCGTACGTCCGTGAATGGCAATTTTCATGGGGGAAAGTCGCCTTTACGTATTTAAATACCGCATCAGGGCGTCGTACCGTTCCTGGTCCACGCTTTCGATGGGTACGTTGGCGAAAGCCGATTCAATGGTGTAGCCAAACCGCTCCAGCGTTGACACCAGCGGAGTAATGTCGCGGCGGTTC
This sequence comes from Cytophagales bacterium, assembly GCA_038230755.1. Taxonomy (GTDB): domain Bacteria; phylum Bacteroidota; class Bacteroidia; order Cytophagales; family Spirosomataceae; genus Fibrella. The sequence continues at coordinate 13,931 of JBBRMP010000147.1, read as the reverse complement.
AGTTTCAGCGTCAGCCGCGACCGATCAGCCATACCAATGGCGGCACTGCTGTAATAACTGCTGATGATTTTGGCGTTGTTCGATTCCACTAAACGGCTTATTTCCGACATCGAATAATCGTGTTCGTCCAGTGCCAGCACAATGATGGCCCCACTTTCGAGCATACCTAGCTCGCGGGCAAACTGCCGCAGGAGTTCGGTGGTGCTGACGCAGCCGAGCAGTTCGTTGCCTTCGCCCACAATGGCCAGCACGTCGAGGCGATGTTCAGTCACCATTGGAATCAATTCCAGCAGGTGCTGATTTTCGCGGGCCATTACCGTTTCGGCCAGCCGCATCACGTCGCTGATGGGCTGTTCGTCGTCCGATAAATCGAGCAGTAGGTCTTCGCTCACGATGCCGACGTAGATACCTGCGTCGGCAATGACCAACTGCGACAGGCGGTGTTCCTGCATCCATTCCAGCGCGTCGGCAACGGAATCGCCCGGTTTGAGGGCAGGAATCATGGGGTCAATCAGTTCAGCAGCGGTCATAGGTTCTGGCAGTCGAGTGATAACGATGAAAACTAAGAAGATTTTTCGATAGTTTTTTAAAACTAGTCTACGCCTCTACTAGCAGCGGATGACGAGCCAGCCAGTCGGTCAACAATGCGTTGAACCGGGCCGGATTTTCCATCATGGGGGCATGGCAGCATTTGTCGATGAAAAATAATTCGGTATCGGCAATGAGCCGGTCAAATTCGTGGGCCACGTGCGGCGGCGTAATGGTGTCGTTCAGGCCCCAGACCAGCAGCGTAGGCACCGTAATCTGATGCAACTCTTTGGCCACGTTGGTCCGCTGCGCCGACTTGGCAATCTGCACGATGTTCATGCACTTAGGAATGCTGCTCGTGACGTCAAACACCTCGTCGATGAGTTCTTTAGTAGCCACAATGGGGTCGTAGAAGGTATAGGCTACGCGTTCGGCCACAAAATCGTAGGAGCCGCGCTTGGGGAATGACCCGCCCATGCCGTTTTCAAACAGGCCCGAACTACCCGTCAGCACCAGCCGCTTCACCATATCGGGGTGCCGGAAGGTGTAGAGTAACCCCACGTGCCCCCCCAGCGAATTACCCAGCAGGGTTAGCTCATTTAGCTCCCGAAAGGCCACAAACCGCTCCACAAACGCCACCAGCCCGTCGAGGCCCGCCTCACGCACGGGCATGTCGTAGATGGGCAGGATGGGGATAACCACCCGATACTGTTTGCTGAACGTGTCGATCACATCGTCCCAGTTGCTAAGGGCACCAAAGAGGCCGTGGAGCAACAACAGCACCTCGCCCCGCCCCTTGTCGACATAGCGGAACTCGCCTTCCTGGTGTACGGTATAGTTCATCGTGTGGGTTGGTTTGCGGTAATAAAATTGCGTAAAATAGTCAGTCCAGATTGGGTCAATACGGCTTCGGGGTGAAACTGAACGCCCCAGATTGGCAGGCTCCGGTGCCGGATCGCCATGATCTCGCCGCCAACCGACGTTGCGGCAACCGACGTTACACCAACCGTAGTTGCCTCGTCGGTTGCATTTGTGGGTTCGGTGGTGGCCAGGGTCGTCAGCATGGTCGGCAATTTGGCTAACGTCAACGAATGGTAACGCGTTACCCGAATACGGTCCGGTACGTGCTGAAACAAGGGATCGGTCGTGTCGACGCGGATGGTGGATACTTTGCCGTGCATGGGTCGATGGCTCTTTTGCAACGTGGCCCCAAAATAAGTCCCGATAGCCTGCTGCCCTAAGCAAACCCCCAGCATGGGCAACCGGTTGTGGTAATAATCGACCACGCCGAGCAAACACCCCGCCGAAGCAGGCACGCCCGGCCCCGGCGACAGCACCACGGCATCGTAGGGCGTGGCGGTGATCGTTGCCAAGGGTAGATTGCTACGATGTACCACACACTCGGCCCCCGCCTGTTGCAGGTAGTCTGCCAGGGTGTAGGTGAACGAGTCGAAGTTGTCGAGCAAAAGCACACGCATGTCGAATTGGCGTAACGTAGCCCTAAAGTAGCCCTTTCTGGGAATAATTGTCAAATGGAAAAATGTAAGTTGTTGTAAAACAGCATGTTATTTTTTTGTTAACTTAACTAAATGCAATTTATCTGTGAATAATACCAGAACACATCGTCATTTGCTTTTGCTCCCGGCAGGGCCTTTTTTTGTCCTCCCGAACTAGCCGTATCCACCCTATGCCCATTCTCATTGTTGGCGCCGGCATGGCAGGTCTCACCTGCGCCAACTACCTAACCCGACAAAGCCGCGCCGTACTCCTCCTCGATGCTGCCGATGCCGTGGGTGGCCGCGTCCGCACCGACCTTGTGAGCGGTTTTCGCCTCGACCGGGGGTTTCAGATCCTGCTCACGGCCTACCCCGAAGCCCGTCAACTGCTGAATTACAGCGCGTTAGACCTGAAATTATTTCGGTCGGGTGCACGAATACACCACGACGAAGCGGGCAATGAAGACCATTGGATGCGGCTGCTGAACCCGTTCCAGGAACCGTTCAGCGTAGTTGAAACACTGTTCTCGGCCATCGGTACGTTGCCCGACAAGATTCGGATTGTGAACCTGATTCGGCAGGTGCAGGGCCTTTCGACGCACGATATGTTCGACCAGCCCGCCACGACCACACTACTGTATTTACGTGAAATAGGCTTTTCCGAGCAGATCATCGACCGGTTTTTTCGGCCTTTTTTCGGGGGCGTTTTTCTGGAAGATGACCTGAACACGTCGAGCAATTTTTTCCAGTTTTGCTTCAAGAATTTCTTCCTCGGCGACGCGGCTATTCCGGCTCTTGGCATTGGCGAAATACCCGCCCAGCTAGCCCATGCCCTACCCGAAACGAGCCTCCGCCTGAACACTTCCGTAGCCTCGGTTTCGGGCAAAACAGTCACGCTGACCACCGGCGAAACCCTGACGGGCGAGGCCGTGGTGCTGGCCGTCGATGCGGCCTCGTCGGCGCGGCTGCTGGGTCGCCCCGCTCCTACCGAAGAGGCGTTTAACCACACTACCTGCACTTATTTTTCGGCTCCGGCCAGTACCCGCCCCGACAGCCTGAAAGCCGATAAGTTATTGATGCTCAACACAAAGCGATCGTCTGCCGTGCATAACCTGACCGTCATCAGCGATGTTGCGCCCGCCTACGCCCCCACCGACCAGCTCCTGATTTCGGTGAGTACGCAGGGCCTGACGCACGTTGATGAGAAGGCGCTGACCGCCCAAATCCGCACGGAGCTAACGGGCTGGTTTGGCGAGTCGGTCCGGGAATGGCAGCGCCTCCGCACCGACCACATTCCGCAGGCCCTGCCCACCTATGGCCCCGATGCCATCCACCAACCGCTACACCTCGGCAACGGCCTCTACCAATGCGGCGACCAAACCGCGTATCCCTCCCTTAACGCCGCCATGCAAACGGGGCGGCTGGTGGCGGAGATGGTGGGGGGAGGTGATTGCTGAGGCGCGAGTAGCTTCGCGCTCGCCCACACGCGGAGCGGCAACATTGAACCTCAAACTTTAGACATTAATACCTCACCTTCCATGCGCCACACCTTTTACCTGCTTCTCCTTTCCCTCTCCACCACCTTCGCGCAAAGCGCGGAAAACGAATACAACCTCATCCCGTTTCCCGCCAAATTTTCAGGCGGAGCCGGGCGGTTTGTGATTACGGGTACCACCAAAATTCTGACTACGGGCAAAGACCCAGCACAAACAGCGGCGGCGCAACTGCTTGTGAGTCAGCTAAAAACGACTATTGGACTGCCCGTCAGCGTGGCCACTGCAACCCCGGCATTGCTGAAAACGAAGGCCATCGTGTTCAACAAACATACCGGCGGTAAGTGCGGACCAGAAGGGTACACCCTGCGCGTGACCCCCGACGGGGTGCGGGTGGAAGCCGAAACGCCCAAGGGCTATTTCTACGCCGTCCAGACGCTGCTACAACTGCTGCCTACCGACGTGTATGGCACCACCGCCGCGCCACAGGCCAACTGGTCGATGCCTGCCTGCGCTATTCTGGACCGGCCCCGGTTCGCTTACCGGGGCCTCATGCTCGACGTATGCCGCCATTTTATGCCCGTAGCGTTCGTCAAAAAGACCATCGACGGGCTGGCGCTGCACAAAATGAACACCTTCCACTGGCACCTCACCGACGATCAGGGCTGGCGCATCGAGATCAAAAAATACCCCAAACTGACGCAGATTGGGGCGAAACGGACCGAAACATTGATTGGGCATTACGGCGAAAATTACCCGCAGCAATACGACGGCAAACCCGTGGATGGGTTCTACACGCAGGCCCAAATCAAGGATGTGGTGCGCTACGCCGCCGCCCGGCACGTGACCATCATCCCCGAAATCGAGCTGCCCGGCCACGCCCTTGCCGCCCTCACGGCCTACCCCGAACTGGGCTGCGAACCCACCAAAGCCTATGCCGTGGCCACGAAATGGGGTGTTTTCTCCGACGTATTTTGCCCCACCGACAAGACGTTCGGGTTCTTGCAGGACGTGCTGACCGAGGTAATGGCCCTTTTCCCCGGAAAATATATCCACATCGGCGGCGACGAATGCCCCAAAGACGCCTGGAAGAAGAGCGCGTTTTGTCAGGAGTTGATCAAGAAGCAAAAGCTGACCGATGAAAACGAGTTGCAGAGCTACTTCATCCGGCGCATCTCGACATTCGTGAGCAGCAAGGGACGGGCCATTATTGGGTGGGACGAAATTCTGGAGGGTGGCCTCGCCCCTAACGCCACCGTCATGAGCTGGCGGGGCATCCATGGCGGTATCGAAGCGGCCAAACAAAAACATAACGTGGTGATGACCCCCGGTGCATTCTGTTACATCGACAAGTATCAGGCCGACCCCACCACCGAGCCGCTGGCCATTGGCGGGTATCTGCCCATCGAAAAAGTGTATGGTTATGAGCCTGTACCCGACGAACTTACCCCCGCCGAGCAGGGCTACATTACGGGGTTGCAGGCCAACCTCTGGACCGAATACGTCCCCACCGCCGCGCAAGCCGAGTACATGATTTTTCCCCGTGTGGCGGCGCTGGCCGAGGTGGGCTGGATGCCCCGTCTGGCGGCTCATGCCGGACCACGCAATTTCGAGGACTTTGCCGCCCGCCTGAAAACGCACCTGAAACGGTTGGATAAACTAAACATCAACTACGCCAAACGCCTCCTCGACGTGCGGGCTGAGACGCAGTTTTCGGGCGAAGGTGGTTCGGCACCCCGACAGTTGCAGGTGCGGCTGAGCAAACTCGATTCCGACAGCAAAATCTATTTCACCACGAATGGTAAACCCGCCACCACGGCGGCCACGGAATACGTAGCCCCGATTTCGCTGACCAAAACCACCACCATCCGCGCCATCACGGTGCCCGGTTCAGACAAGGCGTTTTCGGAGACGTTCTACATTCACCGCGCCAAAGGCAAGCCCTACACCTACGCCACCAGGACCGCCGAAGCCTCTGACGATCAGCGCAAAAAACTTACTGACGGGCAGGTGGCCGCCTCGCCCCGCGACGACCGCCCGTGGGTGCAGGCCGGGGCAGGCAACGATCTGGAACTGACGATTGATCTGGGCGAAATAAAGGCCGTGACGAGGGTGTCGGCCACGTTTATGAAGAAAGTGCCCTATGGCGTGCTCCCCCCAAAATCCGTCGAAGTAGCCCTGTCGAAAGAGGGCGACTCGTTTAAAGAAGCTATTGCCCAACCTATCAACGAGCCGCTGGAAGGTCCGTGGCGCATTGTGGCCGTGGTGGCCGATTTCAAGACCGCCCGCGCCCGCTTCATCCGCGTCACGGTAAAAAACTATGGCATCATTCCCGAAGGCCCCGGCCTGGAGCGCTTTAGTGGCAAACCCGCCGCCCTGGCCATGGATGAAGTGATTGTGGAATAGCCTCTTTTTCACTATATTTAAGCATGGAACAAACAGCAAATAAACTTGACAAATTGACCCTGCCCATCCAGCCTGACGAGATGGAATGGCGGGTGCAGATGCAGACCAAAACCGGCAAACTGGCGGTGGTGCCCTACATCACCAATCGCTGCGTGATGGACCGGTTCGATAAGCAGTTTGGGTGGCATGGGTGGCAGAACGAAATCTCCGAGATACAGGGCGGGTTCTTCTGCAAAATCACCATTACCATTCCCGGCGAAGACGGCAAAGCCGCCACGATTCTCTCGAAAATGGACGGGGCAAGCCGCACCGAGATCGAGCCGGTGAAAGGCGGTATTTCCGACGCCATGAAACGGTGCGCCGTTCAGTTCGGGCTGGGCCGCGAACTGTATAATTACCCCCGCGTGTTCATCGACACGCCCGACAAGTACATCCCCGATTGGGCGCATCAGCAACTGGAAGTGCTGGTCAAAAAAATCAACGATGGCTCGTACCGGGGCGGCGAAATTGTGACCCTAAAAGCGTCGTACCAGAAAGCATAGTACAGTACCTATTTGCCACTTAACAAACAAGGGTGGTCAAACCAGCAACGAACTTTGCTGGTTTGACCACCCTTGTTTGTTGAGCACTACTTTTGGGATTTTTTAGGGTCACTCTCCAACCGTTTTAGGTCCCTGGAGTCCTCTATGGTTAGCCAATTTTATGGCTAATTTTTATGACCGCTTAATCAATAAATGTTTATTTAAACCCGTTTAAATAGGTTTTGTTTAGCTATTTACTCAATAACTTCAACAAAATCCAAACACCTACGTTTAGTATGCACCATTAATACTTAACTAGTTTTCATTCACTAATTCAACCAATACTATGCGTTTCTTGTCATCAAAACACTCGTTGTTGGCTGGCAGCCTCTTGTTGCTGACCACATTATTTACGTCATCCTGCAAAAAGGATGATCCCGTGGTGGTCACCCCCAAAACCATCACTGACATTGTCGGCACTAGTCCCGATTTTACCCTGCTGAAAGCCGCCGTCGTCCGGGCTGGTCTGGCCGATGCACTGAAGACGGGTTCACTAACCGTTTTTGCCCCCAACGATGCCGCATTCAAAGCGTCGGGATTTGCCGACGTAGCCGCCATCAATGCCGTGCCAGTAGCCCTGCTGACCAGCATTTTGCAGTATCACGTTTTGGGTAGTAAAGTACCGGCCAGTGCCATACCAACGGCGGCCAACACGCCGCAGCAAACGCTGCTGGCCACCAACGGCAGGGTGTTCATCACCAAAGATGCCAACGGCGTTTCGGTCAACGGCAAGAAAGTCATCACGGCTGATGTGGCTGCCGACAATGGAGTCATTCACGTTATCAACGGTGTCCTGATGCCCCCAGCGGGTAGCGTGGTTGACCTTGTCACCACGTCGCCCAGTGCCCCCAGCTTTACCCTGCTCACTCAGGCCGTTTTACGGGCGGGCCTGGCCACATCACTGGCCTCAACCACAGGTGTTACCATCTTTGCCCCCACCGATGCCGCCTTTGCGGCTGAGAGCATCACGGCGGCTACCATCAACTCGCTCACACCGGCTCAGCTCACGCGCATTTTGCAGTACCATATCGTGCCCGCCACGGTGTTTTCTACCAACCTGACCGACGGTCAGTCGGCACCCACCTTACTGACGGGTGCTACGCTCAAAGTGGGTGTTTCGGCAACGGGTGTAACGGTAACCGGTACGGGCAACATCACGGGCACCACTACGCGTGCCTCCAAAGTGATTACACCTAACATACTGACCACCACGGGCGTCGTCCACGTAATTGACCGCCTGCTGCTGCCCCCCGCCTGAACAGCCTTATAACTCATTTTCTGGTACGAGCCCCGCCCGATCTGTTTGAACGCCTTTCGCGTCTTACGGGTCGGGCGGGGCTTTTTTACGGGTTCAGCAGCGTGAAAATCGGAATCAAAAGCAGGTAGGGCCTGTTCTATTTTTGCCGTCATTTGTGGCAGTCTGACGGGGTGGGGTGCATAACCCGATCTGCTCCGTTTTGTTTCTGTACAAACGGAGAGAATCGGGCTATGCGCCCCACGCCGTTAGACTGCCGGTATCTACGCAACAACCCATTTTATAATGGCCAAACCCGAAAAGAAACTGTTTTTGCTCGACGCGATGGCGTTGATTTACCGCGCCCACTTTGCGTTCAACAAAAACCCGCGTATCTCCTCGAAAGGGGTCAACACCTCCGCCGTTTTCGGCTTCATGAACTCGCTGCTGGAGGTGTTGCAAAAGGAAAAACCCACCCACATGGGCGTGGCCTTCGACCATCCCAAGAAGACGTTCCGGCACGAGCAGTTTCCGATGTATAAGGCCACCCGGCAGTCGCAACCCGAAGACATTTCGGTGGCCATTCCCTACATCAAGCAGATCGTGGAAGCCATGAATATGCCGATGTTGATTAAGGAAGGCTTCGAGGCCGACGATATCATTGGTACCCTGGCCCACAAAGCTTACGAAGCGGGTAACTTCGAGGTATTCATGATGACGCCCGACAAAGATTACGGGCAGCTTGTCAACGACTGCATACATATTTACAAGCCCGCGTTTATGGGCAAACCCGCCGAGAAGCTGGGCACCAAAGAAATCTGCGACCGCTGGGGCATCGAAAGCGTGAGTCAGGTGATCGACATGCTTGGACTGGTCGGCGATTCGGTCGATAACATCCCCGGCATCCCCGGCATTGGCGAAAAAACGGCCCAGAAACTCATCGCCGACTATGGTAGCATTGAAAACCTGATTGCCAACGCCGACCAACTAAAGGGTAAACTGAAAGAGAATGTGGTCCAGTACGGGCAGCAGGGCATTATGTCGAAAGAACTGGCGACGATCCATCTGGAGGTGCCCGTGCCATTTGACGAAGAAGCCCTGAAACTGTCGGAATACGACAAACCACGGCTGGCCGCGTTGCTGGATGAACTGGAATTCCGGCAAATGAAAACCCGGCTGCTGGGTAGCCCCCTAACCCCCGAAGGGGGAACTTCGGCTGCGGCTAAACCAGCAAATGGGCAAATGGGGCTGTTTGATGCACCAGCGTTTATGCCGATGCCAGATAGCTCCCCCTTCGGGGCGGTCCGACGGGTCGGCTGGGGGGCCAGTAATCCGAGTGGGGCCGATGATCTGCCGTTTCTGTTTGGCGACGAACCCGCTCCGGCGTCGGTTGAACCCGTAAAGAAAACGCGGGCGAAGAAAACCCCCGTAACGGTGCCCGTGGCGGCTGGCGACGCCGAAACGCCCACGATGCTTACCGATACCGCCGCTGTAGAAGACGCGCCCAGAGCTGAACGCGTGGCTACATGGGGCGACGATTCCGACCCGTCGGACCGGCACGAATACGAGATCGACACGGCTTATTCGACGGAACGGCGCAAGGATATCAACTCCGTTTTGCACGACTACCGGCTGGTGGATACGACCGAACTGCGCGACAGTCTGGTGGGCTACCTCAACGAGCAAACCCGCGTCTGTTTCGACTCGGAAACCACCGCCCTTGACCCCGTCGAGGCTGATCTGGTGGGTCTGTCCTTCTCCTACAAAGCGGGCGAAGCGTTCTACGTGCCCGTCCCCGCCGACCGGGCAGAGGCGCAGGCCGTGGTGGATCAGTTCAAGCCATTTTTTGGGAACGAAGCCATCGAGAAGGTGGGCCAGAACCTGAAGTATGACCTGCTGATGCTGAAAAAGTACGGCGTGGTGGTGAAGGGTCCACTGTTCGACACCATGATTGCGCACTACCTCATCGAGCCGGAACAACGCCACAACATGGACGCGATGGCCAGCATCTACCTGAATTATAACCCGGTGTCTATCGAGACGCTGATTGGGAAGAAGGGGAAAGGCCAACTGACCATGCGCGAGGTGGATATTCAGCGGGTGGTGGACTACGCCGCTGAAGATGCCGACGTGACCCTGCAACTCCGCGACACCTTCGCGCCGATGCTCAACAAAGACGAGCTAAACAAGCTGTTCGATAAAGTAGAAATGCCGCTGGTGCAGGTGCTGGCCGACCTTGAACTGGAGGGCATTACGCTAGATACCAACGCCTTATCCGAACTATCGACCACGCTGGAAATCGACATGCGGCAGGTGCAGCAGGCCATTTACGAGATTGCGGGCAGCGAGTTCAATATCGGTTCACCCAAGCAACTCGGCGAAATTTTGTTCGACCGGCTGAACCTCGACAAGAACGCCAAAAAGACCAAAACGGGCCAGTACGCCACCGGCGAAGAGGTGCTGTCGAGACTGGAAGCCGAGAACCCGATCATTGGTAAAATCCTGGATTACCGCGAGTTGATCAAGCTCAAAAACACCTACGTCGATGCGCTACCGCTGCTGATTTCGCCGCGCACGGGCCGGGTGCATACCTCGTTTAACCAGGCCGTGGCCTCAACCGGGCGACTGTCATCGACCAACCCGAACCTGCAAAACATCCCGATACGTACCCCGCGCGGGCAGGAAATCAGGAAAGCCTTTGTGCCCCGCTCCGACGAGTTTCTGATCATGTCGGCCGACTATTCGCAGATCGAATTGCGGATTATGGCGGCCTTCAGCGGCGACCAAACCATGCTGGAGGCGTTCAACAACGGCATCGACATTCACACCCAAACGGCCAGCAAAGTCTTCCACGTGGGCATTGCCGACGTGACGAGCGAGATGCGCCGGAAGGCCAAGACCATCAATTTTGGCATCATCTACGGCATTTCAGCCTTCGGACTATCGCAGCGGCTGAAAATTTCGCGCAAGGAAGCGGGGCAGATCATCGACGAGTATTTCCAGGAGTTTTCGGCGGTGAAAGCCTACATGGACCAAAGCATCGAAAAAGCCCGTGGCTGTGGCTACGCCGAAACGATTCTAGGTCGCCGCCGCTACCTCCGCGACATCAATTCGCGCAACATCACCGACCGGATGTTTGCCGAGCGCAACGCCGTGAACGCCCCCATTCAGGGCAGCGCCGCCGACATGCTCAAGATTGCGATGATCAACATCCACGCGTTTATGAGCCGCGAAAGCCTCAAGTCGAAAATGATCCTGACCGTGCATGACGAACTCGTGTTCGACGCCCACAAATCAGAAATGGATTTCCTGAAAGAAAACGTAGACCGGATCATGAAAACCGCCATCCCGATGGCCGTCCAAATGGAAACCGGTGTCGGCTTCGGCGAAAACTGGCTGGTGGCACACTGACATGGCAAGGGATCTTTTTCATGCCATTGTACGTGAGGCCCTTGAATTTGATGGTTGGCAAATCACGCATGATCCCTACCCGATTCGGGCGATGGGTCGTGATTATGAAGTTGACTTAGGTGCGGAACAACTCTTTGCGGCTGAACGTGGTACTCAGAAAATTGCCGTTGAGGTCAAAAGCTTTGTCTCACCATCACTAGCCTATGAGTTTCATGCTGTGTTGGGTCAATACCTGAATTACCACACGTTTATGGCTATTCAGGAGCCTGACAGAGTACTTTTTCTGGCAGTCAGCTCGACCGTGTACAACGCATTCTTTAGAGAAGCCGCTACGCAACTCATTCTTGACAAGTTCAGCCTGAATCTTGTTATATTCGATATAGAGTCTAAAACGATTGAACAATGGATAATCAGATAGAACGCTACGAAGGCATCATCACACGGTGGCTGGAAGCCTTTGTGGATCGTCGTAAAAACATTGTAGACACGGAATATGCATTGGTGACTGACTCAGTTCATCATCATTATCAGGTAGTGAGAACCGGTTGGTATGAGGGGCAGTATCAATACAAAGTTGTGTTCCATTTCCAGATAAAACCGTCTGGAAAAATCTGGATTTTGGCCAATAACACCGACCTTCTGGTAACCGATGATCTGGCCGAAGAAGGTATACCAGCTTCAGACATTGTCATTGGCTTCCTCCCTGACTCAATCCGGGCTTTATCTGGTTTTGCTGTTGCGTAAAACCGCCATCCCCATGGCCGTCCAAATAGAAACCGGCGTCGGCGTCGGCGAAAACTGGCTGGTGGCACACTAAGCGAATGGACAACAGGCCACGACAGAGATGATTACCGTTCAGATCGACACCAAAAATACCTCCCTGCTCGCCGTATCGTTTCCAACCGATTACCTGAGCAACGACCTCATTGGTCAGGTGCCAGGCCGCCGCTGGAGCTATTCGCGAAGATGCTGGACCGTACCCAATACCCGCGACAGCGTAGTGCAACTGGGTCAGCTTTTCGGCAAGGACTACTGCCGCTTTGACGAGGCCGTGGTGCGCCTGTACAAACCCGCCGCCACCCCAGCCGAACTGGAGCAGGCTACCAACCCCGCATGGCCCCCGGCTCACGTACCGATCCCGAAACCCAAGCCGTTCCGGTATGCTCCACCCGTACGGGAATTTGACTGTCATCCCGTTATTGTGGCCGTTTGCAACACGCTGATCCGGCTGAACTACAGTTACAAAACCCTCAAAAACTACAAACAGGCCCTAATTACCCTCATCCGCTACGCCCAGCCCAGGCCACTGGACGAACTGGACAAACCGGCTTTCCAACGCTACCTGCTCTTCCTGATCCAGAAAAAACGCCTCAGTGCGTCCACGATCAACGTACACGTAAATGCATGGAAGTTTTATCAAGAGAAAGTACTGGAGCGCGACAAAACCTATTACGACATCGAATACCCCAGGCAACCCACCCGGTTACCCACCGTCTACAGCATCGCCGAGGTGCAGGCCATCTTCGCTGCCACCACCAGCCTGAAATACAGAACCCTATTCAAACTGGTGTATGCCACCGGCCTGCGCCTGAGTGAAGTGTCTTTCCTCCGCCTCACCGACCTCGACTACGCGCGACGGCTTATCACTATCCGGGGTGGCAAAGGCAAAAAAGACCGCATCGTCATGCTCACCGACAAGCTCGAAACTGCCATTAATGAGTACCAGACGCGTTACAAAACGCAAACCTATCTATTCGAGGAGGCGGAAAAAACCGAACCGATGGCCAACCGGACCATTCAACAGGTATACAGCGACACCGTCCGGTTTGCGGGCATCAACAAACGAGGCGGCATCCATACCCTGCGCCACAGTTTCGCTACCCATTTATTAGAGGCTGGCACCGATATACGCTACATTCAGCAGCTACTGGGCCACGAAAGCATCCTGACCACCATGCGCTACACCCACGTAACAGCCGACAAAATCAGTACCCTCAAATCCCCACTCGACGATTTGTAATTTTAGAGTGAACGTGTATATCTTTGAACAAACACCATTACAATGACCCCTGACAAACGTCTCGACCAACTCGAACCTATAATTGGTGAATTCGCTGCCCAACTTGATCTGCACACTGCTCAACTTCGGCGCGCCAACACGGGTATTGTCACCCTGATTGAAACCACCACCCAACAAAGTGATGATATAGCCTTTCTGCTTCGCAAGCAAGCAGAACACAGTGAGCAACTCGCTAAACTGATAACCGGACAGGCTGCACTAGAAGCTGGTCAGGCTGCGATAAATGCGCGCCTTGATGGTTTTCAGCAAACCCTGGTAGCCATCCTCAACGCTGTGCAAAAACCGTCAGGGAATTGACTCTGTATTGTCACCATTATGCCGCCGCAACATTGGGCGCAGTTGCAACAAGCTATAGAACTTTCTTTTCAGAATGTAGCCCTGCGTCGTGCCAATAACCACCCGCTTGTTTGTTTTCACTTGCCCACGCGTGTCGAAACGGTACAGCTTCTTATCGTGCCCAAAAAAGTAGTTGGGAAAGCCGTCAATGTCCCACGACCGTATAATCAATTCAGCTTTCAGCACGGCGATTTTTGTTGCCATCGTATTGGATAAACCGTCCTAAATGTGTATTCTTGTCAGCGCGTCGGTGACGTATACGCTAACTACTCAAAGGTACAAGACGAACGGCTAGGTTTAATATCATCTTACTGCTAATCAGCGTGTTGATATTAAGCGCTCTTGCGTACTTTAACTTGTTGGGTG
>JBBRMP010000146.1:0-14713 GCA_038230755.1 Cytophagales bacterium | reverse complement strand
GGGCTTTGTCAAATCGGGCAGATTGGCTACTATTGTAGCCAGCAGGGCTGGTCTTTGCATAAAGGCGTGGTTTGGTTTGGATGTCAGATACCCAAAACTAACACGCCTTTTTCATACCCCTAAAAGTTGACGAACCATTGATGTTAACTAAAGGCGCGGTAACTCGTTTTATAGTGAACAGCAAACATAGTGCGTATGAACATCCAAAAAATAGCCCTGCTGGGTCTGTGCGTCTTTTCGCTGCTGAACTGTTTGCAGAAGAAGAGTACTAATAACTACCCCGTTACGGTGCAAACTGCCGTGGGTGAACTCAATTTGCCCGCGCCGTATAGCACCAAATCGGCGGTGAAATTCAGTAAGGTAGTGGGTTGGCCGGAAGGACAAACGCCCACGGCCCCGGCTGGTTTTGTGGTCAGCGAATACGCCCGCGACCTCGTTAACCCCCGCTGGGCCTACGTGGCTCCCAACGGCGACGTGCTTATTTCCGAAGCCAACACCGAGAAAACCGGCGTGGCCAAAGCCGTAACATCGGTCATCGGGCAGGCAGGTTCGCAACGGTTCGATGCCAGTGCCAACCGCATCACCCTCCTCCGCGATACCAATAACGATGGCAAGCCCGACCTGCGCACGGTGCTGGTCGACAAGCTCAATCAACCGTTTGGTATGCTCGTTCTGGGCAACTATGTCTACGTGGGCGATACCGATGCGTTGCTCCGTTTTCCCTACAAAACGGGTGATACCAAACTGGCTGCCAAACCCGATACCTTGTTGCATCTGCCCGCTGGGGGCTACAACAACCACTGGACCCGCAACCTGCTGGCCAGCCCCGACGGCAAAAAGATTTACGTCTCGGTCGGGTCGGGGAGCAACGTGGCCGAACACGGCATTGAACACGAAACACGCCGGGCTAATATCCTGGAAATCAACCCTGACGGCACGGGTGAACGAATATTCGCCAGTGGCCTGCGCAACCCCGTGGGTATGGCGTGGCTACCCGGCACCAAGACGCTCTATACTGCTGTGAATGAGCGCGATGAACTCGGCGATGGGCTGGTGCCTGACTATTTGACGAGCGTGAAAGAAGGTGGATTCTACGGTTGGCCCTACAGCTATTACGGCCAGAACGAAGACCCCCGCCGTGCCGGAGAAAGCCCATCATCCGTAGCTAAAGCCATCATTCCCGACGTACCGCTGGGCGCGCATACGGCCTCGCTGGGCCTGGCTTTTTACGACCCTAAAACGAGTGGCAAACCATTTCCTGGCTACTACCAAAATGGCGCGTTCATTGGACAGCACGGTAGTTGGAACCGCTCACAACTGGCTGGTTATAAGGTCGTTTTCGTACCCTTCACCAACGGAAAACCCGGCAAGCCCGAAGATTTCCTGACCGGATTCACTGCTAAAACTGGCGATAACGATGTCTACGGTCGTCCCGTTGGTACGGCCATACTACCCGACGGATCGCTGCTCGTGGCTGACGATTCGGGCAACCGTATCTGGCGCGTGGCCGCGAAGTAGGCGGGTTTTACCTACATCATGCACCCGACGAACACCAACAGCTACTTCGTTGTAATGCCGACCATATTGGTCAGACAAACAAAAAGCGACCTTCTGAATGAAGATCGCTTTTTGTGTTTAGCCGTTGGAACGGCACTTAATAGCCCGGATTCTGAATCAGCTTGGCGTTGCGGTTGATCTCGTCGCGGCTGATGGGCAGGTAATACATCTTATCGAGCCAGGCGCGATTCTCTTTGCCGGGGTCAATCTCGACCACCCGATACGTGTAGTCATAACTCGTGGGGTCGTAGCGGTAGAGCGACACCGTTTTGCCCGGCTTCAATTTGCCTGTAACGCTGATGGTGTTGGCTTTGCGACCCAGCGTGGCTGAGGCAATCATCCAGCGGCGGGCATCGTGGTAACGCTGCTCTTCAAACACCATCTCTACGCGCCGTTCGTTGCGGTAGCGGTCGCGCAGGGCGGCACCCGTTTCGGTTAGGGCGGGCATACCGGCCCGGAAACGGATCTTGTTCAGCCACGTTTTGGCTTCAGCATCCTGCCCTAGTTCAATGCACGCCTCGGCGTAGTTGAACATGGCTTCGGTATACCGCAAAAATGGCCAGGGAACCTGCTGGTAAGTATTTTGGTCCACAATGGCCGGGTTCGGGTCGGTAAACTTGCGCATATAGTAGCCCGTGTAGCTGCCATTCCAGTCTTCCACGGTGCTCTTGCGGGTATCCAGACCAGCTACCGACACGGTGCCACCGGCGCCTGTCACCTCATACTGCCCCGTCTGAATCTGGTTAACGGGGTCTTTGGCGGCTACGTCGGCGGTGCGGGGTTTCCAGGTCGAGCCGTCGTAGAGAATGCTGCCGTATAAACGGGGGTCGCGGTTGACGTAGGGCGTAGTGGCTTTGGCGGGTTCACTCCAGCTAAACTTCGAGCCGTCCATCATTTCGTAGTCATCCACCAGCAGTGAAATCGGCGTGTTGCCTGCCCAGTTGTGGTAGCCGTTTGGTCCGTTATAAAGGCCAATCTGACCACCCGCTTCCTGCTTGGTATTGATAAACGACCGGGTGAAAATGAGGTCTTTTTCGCCACCATTCCGCGCCAGGGCAATGTTCATGTAGTTTTCGGTGCCTGCGGCGGGCGTTACCGGAGCCGACAGATTCACCTGCGAACCGTAGGTGGTCAGATCAAGCACAGCCTTGGCGGCGTCTTTGGCCCGCTGCCAGCGTTCGGTCCGGGTGCCGCTGACGTAACCCAGCAGTTCGGGGTTGGCAAAGGCGGCGTGGGTTGCCGACCTGGCTTTGGCCGTAGGCGCATCGTAGAGATCACTGGCCGCGTAGGTCAGCACTCGCGCTTTCAGGGCCAGTGCCGCTGCGTTGGTAGCCCGACCTTTGGGCATGGCTATGCCTGTCAGTAGGGTCGCCGCCTCGTCGCAGTCTTTTACAATGAAGCTAATGCACTGCTCCAACGTATTGCGGGGCACGGCATAATCGGCTTCACCCAGGCCGTACGATTTGTCAACGATGGGTACTCCGCCGTAGTAGCGCACCAGTTGCTGGTAATAATAGGCCCGCAAAAACTTGATCTCGCCCGTGAGCCGTTCCACCGTTTTGTTGGTGTTGGTGAAGCCCGGTTTGGCCAGATTATCCAGTGCCAGATTACAGGCCCGGATGCGCAGGTACATATTGTTCCAGTTGATGGTCTCGTTGATCCAGCCCGCATCGGCCGGGTTCGAGCGCGACTCGGTAATGGTGGTAATACCCCGCCCAGGGTGCGTGAAGATGGTTTCGTCGGTCAGCGAAGCCAGTTGCTGTTCGTTGAAACCACCCTGCCCCAGACCCGCATAGATGCCCGTCACAAAGGATTCGGCCAGCGAGGCGTCGGTCCAGACGGCACTGCCCGCCACCTGATCCAGTGGCTGAGTATTCACAAATTGGTCGTTACAGCTCACCACCGTTGCCGAGGCAAGGAAGAGGGTGAGACTTACGAGTTTGAAGTTTCGTGTCATGTTGAATTTCTGTTAAAAACGGAGCGACAGACCACCGTTGATGATGCGCGACTGGGGGTAGTACTGCCCGGTGGCGTTATCGGCTTCGGGGTCATACGAGCCAAGTTTGTTGACGATGGTAGCCAGATTGAGCGCGTTGGCGTAGATACGCAGGCTGTTGACACCTACCCGCCGACCAATGGCCGCCGGAATGGTGTAGCCTACTTCGATGTTTTTCAGCCGGATGTAGTCCGAAGAGCGCAGCCAGTAGGTGTTGTTACCCGAATAGTACTGGTCACTGCGGTTGGCAATGCGCGGGTGTACGCTGCTGGGGTTGTCTACCGTCCAGCGGTCGGTGTAGATCTCCTGCAAATAGTTGCCAATGTTGCCCGACTCCCCAAGGCTGATGTACTGCTGCGCCCCCGCCGACCCCTGGAACAGGATCGTCATGTCGAAGTTTTTGTAGGTGGCCCGTGCGTTCAAGCCACCCTGAAACAGGGGCAGGTTGGTGCGGTTGCCGCGTACCTGATCGTCGGGCGTGATTTTATTGTCGCCGTTAAAATCTTTGTACTTCATGTCCCCGGGGCGGATCGTTTTCACGATGGCCGAATAGTCGAGCTTGTTGGCGTCGATGTCGGCCTGATCCTTAAATACCCCGTCATACTGGTAGGCCTGATAGGCGTTGATGGGCTTACCCGTGGTACGCTGCCACTCCGGTGCGCCGGGGGCTTCATCCCAAAAAATGATCTTGTTCTGAGCATAACCGCCATTTACGCCCACGGTGAACTTCACGCCGCCAGCCTGTCCGTTGTAGCTGATCTGCCCGTCGAAACCGCTGTTGCGCACCTTGCCGATATTCTCCGGGGGCAGCGTCAGACCCGTCGACCTGGGAACAGACGCGTTGCGGGGGTAGAGAATCGAGGTGCGCAGGTTGTTGAAGTAGTCGAACTCGAAGCTGATCTTGCCGTTAAACAATTGCCCCTCCAGCCCGATGTCGGCGTTGTTGGCCACCTCCCAGGTAATGTTGGTGTTGGGAATCCGGCTCTCCGACAGCGTCTTCTGCTGCGCATCGTTGATGATATACGTGTTGAAGCCGTAGGTGCCCAGGTACTGATACGTAGCCAGGGTGGTGGTGCCGGGAAAATAGATCTGGTCATTACCCAACTGCCCATACGATGCCCGCAGTTTCAGGAAATTGACCACTGGCGTGGCTCCTTTGTAGAAGTTTTCTTCCGAAATAACCCAGCCAGCCATGATGCCGGGGAAGAAGCCGTAGCGCGTAGCCGCCGGGAAAATGTCGGAGCCGTCATAGCGGCCCAGCAGCTCGACCAGGTATTTGTCTTTGTAGTTGTAGGCAATCCGGCCGAAGTAGTTCAGACGTGCCCGCTCATAGGCCCCGCCGCCGTTGTCTTTGCTAAGGTCACCCCCGGCAAAGAGCTGGTCGATGGAGGGCGAAATGAAGTAGCGGCGGAATGCGTTGAAGTTATCGCCTGAAATGGTTTCGCGGTTTACTCCCGCCAGCACCGTCAGGCCGTGGTCGCCAAACTTATGTTCGTACGTGGCAATGCCACCGAGCAGAATGTTCAACTGCGTGTTATTGCGCAGCGTAAGGCGGGGTTCGGCAGGGCCGCGCACACTGGCCACCAGGTTGGGGTTGCCGTTGGCATCCAGGCCTGTGCCGCGCTCATAGAGCGTCCAGGGCGTCTCCCAAACTTTACCGTTCTGATTCAGCTTATCGATGGCCGCCGTGGCACTAAATTTTAGGCCTTCTATACCGGGCACCTTGAAGTCGAGTTGGGCATTGGTCTGCACATAATCGCGTTTGTCGCGGTCATATCCTGTGGCGTTGGTGGTGATTACCACCGGGTTTTCGCCGTTTTCAATATCGGGGCCAGGGCGGCCGTCGGGCCAGAAAGCGGGCTGATTGGGCTTGCCGCGCATCTGCATCCTGAAAATGGCCCCGGCACTGCGCGTGGGGTAGTAGCGGTACTCTTCGCGGCCCAATATGCCCAGCGACACGTGCAGGTATTTGTTGATGTTGCCGTCGAGGTTGATCCGCAGGTCATACTGCTGGAAGCCCGTTGCCGAGTTCTTATAGTATGCATCCTGATTCTGATAGCCCAGCGAGGCGATGTACTTGAAATCTTCGGTGCCGCCCTGTAGCTGTAGGTTATGGCGCGACTGCGGCGACCAGGTCTTCAGCGTCGACTTATACCAGTCGGTGTTGGGGTGTCCCCAGGGGTCCGATCCATCGTTGTATTTAGTAAGATCGGCGGGTGCATACGGTGCTTTGCGCACGCTGCCATCGGGGCGGGTGTAGGCACCCGTTTCCTGATACGCTTTGGTGGCTGTGGCCCATTCTGCCGTGGGCAACGCGTAGATATCCAAATCGTTGAGCATCGTGGCGTACTGCGCTGCATTGGCCAGTTTGGGCACCACCGTTGGCTGCGCAAACCCCTGATTGAACGAATACGCCAACTGCGGCTTACCCGATTTGCCCCGCTTGGTGGTAATCAGAATAACCCCGTTGGCCGCCCGCGAACCGTAGATGGCCGCCGAGGCATCTTTCAACACCGATATGGTTTCAATGTCGGCGGGGTTGATCCGGTCCAGGCCACCCGCCCGATCAGGAATACCGTCGACCACGATCAGGGCGCTGTTGTTACCCAGCGTGTTGGTGCCCCGAATTCGGATCGTTGATCCGTCGGCCCCCGGTTCGCCACTGCGGTTCACGGCCGTAACCCCCGCCAGCCGCCCGGCCAGGGAGTTCGACAAGTTGGTGGTGGGTGATTTCACCAGGTCGTCGCCCTTAACGGCTACTACAGAGCCAGTTATGGTCTCCTTGCGTTGCGTACCGTAACCCACGACGACTACTTCGTTCAGCGCTTTTTCGTCTTCAAGCAACATGATGTTCAGCGCGCTCTGCCCCTTCAACCCTACCTCCTGCGACACATAGCCAATAAACGAAAACACCAGTGTAGCCGTGTTGGCATCGGCCACGTTAACGCTAAAATCGCCTTTGGCGTCGGTAACGGCACCAGCCGAAGTGCCTTTGACCACGATGCTTACCCCCGGCAGCCCTTCGCCGCTCTGACTGATTACCCGTCCTTTTATGGGGACAAAAACAGCCGCGTTTTTAACCTGCGGCAACCTGCCCTCGTTGGGTAGGCTCGTAGAGCGGGCCAGTGTCTGGGCCTGACCAGGTGGTTGGCTGACCAATACCAAGGCCAGTGAAAAGCTGACTGACATCAGCATTGAGTGGATGTGTTTCATGAAACGCAGGTGTTAAGTGCTGATTGGAAATGTGTAAGAAATTTAACAACCTTGATAAAAAACACTCAGATGTAGCCTGAGTACAGCAATTAAAAGGAACTTAAAATTAGCTTTTACTACTGTTTCTCTGTGTTATAGGAAGAATTATTACGTGGGTAGTTATAGCCTGCCAATCAATGCCTGGCCCAGCAGCGGTAGCTACAGACTCAAAAAGGCCTAATTCGAGCGAATTAGGCCTTTTTGAGTCTGTAAAGGAGACTGTTACGAATCAGAAAATTTTGGCTATGCGCTGTTCTATTTGTCCTTTTTTGGGTCAGTATTGTATTCGTTTAGGACGCTCCTGACCACGTTTTGACCAAGATCGAGTTATCCCAGCAACGCCCGGCCCTGAGCCAGGGCGGCGTCTAGCCCGGCGAGGTCGGTGCCGCCAGCGGTGGCGAAGAAGGGCTGACCGCCGCCGCCGCCTTTGATGTTTTTGGCGAGGTCTTTTACGACTTGCCCGGCGTTGAGGCCGGTGCTGATGAGGCTGTCGGGCAGCATGACGGCAAGTTGCGGTTTGCCGTTGATGTCGGCACCCAGCACGAGGGCCAGGTTGTCGACTTTGGCCTTCAGGTCGTAGGCCAGTTGCTTCAGGGCATCGGCGCGGGGAACGGCTACTTTCTCAATCAAAACGCTATGCCCATTCGATGTTAAAATCTTGCCAAGCAACTCATTTTTAAGCTGTTGCACTTTCTCGTTTTCCAGTGCCTCTACTTTTTTCTGCAACGCATTGCGCTCATCCAGAATGGTTTGCACGGCCTTGACCATCGCACCGGCGGACCGGTCTTTCGGGGCCTTCAACAACTCGCGCAACTGGGTCAACGTGGCTTCCTGCTCGTTCAGCAAGGCCAACGCGCCTTCCGACGTTTTGGCCTCGATGCGGCGGATACCCGTTGAGACAGAGCCTTCGGAGGTGAGTTTGAACAGCCCGATTTGGCCCGTAGCCGGTACGTGGGTGCCGCCGCAGAGTTCAACCGAATACGTGGGATCGAAGGTGATTACGCGGACGAAATCACCGTACTTCTCACCGAATAGGGCCGTAGCTCCCATCGAGCGGGCCTGGTCGATGGGTACGTTGCGCTGTTCATTGAGCGGAATATTTTGCCGGATGCGCTCATTCACGATGGTTTCCACGCGCTGAATTTCCTCGTCGGTCATCTTGCCGAAGTGGCTAAAGTCGAACCGAAGGGCATCAGGACCCACATACGAACCCTTCTGTGCTACGTGCGGTCCCAGCACCTCGCGCAGGGCCGAGTGCATCAGATGCGTAGCCGAGTGATTGTCGGCAATTAACTCGCGGCGGTGCATATCAATGTGGGCATCCACCAGATTAGCCGACTGTAACAGGTCGTCCAGATCGGGCCGGTCGGCTACCAGATGAATGACGAGGTCGTTCTCTTTGCGGGTGTCCAACACTGGTAGAGTCGTTGGGTTGTCTGTGCCGTCTGTGTAGACCAATAGGTGCCCTGTGTCGCCAATTTGCCCGCCTGATTCGGCGTAGAACTGCGTGGTATCCAGCACAATCTGTACCTGCGTTCCCTGCTTATTCTGCACTCGCCGGTACTTTACAACCTGCGCTGACGAAAAGCTCTGATCGTAACCCACAAACTCGATCTTGTCAAACGGTCCGCCGTCGCGGGCGTTTAGCTCAATCCAGTCGCCGGTTGATGACGAGGCGTCTTTCCGCGAACGGGTTTTTTGTTGTTGCAGCGCTGCCTTGAACCCATCTCCGTCGATTTGGAGCCCCTTTTCGCGGGCAATCAGCGCGGTGAGGTCGGCGGGGAAACCGAAGGTGTCGTTGAGTTCAAAGACCGTTTCGCCGGGAATCATGGTGGTGTCACCGAGTTGGGTAATGATCTGATCGAGCCGGGTCAATCCGGTGCCGAGGGTGCGCAAAAACGCGATTTCCTCTTCCCGGATTACGGTAGCCACAAAGTCGCGCTGGGCGTCGAGTTCGGGGAAAACGTCGGCAAACTGATCGGCCAGGAGCGGCACCAGTTTGGTCATGAATGGTTCGGTGAAACCTAGGTATGAGTAGCCATACCGGATGGCGCGGCGCAGAATTCGGCGAATCACGTAGCCCGCTTTAGCGTTACTCGGCACCAGCCCGTCGCCGATGGCAAACGACACGGCCCGGATGTGATCGGCAATGACGCGCATGGCCACGTCCGATTTTTCCATTTTGCCGGTGTAGGTGTGGCCCGACAGCTCTTCGATGAGGTTGATCGTGCCCGAAAACACGTCGGTGTCGTAGTTGCTTTGCTTGCCCTGAATGGCCATGCAAAGTCGCTCGAAACCCATGCCCGTATCGACGTGGCGGGCGGGTAGTTCGTCTAAAGAGCCGTCAGCTTTCCGGTTAAACTGCATGAACACGTTATTCCAGATTTCGACCACCTGCGGGTGGTCGGCGTTCACGAGTTCCTTACCCGACTGCCTGGCAACTTCCTCCGCAGAGCGCAGGTCGATGTGGATTTCGGAGCAGGGACCGCAGGGGCCGGTTTCGCCCATTTCCCAGAAATTATCCTTTTTGTTGCCCAGAATAATCCGGCTGTCGTCCCCGATAATGCTCTTCCATAGATCCCACGATTCCTGGTCGAACGGCACCCCATCGGCTTTGTCACCCTGGAAAACGGAGACGTAAATGCGGTCTTTAGGCAGGCCAAAAACGCCCGTTAGCAGCTCCCACGACCATTCGAGGGCCTCTTTTTTGAAATAATCACCAAACGACCAGTTGCCCAGCATCTCGAACATGGTGTGGTGGTAGGTGTCGAACCCCACGTCTTCGAGGTCGTTGTGTTTGCCACTCACGCGGAGGCATTTCTGGGTGTCGGCTACCCGTTTGGCCGGGGGTGTACCATTGCCCAAAAAGAAGTCTTTAAACTGGGCCATCCCTGAGTTGTTGAACATCAGGGTGGGGTCGTTTTTGGCAACCAACGGGGCCGAGGAAACGATGAGGTGTCCTTTCGAGCGGAAGAAATCGAGGAACTGGCGGCGTATTTCGGAAGAAGTCATGTGCTAAAAAAGTGACCCCACTCCCAGTCCCTCCCCTTTTTTTGAGGGGAGGGACTGGGGGTGGGGTGCCACAAATTTACGCTATTTTTGCCTTGAGATTGGCATTTACGGGCTGGAAGGGCCTTGAAATCACATCGTAACGGCACTATGGAAACGGGTGAAAAGCGGTACTACAGCATTCGGGAAGTGGCCGAGATGTTCAACGTGAACATTTCCAGGCTGCGTTATTACGAAAAGGAATTCCCGACCCTCAGTCCCAAAAAGAACCGTTCTGGCGACCGTATCTATACCAAAATAGAGATCGACCACCTGCGCGAAATTCTGGACCTGGTCGAAAACCGGGGCTTCAAACTCCAGGGTGCCCGCGAATATCTCAGCAAGAAGCAGGGCACGATCAATGAGACCGCCGCCATGATGGATAAGCTCAAAGAAATCCGCCAGTTTATGGTGAAACTGCGAGAGGGACTGTAGCGTTCTTTTGCCCTCCCAGCCGGTCTGAAATGCCATCGGGATTGCCAAAAACACAGAAAAAGTATCCTGACGTATATGCAACAAAAATGCCCCAGACACGTGTCTGGGGCATTTTTGTTGCATATACGTCAAATTTACGTTAGAATAGCCGTCCCAGAAAGATCAACACAACAGCACCACCTACCGAGATCAGCAGGTTCATAATCAGGCCATCATTTTCGGGGTCGTTACCCAGCCGTTTGGCAATGAAGCCGCCCACCAGACCACCCACAATACCGAGGATGATGTTAATGAGCATGGAGTTGTGGCTACCCATGAAACGGCTGGCCAGAAAACCGGCAATGCCGCCAATGATAATCGAATACAGGAATCCCATGCGTGTAGTTTGTTTAAGGTTTAGTGAAAATTACCAAGACGTTTTGGTTCTGGAATAACGCAAAAAAATGGAGCAATAGCCTGAAAAATGAGCAAGTGGCCGGGTTTTTTGGTAGCAACTGGAGGGAGTGGTGCTTGCTGATGTACCGTGTTTCAACCCCTGAATTTGACTACCTTGCTGATGTTTTGTTTTAAGGAATGCGTGTAAATTCTATTGATAATCAGTTGATTAATTCACAATGAAGTCATCGATACACTTACTCACGCGGCTGGTAGCTGGCCTCCTGCTTACTGGCCCTGCCCTTGCACAGACCGAGGCGCAAAAAAAAATTCAGACCGACCTGATTCTGGCCGAGGACGGAGCAACGGTCGAGATACCCGCCGGGACGTACTCGCTGGCAAGTAGTCTGTCATTGCAAGACAAAAAGAACGTGACCATCCGGGGGGCGGGCGTGGGCAAAACCGTGCTGTCGTTTCGGGGGCAAACCGAAGGAGCCGAGGGGTTGCGGGTGACCAATGGGCAGCATATCACCATCGAAAACATGACCTTGCAGGACTCGAAAGGCGACCTCATCAAGACCATGAACGTAGACGGCATCACGTTCCGCAACCTGCTGGTCGAATGGACCGGTGAACCTAAAGCCACCAACGGCTCCTATGGCCTCTACCCGGTGCAGTGCCAGAACGTGCAGATATTGAGTTGCACCGCCGTGGGGGCCTCCGACGCCGGTATCTACGTGGGCCAGTCAAAACAGATTGTGGTGAAACATTGCACGGCCTACCATAACGTAGCGGGCATCGAAATCGAAAACTCGATTGGAGCCGACGTGTCAGAAAACCATGCCTACAATAACACAGGGGGTATTTTGGTGTTTGATTTGCCTGATCTAGTCCAGAAAAAAGGTGGTCAGGTGCGGGTGTTCAACAACCGGATCGAGGCGAACAACCTGGATAACTTCGCGCCCAAAGGCAACATCGTCGCCAGGGTTGCGGCGGGTACGGGTGTGCTGGTGCTAGCCACCAACGACGTGGAAATTTTTAATAACCAGATCATCAATAACAAGTCGCTGGGGACGGGTATCATCAGCTACTTTATCACCGAAGAAGCCATCCGCGATAGCCTCTACAGCCCATACCCCACTAACATTGCCATCCACGACAACACTTACAGCCGAGTGGCGGGCTACCCTACCCGCAAAGGACGCATGGGCCAGATGTTCCGATTCAAACTGCGCTTCGGCAAAAACGTGCCCGACATTATCTGGGACGGTATCACCGACGACAAAGTCCCCGCCAGCCAACGGACGGTTTGCCTGAAAAACAACAAAAACGCCACTTTCGCCAACATCGACGCGGGCCATAATTTCAAAGCCATCTCGCGCGACGCCACGCCCTATGTGTGTGATTTGCCACCCGTGGCAGCGGTAGGAAAGTGACTAGATTAATCCTCATGTCAACTAAAAAAATGCCGTTTCTGGCCTGTTGGGGTCTGTTTATAGCCGTAGGTCTGGTTTCCATGGCTCGCGAACCAGCCCCAATGGCAGTGCCTGATAAATTATCGGCCTATGGTTTTTTTGCGGGAAACATTGCCGACCAAACTCCCGCTGAAGAAGTAATGCCCTACCGGCTCAACACGCCGCTGTTTTCTGATTACGCCGAAAAACTGCGCTTCGTGAAGCTGCCCGCCGGGCAGGCCGCCCGCTACAATGCCACCGAAGTCATGGACTTTCCGGTGGGTACGACCATCATCAAAACGTTCTACTTCCCCACCGATTTCCGCGATGCTACCAAGGGCCGTCGGCTGATGGAAACGCGGCTTTTAGTCCGGGAAACGACGGGCTGGAAAGGGCTGGAATACGTCTGGAACGACGACCAGACCGATGCCATTCTGGAAGTGGCGGGCGATCGGAAAACAGTAAATTATATGGACGCCGAGGGCCGAAAACAAGCGCAGGAATACGTCATGCCCAACCTGAATCAGTGCAAAAGCTGCCACAACCGCAACGAAGTGATGACGCCCATTGGCCCTTCGGCCCGGCAATTGAATGGATCGTTGAACTACGACAAAGGTGCTGAAAATCAGTTGATAGCGTGGCAGAAACAGGGTCTGTTAACCGATCTGCCCGACCTCGCCAGCGTACCCAAAGCGCCCGTCTGGAACGACCCTGCCACCGGCACGCTCAACGACCGCGCCCGCATTTGGCTCGACATCAACTGTGCGCACTGCCACCGCCCCGAAGGGCCCGCCAGCACCAGCGGACTGAATCTGTCTGTTCATGAACAAAACCCCGCCATTTGGGGTGTCAACAAAACACCGGTGGCAGCAGGGCGCGGGTCTGGCAACCGGCGCTACGACATCGTGCCCGGCCACCCCGATCAGTCTATCCTGGTGTACCGCCTCGAATCGACAGACCCCGGCGTGATGATGCCCGAAGTAGCCCGAAAAGTAGCTCACCGCGAAGGTGTGGCCCTGATTCGGGAATGGATTGCGTCGTTGAAGTAAAACAGCCGCCATGCCAACCATAAAAAAACGGTCTTTACTCCTTGATTGTCAGGGAGCAAAGACCGTTTTAGTCGTTCAGCTATCGGCTACCTATTTAGGCATCAATACGCTGTCAATGGCATGAACCGTACCGTTGGTGGCCCGGATGTCGGCAGTCGTCACCATGGCCGAACCACCTTTGGCGTCCATCAGCATGACCATACCACCCTTTTTGCTTACCGTCAGCGTGCCACCACCCACGGTCTTGATCTTCTGTCCGTCTTTCAGATCGGCAGCCATCACGTTACCAGATACTACATGGTAGGCCAGAATGCCCTGTAGCATGGCTTTGTTTTCGGGTTTTACCAACGTCTCTACCGTACCTGCGGGTAATTTGTCGAAGGCGGCGTTAGACGGGGCAAATACCGTGAAGGGACCCGCGTCTTTGGCTTTATCGGCCAAACCGGCAGCGACCATCGCCGTTTGCAGCGTCGAAAAGTCGGTGGCCGAAGCCAGACTACCCGCCAGATCAGCACCCGTCGATTTTGCCGATTTCGACATAGACGACGATGGCTTGGTGCGGTTCATCGTACCGTTTTGGGCATAGGCCGAACCAGCGAGCAACGTGAGTGCCGAAAGGGCTGCGATGTTCAGGAAATTTTTCATTTGCTTGTTTGATGGTTATTACACTCGGTTTGTTTATCACACACTGTAACCACCTCATTTGTACTAATGTTTGTTACTTTTTTGCATTTGGCAATCAGGTCGCTCAGTCAGCCGACACGACGTTGAATCAATTGTTGCGAATGTGTGGGGTGGTTTGCTTTACTTTGGCGGTAAGTAATCCTATGTACAAGCCAGATTTTTATATGCGCTCACCCGTCAAGTCATTACTGTTTTTAGGAATCGTCTGCGCAATCATAGTAGGAGGTTGTAAGAAAAAAGACGATCCTATACTAAACACCGCTATTACGCCCACGCTGGTTGGTAACTGGGGCATCACCGCGATTACGTTTAGCCCGGGCTGGGTGCAGTTTACCGGGGCAACGCCCATACCCGATTATATACCTTATCTGGCCGCAAAAGGCCAAACCTGCCTGACCGACCTGGCGGTTTCATTCACGGCGGCGGGGACATACACGACTAATTCGGCGAGCCTGCCTGCCTGTGGCAATGTGCCCGATTCCAAAGTAATACTGGATTACCTGTTTGGTAGCGGCAGAACGTTCACCGAAACCAACACCAACGCGGTGCTGTACAGTCAGGACAAAACCAACCCGATTCCCGTGAATAAATCGGGGACAGATCAGGTGCTGTCGATCCAGTTCGTCAACAACGAAGACATAAGCGGCCAGGCTATCAAGACCACATACACCGTTACGCTGAAGCGGAAATAGGGTGGATGCCAGGTCTAGCGGAGCGTTGCCGGGCGGCATCCCGGTCCGCTGTCCTAGTTCGGGGTAATCTGGAAACTAATTTGAACCAGAATCGCGGAGCGGGACGCCGCCCGGCAACGCTCCGCTAGACGTAGCCTCGCCTTACTTTCCTTCTGAAATCTTGGCCGATTT
>JBBRMP010000145.1:0-14753 GCA_038230755.1 Cytophagales bacterium | reverse complement strand
GCTCGCGCGCCAGCAGGCACCCTTTAGGGCGGGGGGCTTACGCGTCCGGGCTACGCCGACTTATCCGGCAATTTGCTTCGATAATTCGTAGAGCGCATGCTTGAGGGGCAGAAAGAAATAGGTCTCCGAAACGGCCTGATCCGGCTCCTGTTCCATCCCCATCCGGGCCAGCATATAGCTATCATACAGTGCACCGTTGCGGGTTACGTCCGATCCGAGCAGGAACGGCAGATACTGCTCTGGCGTCTGAATTTTATGTTCGCTCAGGAAATAAGCGATGTCGCGGTCGGTGAGGGTTTTTTCCAGGAACTGCTTCACGTTGGTGAGTACCGAATCGTGGAAGGCGCGGTCGCCGCTCACCTCACCAATCTTGGTGCGACGATAGTCAAACGGTGCATTAACCACTTTCTGCCCTGACGTAACAGGCTGACTCTGGCTTGGTTGTGTACCCCATGTGGTAACGGGCGCGCCAAAACTGGCAGCCTGTTGAGCCTCGGCAGGAGCGGGTAAAGCTTTCTGCTCCAGCGGCGCATTACCCCAGTAACAGGCCGTTTGGCGGGTATCGTACTTGGCCTTCTCCATGGGGCTGGCGTTCTCGAACAGCACCGCTCCATTGGCCGTCATCTCTTTCGGGTTCTCGCTCAACACCACTTCAAAATCGCTCGGCACGGGCAGGGTCGAGTACGCTTTGAACAGCATCTTGGTAAACTCAATCAAGCGCCGCGACGAACCCAGCATTTTCAGGTACTGGCTCCCCCGACCAGTAAATGTCAGATAACGAGGTAAATCAAGATCATTAGATTCAATGAGTTGCACCAAATGATAGACAATAGCTGAATAGTGCAAAAACAACACGAGCCGCAGTGCTGGTCTCCCATCGACAATTGACTGCGTGAATTTGTAGTGGTCGTCATTCTTAAATAACAGCATAACGATATCCTCTGCGCTCAGACTGCTATTAGCTAAAAATGTGTCCAGAATCTGATCCTCTGGAGCTGGAGCTTGACTGAGTGTGCGGCGATACTGCAAGTAGTTCAGCACAAATCCATTGTCCTTCTGGTGTGATGGATATCCCTGCTGATTTAGGCCACCACCCCAAATATCGTAACCCGCAAATCGGAACGACGTACTGAGATAACGGTTTTTCTCTTTCATAAACAGCATAATGTCAGCAGTACCACCTCCAATGTCTAAGTTGATCGCATTTGCAAAAGATTTTACCCCCTTCGTAACATGGTAAAAATGTGGGGCCAACGATTCCGGGACAGGCGTTTCTCGAAAAAAACGTGTGGACTTGAATACTTTAGTGACAGCCTTTTTCCATTCTTCTGTTAATTTACTCTCCGTATCAGCTTGCATGCTTGTTGGGGCTAGCCACGTGATTTTAGTATCGGTCATGTTGCCCTGATTAAGCAGAATCTTATTTCTTATCAATAGCAGTATAACCTCAAAAAAGGCCCGAACTCGAGGGCGATTCATGGGGTCCCCAAGCTGATTTTCAAACAACCATTTCAGGTTTGTTACGTAGCGGTTCACACCCATACTACCGTCTTCAAGGTCAATATTGAAGCCCAGATTAATCCTGCTGAATAGGTTATCGCCCGCATCTGCCGAGCCGGTTTTCTCGTAAACGGTAGTCCGCAGCGGGAACGTAAACGGCGATCCGTACTCCTTTCCGATGATGGCGGGCACAAATTCACGGCGAATGAACCGCTCCATTTCGGGCATTTTACCGTAGCTCACTGGCAGTCGATACCGCGCATACGGCGTTTGCGCTTCATAGCCGTCGTAGGGCTTATTTAGTGTCACCACCTGCAATTCGTCAACATCAAAATTGACCTTATCATCACTAACAGTCAACGCCTTAGGGTCACCGTTACCCATCTCATCATCTGTATATGCCACATGTGTACTTGATGTGCCAAAGTCAATAGCGAACGTAAATGGCTTGTTACCACGTCCATTAATAAGTGTGAATTTGGGCAGAATCAACCCCCGATACGGCATCCCGTTGCGCTGCAACTGCACCTCGATAAGGTCAAACGCCTGCGGCACTTTGTAGTAATACGATGCTGCCAACGTGGGGCCTGATTTGGGCGTACGATACTCCGGCGCGGCCACCACCAACGGTTGGTTGTTCACCACCTGATCGAACTGGAAAAACCGCACCGACCGGCCCGCGTGGAAGTTCGCCTCGTCTTTACTACCATCCAGCAGCATCACCGTATACTCGTTTAGGGCCTGCAATTGCGGGTCGGGCAGGGTAATGCGGTAGAACGGAAAACACGCCAGCCCTGCCCGGAATTCGAGCATCGTGTCGGGGTTGCCGAGGTTATATTCCTTCCGAAACGTGACCGTGCGGCTGTTCCGAATCGGGATCGTCAATGACGCAATCACGATGCGGTCTAAGCCCCGATCTTCGGTACGCAAGGTGAGTTGTTTGGGCAGGTCGTCGAGCCGGAAAAAGTTGAAATATTCCTTTCGCACGGGCAGCAAAAACTCCATGTCGCCGGGAGTGCCAGTGAAAAAACGCCCGCTGTTGAGCTTATAGGGCATCTGCACCAGAAAGTCCTCCAGAAAATCGTCGGTGGTCACAAACGGGTACTTCACGTTGTCGACCCCCGGCAGAAACCGCTCTGAGAGTAGGAATCCGCCACCCAGATCGCGCTGCCGCATGATCACGGTGTTGCTGTTCCAAACCGTGTTTTTCACGTACCGCCCCGATACGTCCATCCGCGAGGCCAGGGCCAGGGGTTTGCGCACGCCGGTAGCCGTGCCGTTCTGCATCTCGCGGGTGTAAAAATCCACCGTGGGCTGCATCACAAAGTCCGAACTGTCTTCGATGTCGTTCAGCACATCGTCTTCCCGAACGCGGTAGAGCGGCACGCCGGGCAGCACTTGCAACACGGTCGTACTCTCGCCCCGCACCTGAATCGGCTCAAAATTGGCCAACGTCAACCCCGCCGACAGCGGCGGTGCCAGCGGGCTGTCGAAGAAGACACGATAGAGGTATTCCTTAAAACCACCCGCAGGCAGCATGTTGTTGTACTGCTCATACCAGCGACGCAGGTAGGTCGTAAAACCCTCATCGCGGCTGTGTAGGGGCACATAGTCGTTTTGAAACAGCACCCGACCCGTGCTGCTTTTGGGCGGGTCGATGAATTTGTTCTGCCGTTCCTGTTCCCAGTTGGGCGAGGTAAACACCAGCGTCAGCGGCGAGGTCCCGCCCAGCAACGCACCCTTGTAATAGATGAGCGTGGTGGTCTGCACTTGAGCCAGTTCATTCCGAAAATCAAGCTCCAGTGCCTTGGCCAGCACCTGATGCGGGTGCCGCGCCGCGCCGCCCACGGCAGTACCCAGCTTACCCAGCCGCTCGGCTTTGTTCCAGAGTTTGTACGCCAGGTCATCGGTGTTGCCCGCCTGAAACAGCAGCTCCAGCAAGTCGAGCGTGTGCGACACCAGCACGTGGTACATACTTAATTCAGCGGGCTGGAGGTTATTTTTCACCATTCGAAACGCCGTATCGAACAGATACAGCCGCGCAAAAGGCGACGGAATAGACGTACCGGCCTTGGCTGCTGCGCCCGCCGCACCACCGGCAGCACCCGTAAGCGTGTCGGGAATGTGCTCAATGCGGTTGCCCGTCAG
Source organism: Cytophagales bacterium (assembly GCA_038230755.1). Taxonomy (GTDB): domain Bacteria; phylum Bacteroidota; class Bacteroidia; order Cytophagales; family Spirosomataceae; genus Fibrella. Next base: position 11,105 of record JBBRMP010000145.1, on the reverse strand, counting down.
GCCCGCCTGACTCCCCGTCCAGCCATTGTGGTTCTGCTGACTAACATTGGGGTCGGTATCAATTCGAAGGATATGCGGCATGGTTTTATGTTTTTCGGCGTACCCCGAACGCGAGACCGCCGATATAGTTTACGCGTCAGCCAACTGACGGTTCAGCGGGCCTAATTTTTCTAAAGATTTGTCGGCGACATCCATTAGGAGTTGCATGAAGCGAGGTTCAGGGGTGGGGTAGGCGGCTTTGAGGTTGTTTTCGCCTTTGCCCGCTACGTCCTGCAAGAACCCTTCGCTGATGCCTTTGCTGAAAAAGCCCGTCTCAATACGCTTGGAGCGGATCATGCCGTTGAAATCGGTGTCGAGATCGAAGGGGGCAAAACTCCGGTCATTGGCAGCCAGTTCGCGGAGCCACGTTTTGTAGGCGTTGATGAAATTATCGAGAGCCGTGTAGAACGTGGCCGTGCGCAGTTGCTGAGGCAAGTTCAGATTCTTGGCAAAGGCTTCGCCCAGGTTATTGGGCACAAAATCGGTATAGAACTTAGCGGCGTAGGTAAACCGCACCAACGGCTCCAGCAGGTTGGTGTAGGTGCTGTCGCCGAAGTGGGCCAGGTCGAGGCTGCGGTCGTTACGGCGCAGGCCGTATTCGAGGTAGCGTTTGTCGGTGCTGAAATCACCCGCGCCGCTGGCGGCAAAATCGAGGACCGATTCTGCCGCCAGCATCTCCACGATGTGGGCGTTGTTAGCCTGCTTGGCCCCGCCTTCCACGTTGGGATAGAGTTTACTGCCGGGCCGGTCGCCGATGTAATAAAGCGCGTCGAGGCTGATTTGGCTTTGGTAATACGACAGCGCCGCCTTCGTTTTCGACAAAAAGCGGTTCTGATCAATCGCGCTTTGGCTGTTTTCTTCCAGCGCAAAATAGGGCATTACCGTCACCGCCCCCTTCTTGGCGTTGCGGATGGGCACTTTTTGGCTCGGATGCTGCAACAGCTTGATCAACTGCGGAAACCCCGCCGAGCCGGTGCCGCCAAAGATGGAGCTGACCACAAAAATCCGGTCGGTCTGGTCGTTGAAGGCACTCGTGAAGTATTTGTACACCGGCGAATCTTCGAGGGCATTAAACACCACACTGCCAATGTTTGGGTTGCCTTTGAAGCCCACCGAGAGGTTCAGTTTTAGCTCCGCATTGGTGGGTTTCGAGGAATTGTCGTACAGCAGTTTTAGGAATTCGCGGTCGATGTCTTCGAGGCTGCTCACCTGCAAAAACTCCTCGAACGTGCCCTGATGGTCGGTCAGTTTGGGCAAAATAGAATCGCCAATCTGTTGCTGCGACCCTTCGCCGGGGGTTTGCAATGACCCCAGCGGTTGTAGCGACGTGCTGAAAAAGGGTCGTGCTGCCGTGACCACGCCTGTGGCAGGCCCATCAGCTTTGGGTCCGTTGGGATACGCCGTTTGGCGGATGCTGCGGTACAGATCGACCAGCCGCAACGCCCGCTCGGTGTCGCCGTTTTGCATATCCATATCCAGCAAAATCGGGATAATCGTCAGGTCGGCGGGCACATTGGCCCCGCTTGCCAGCAGCATCGTGAGCGAGCGCAACACCCGCGCGCCCGTACCGCCAATACCGAAAAGGAAGAGTTTCATAAAAAGACGTTTAGAGTTTTGAGTTTGCAATTTTCAGTTGCTTCGCCAGTTAGCATAAACTAGTTGGCGAAGCAACTGAAAACTGTAAAATCAAAACTCTAAACTCGTTTAAAAAGGAGTTCGTTTGGCGAAAATGGAAACGTTCTTTAACGCCAATGAAAAAAGAAAAAATAAGATCACGGCCAGTAATGCATTCACACCACCGAAACTGGTCATATACGAGTCCATATCGTCGGCACCAGTACGGTCTTTGGCATAATATGTTGCGTAAAAAAAGCCAAACAACGCCATGACAATCAGCGTGATAGCCCAGTGACTAGTCCGATGAAAAATGGCTTTCCAACGACCCAATCCTACATAAAAAATCGCCGCTAAAATGAGCGCGACTAATGTAGTAGTGGTGCCAACGGGCGCGAATATTTCGTCAACATAAATCGGGTCATTATTCTGACCAAGAAGGCCTTCGTAAATGGATTGGAACATAGGAAGGTTAATTACTTACTCAGTTTAATTGTCAAGTTAGCGAACTCATTACCGCCGGTTTGGTAGGCTTCGCGGACGCCGGTCATGAGGTGTTCCAGGGCGAAGGTTTTGTTTTTGCGGCCCGCCTCCGTCCGGTCGTCCATGGTTGACCAGGTGGTGTACCAGGTGTCGAAGCGAACGGGCAGCTTCAGGTTCAGCATGGCGGCACCGGCAAATAAATTATCAACGCGGAAGGTGAGCACATGCGTATTGGGCTGTAGCAATTTTTGTTCGCGGTCGCTCATACGGTCGGTCTTCACGTCGTCCTTCTTTTGCACGTTCACCAGCTTTACTGAGCCGTTATCGGCGGTGGCAGCAAGGTTGGTTTTCAGGTAGCTTTCGGCCTGTGCGTAGTCGGGAAAAGCGCTCAGGTTCAAGGCAATGGCAAATTCGGTGGGCTTGGCTTTGCGGCCCATGTCAATGTTGGTTACGTTGTTATGGTCGGCCCGCCAGTCACCTTTTTTGTTCAGGGCAAACAGCAAATCGTAGTGATTCAGCGTACCCGCCGCCCCAAAATCGAGGCGTTTGGCGGGGACGGTGGTCAGTTGGTCCGTCAGTTGTTGCACAAACGGACCCACCAGCGACTGCTTGCCAATCACCCAAACGTAGAACGGGCGCGACTCACCCGCCAGCTTCTGTTTCTGGTTCTGGTAGGTGTAATACGTCCCGTTGAACGGTGAGGTATAAGCCAGTACCGTGGCCCCGATGCCCTGCTTGCTGAACGAGGCAAACTGGTCGTACATATTGTTTTTCAGCGTACTGGAGGCATTATTCTGGTTCACTTCCGGGTCACGTTTAATGTCGGCGTCGGGGAAAGACAGGATACAGTCGGACACGAAAATGGCGAGGTCGTTGCCCACCGCTTTGCTGCCTACCTGCTTGAACATCTGGTGCAGTTCCGAGCTTTTACCCGTGGCCAGCGGGGTGGTGGCCAGTTCGGCGACGAAGCTATTCACGCCCCCCGTCACCGGCTGCGCTTTCGCCGAAATGGTGTAGAGCGAAACGGGGTGAATTTGGTTGGCCTTCGTCACCACGTCGGCCACCACGTCCTTAAACGTCGTGCCACCCTTCAGGTAGCCGCCCATGCTCGCCGACGTTTCCAGGAAGAAATGAATTTGGCCTACCGACTCTGTTTTGGCAGCCACTGTGGCTTCCTTTTTATCCCGCTTTTTACCGCCGCCACAGGCCAAAAGAAGCAGCAACAGGGCCAATAGGCCAATAGAATATCTCATCGAGGGTGGGTTTGTTTGGGGCGGAAAGGTAGCACGTAAACGGCAAATCCGAGTGCCAGCAGCCCCCAGCCATAGGCCGAAGCCGATTGGTCGGATTCAAAGCCTCGAAACGACATGGAGATGTAGGCTACCAGCGAGCTAAGGGATACCAGCCAGTAGGTGCGGCGGATGCTTTTGCGGGTCGACAACGCAAAAAAATGCACCATCAGGATCACCAGCCCTACCGCCGCCAGCACACCAAACAGCGATTCGGTGAGTTTAGGGCCGGGCGTGGTGTAGAAATTACTGGTCTCACCCCCCGCACCAAGCAGGCAAAACAAGGTCAGCAAAGCCAGCACGAAGCCCGCCATATTGCCCAGCGCCGACGGTTTACGGGGTACTGTATCCCGAAACTGACCGGGACGATCAATAGGCACAGCCTCCACAAACTCAACGTCGGGTTCAGGCTGCCCTTCCGAAGCATCGTTGGCAAAACTGGCCATGCTCTGGCGCAGCGTCACCCGTTGTCCCGGCACAATCCGCTGGGCATCCAGCACTTCGTCGTCACGGAAATAATGGAGTTGACCCGGCGTTGGCGTACCGGCTTCAAAGCGCAGGACGCCGCAACGGGTTAGTGGGTCGTAGTGAATGACAGTACCCTGCATCAGTGCTGTTCGATGGTTGGTCTGTATGGCTAACGAAGCGATGGGGAAAGTGTTTTACGAAGCAAAAAGGAGTGGCAGTGGGCAGTAGCAATGGGCAGAAAGTGCTGACGCGACCACACTCGCGCACCCTCACCTTCTGCCCGTTGCCACTGCCCACTGCCACTCTCTTCACTCTTTCTTCTTGTTAGGATCGCGTTTCGTGACGAGATCACCAGGTTTGAGCTTTTGCGAAACCACCAGGAACGGCCCTGAAATAACCTGATCACCCGCTTTCAGGCCCGATACGATCTGGATATTCTCAAAATCGCTGATACCCGTTTTCACCTCACGTTGCACGGCTTTGCCTTTTTCAGCGATGAATACGATCTCGCGGATAGCTTTCTTAGGGGCGGGAGCAGTTTCGTCGGTTGGGGCGTTGTTATTATTCGTTTTGGGTGCATCCTTTTGCGCCTGCGTACTATCGCTGCGGGTGGTGACGGCGGCAATAGGCACCGACAATACGGCAGGGCGACGGTCGGTAATGATTTCGACGGAGGCGGTCATGCCGGGTTTGAACGGGAATCCACGCCCACCCAATTTGGCCGAAAGGTCGGTATAGGAACTGTTCAAAATCTTGATTTTCACCTCAAATTCCGTCACTACGTCCGACGATGAGGCCACCCCGGCACCCGTGAGACCGTTGGCGGTATTGGCCACTTCGGTCACCACACCCTTGAATTTGCGGCCTGCTGTCGTGTATGAGTCCACTTCGATGTCGGCAGTGTCGCCAAGGGTGACGCGGACAATATCGTTTTCATTGACGTTCACCCGCACCTCCATATTGTTGAGGTTGGCCAGGCGCATAATTTCCGTACCCGCCATCTGCGACGTACCCACCACGCGCTCGCCCTGCTCTACGTTGAGCTTGGAAACGGTGCCATTGACGGGTGAATAAATGGTGGTTTTACGCAGGTTTTCTTTGGCGTCGCGGAAACTGGCTTCGGCACTTTGAATGCTGAACTGGGCCGCCCGGACGTTGGCTTTCTGGGCCTCAATATCCTGCCGGGCCACGTTATAATTGGCCTCTACGGTCTCGAAATCAGCTTGCGAAATTACTTTGTCAGCCAGCAGTTTACGGCTCCGCTCATAGTCGGCTTTGGCCCGAATCTGGCGGGCTTCGGCCTGGAGTACGCCCGCTTTCGACTGTTCCAGTTGCGCTTTGCTTTGGTTTACCGTAGCCTGCGCCCGCGCCGAAAACGACTCATAGTTATCGGGACGAATGCGGCAAAGCAGTTGCCCGGCTTTCACAGGGTCACCCTCTTTGACATACATGGCAATGATTTCGCCCGACACGTCGGGGCTGATTTTCACTTCCACCTCCGGCTGTACCCGCCCCGACGCACTCACCCGCTCCACAATATCGGTGCGTTGCGCCACGGCAAAATCGACTTCGGTCATGGGTGGTTTCCCAATCAGGCCCGCCTGTTTGGCCGCCACCAGTCCCCCAATTAGTAACACGACCACAACGGCCAGTACCCACCAAACCCGATTCGACTTTTTCTTCATGAGAAAAGAGCCGTAAGTCGATGGTCGATAGTCGTTAGTCGGCTGACGCCAGCGTATGGCTTACGCGAAGCTGTGGTTGCGTCAGCCGACTAACGACTAACGACTATCGACTTACGACTTTAATTAAATGTAAGTGGCTTATTCTGGTAAAAATCTAAAATCTTGACGCGAAAAACGTAATCATATTTGGCCTGCACCAACTGCCCACGGGCAATGTCATAGCGGTTTTTGGCTACGTTATAATCCGTCGCGTTGATGGCCCCGGCGTTGTAGCGGCTCTCTGCGGCCCGGAACGCCCGCTCCAGCGAAAATACGGATGCTTCCGTAGCCTGATACCGGTTACTTGAGGCCAGCAAACTCGTGTAGGCTGTTTCAATCTGCTGCCGCAATTGCAGCCGCGTGTTGTCGGCGTTGAGCTGGGCGTTGCGCTGCTGAATCGTAGCGTTCAGAATGTTGGTCCGGGCCAGGCGGTTGCCATAAATCGGGATGCTTAGGTTCAGCGACAGACCCCGGTTGAGGTTGTTATTGAGTTGCTCGAAAAATGAATAGCTCGACCGGCTGAAACCCGCAGACGTCGTGGAAACCGGAACCGATGTTCCCCCCACGTTAACCGTACCAATATCTGTGGTGACGATGGTATTGTTAGGCGCGATTTTTTGCAAACCTACGCTCGAATAAATCGAATTGACACTACCGCTCAGCGTGATGCGGGGATACAAGCCAGCGCGGGCAATCTCGATAGCCCGCCGTGCTGCTTCCACCCGTAAATCGGCCCCCTGAAGTTGTGGCTGCGTTAGTTTGGCCACGTTATACACCTCCGATGCGGGCAGTTCGTAAGCCTGTATCCGGGGGTCGGGGAGGTTAATAAACTCCACCTCGAAGGGCTGTCCGGCGGGCAGGTTCATGGCCTGCAACAGGGCCAGTTTGGCCAGATCAACGGTGTTTTGATTGTTCACCACCGTCAGTTGGTCGTTGGCTAGGGTGGCTTTTATCTCGTACAGGTTGGCCTCCGGAGCCGACCCCGCGTTGACCAGTTTCTGCGTCCGGTCGACCTGAGCCTGCGACGTTTCAACCTGCCGGTTGGCAATAACCAACTGCTCGGCACCGGTCAAGACGTTGAGGTATTGCTGAATCACGTTGAGCACCACGTTGTTTTGGGTAGCCGCCAGTTCTTTTTCCGTTGCCTGCCGAATAACCTTGTTCTGAGCAATCACGTTTTTCAATTGAAACCCCTGAAAAACAGGCACCGTGGCGCTCAATTGCACGTTGTTCGACCCCACCGTCTGATCGATAAACTGGTTAGTGGCGGGGTTTACGTTGCGGCCCGTACTCACGTTTTGCGACACAAATGCATTGACAGACGGCAACTGATTAAACCGTGCCTGCCGCAGTTGCAGTTCGCTGATGTCTATCTGCAACTGCCCCTGTTGCACCGTAATGTTGTTTTTCAGGGCAATGTCGATGCACTGTTGCAGCCCCAGCACCTGCACGGCGTTGGCCTGTGTGTTCGTAGCAGCACCAGCCGTAGTTGCCACCACCGTAGCCGACCCGCCGGGCGTAATGGCGGCGGGTGCTGACGCAGGCGTTTGGGCCAAACACAGCGAATTGGTCATCGGTAGTGTACCGATTGAACAGGTTAGCCCGATGGCCAACAGAATCCGCGTAAAGGGCATTTGATAGGTAGTCATATGCATTTGTGGTGTCAATGTTACATGCTTACATTCGCCATGACCACCGTTTTGGGATAAGCGGTGGAAAAGCGCCATGAATCTGGTTTATAATTCGGATATACTTCCAGCGGCTACGTTTGGCCTTCTGGCCAACAACCGGGCCTTTCAATATGGAGACGGCCTATTCGAGACCATCCGCTACGAGGCGGGCCACCTCTGGTTTTGGCCCGACCATTTCGACCGGCTCACCTGCGGTATGGTCGCCCTGCAACTAGTGCCCGGTACGCCGTTTGGAATCGACGAACTCCAGACTCAGCTACTCGATTTGGTGCAGCAAAACGGCCTGGCCAACGCCCCCGCCCGACTCAAATTGCAGGTGTGGCGGCAGCCCGGCGGCCTCTACACGCCCACCACCCACGCGGCAGACTGGCTCCTTACCGCCCACCCCACCGAACCGTTCGGGATCACGACCAAACCCCGTCTCGGCATCTTCCGTGATGTGCGCCTTTCGCCCTCGATCGTGTCAGCCTACAAAACGCTGAATGCCCTTCCCTACGTGCTGGCGGGTCTTTTCCGGCAGCAACACCACTACGACGAAGTGCTGTTGCTCGATACCCACGGCCACGTTGCCGAGTGCGTTGCGTCCAGTATTTTTTGGGTGAAAGACCACCAACTGTTCACCCCCTCGCTCGAAACGGGTTGCATCGACGGCATTGTGCGGCGGCAAATCATACGTAAATACCCCGTTCAGGAAGGCTTATTTTTCCCCGAAATCCTCTCCGACGCCGACGCCGTTTTCTGCGCTAACGTCAACGGTATGCAAGCCCTATTGGATACGCTGGTGGAGGCAATCAGGCAGTTTTCAGTTTAGCGTTTAAGGCAGTTTTCAGTTGCGCCGGGCTGACGCAACTGAAAACTGCCTTAAACGCTAAACTACCTTCACCCCTTCCTGCACCAGCCAGCCATCTTTCAGCCGCACGATGCGGTTACCATATTCGGCGTTGACTTCCGAATGAGTAACCTGTACGATGGTGACGCCATCTTTCTGGTTTAGTTCGCGGAAAAGGGTCATGATTTCTGCCGACTGTTCCGAGTGGAGGTTGCCCGTGGGTTCGTCGGCGAAGATCACTTTGGGTTGGGCCACAATGGCCCGCGCCACGCCCACCAACTGCTGCTGCCCGCCCGATAACTGACTGGGAAACAGATCTTTTTTGGCCACAATATTGAACCGGTCCAGCACGTCGGCCACGCGGCTTTTGCGTTCTGCCCCCGGTACTCCTTTGTAGAGCAGCGGCGTTTCAATGTTTTCATACACCGTCAGCTCGTCGATGAGGTGGTAGGCCTGGAACACGAAGCCGATGTGGCTGCGGTGCAGTTCGGTGCGTTTTTTCTCCGACAGCTTCTGAACAGGGTCACCCAGGAAGCGGTACTCGCCATCCGACGGTTCTTCCAGCATACCCAAAATGTGAAGCAGCGTACTCTTGCCCGACCCGCTCGGCCCCATGATGCTCACAAACTCGCCCTGATCGATGGTGAGGTTAATATTCCGCAACACGTAGGTACGGCCAAACCCGGCGGGGTAGTGCTTGGCCACGTTGATTAGCTCAATCATAATCGGTTATATTTGACAAGGTTAACTGCAAAAACGATGTACCACCCCTATTTCGACGGCCCACTGGTATTGCAAGATGATATGGGTATGCATGACCGGGTGCGGTACCACCCGCGCATCCACCAACGAATTATTTCTAAACTCGACTTTGGACTACGATTGCTTTACCAGCAGGAGAAGACAATCAAGCTTGAGCCACTACCCGAAACGATGGTTAATGAAGATCAGGCGAGTCCTACGCCTGATCTTATTTTGGTTGACCCTGCCACCGAATTTATCCACGTCATTATTGAAGTCTGCAAAACAACAGGATTAAAAAGCGATATACAGAAGGTCATTAGACTTCTCGACAATGATTTGTACGACATCCAGGAGGGCTTCGTCTACGATTACAAGGCTCAAAAATGGTATCGCTACCGTGCAGGCAATGGTGGTTTGGTCGAGGAATCGTCTTGCTCCGATGAATTGGGGCTTGATCTGGATTCATTCCTAAAAACCGACTAACAACGTGTACAGACATAGCTAGTCAATCGCTGTGCCACGGCACAAAAAAGCCCCAAATCGCTCGATTTGGGGCTTTTTTCATAAAATCACCGTCCGCAATCGGACAATCGCCGTTCGCAGTCGGACAAGCTTATCGCTGGTTGATCGACACGCTGCCTGCCGTGGCCGACAGCACCACGGGAATACCGCCGCCGTTGGTTTTACCCACAATCCGGTCGCGCTCAGCCGAGCCGCTGAAGTTGCTCAGGGGGGCGCTCACGTGGCTCCCGCTCAGGTCCAGGCTCAGGCCTTTGTCCATCGGCATCTGCACCCGTACGCTTCCCGCCGACGTTTCCAGTTTTATGTACTTGTCCACACGGGTGAAGTTAACCTCTACGCTGCCCGCGCTGGTTTCAGCGTCGATGCTGCCGGCCATGTCACGAATACGAATCCCCCCGCCCGACGTACCCGCTTTCAGTTCGCCGTCAATCTTATCACCGGTAATGCTCCCGCCCGACGTCTCCACGTTGATCATGCCGTTGAGGTTACTGATTCGGATGCCTCCTCCCGACGTATGCATTTTCAGGTTGCCGCTTGAGTTGCTGGCCTCGATGCTCCCACCCGATGTTTCAACCGCCACCCGGTCGTGGCATTCCGACAGTTTAATGCTTCCACCCGACGTATTACCCTCAATATCACCCTTTAGATCGGCCAGCGAAATGCTGCCGCCAGAGGTTTCAAAGCGCTGTTTGCCCGTCAGGTGGCTCATGCGGATGCTTCCGCCAGAGGTATTGATATTGGTGGACATGTTGCGGGGCGTAGTGAATTTAAAGCTGATACTCAGGCCCCTTTTCCAGTTCCAGTTAAATGACCCACGCTGTTTGGCGGTGGCTACCACGGCGCTACCCTCCTGCCGAATCGAGATGTCGTACTCTTTCAGCCGGTCTTCGATTTCGTCTTTGCTCAGACTGCCGTTGCCGTTATTACCGCGAATGAACATCTCGACTTTCACACCCGTGCCTGAGCCGCCCTCAACAGTCAACCCGCCACCCGACGTTTGGGCGCGTACCAGGTTAATACCGGTAAACGACAGGGTTTTGTAGGGTGTGTCGTCGTTCTCATCTAGCGAAGCTACTTGAGCGAGGCCAGTCCTGTTTGCATGACGTGCAGGAACAGCCATGGCAACTGTTTGACCAGCGACCAGCAGAACGGGCATAATTCGGGTAATGAATGCAGTGTTCATAATCGGGGCAGTTAAGTGTGTATCAACTATAGGGATGCAAAAACGTCAGATCGAGTTGCACAGACATTCGTCTGGCCTTTAAAAATAACTGTATCAATATAGAGGCCACGGAAGCAACGGTCTGACTATCAATTTTTTATCACGAAAACAGGTGTACGATTTCGGACAGCTATGTTCGGGTGTGGACAATCAGGCCTAAGCGGCTTTTAACTTTTTCGGGTGAATAGCGGCCTGATAACTGACTACTGGTTAGCTGGTTTAGGGGTCCGACGCAGAAAAAGCCTGCTTTTTTCATCCCTACGCCTTGACAAACGTCCGCTATTTCCCTACTTTTGCATCACCAAATCGCTGACGACTCCTAGTCTGAAGGCGGTAAATGCGAAAGTAGCTCAGCTGGTAGAGCGCGACCTTGCCAAGGTCGAGGTCGCGGGTTCGAACCCCGTCTTTCGCTCCACAATGAAGGCACCGCAACCAACGGTGCTTTTTTTGTACATGCCCGATTCGTCGGGAATTGCCGGG
>JBBRMP010000144.1:0-14939 GCA_038230755.1 Cytophagales bacterium | reverse complement strand
TGTTCAATTTCATTGCTCGTAAGCATTTTTCTCTGGCAGTTGAAATAGGGTCAAGTTCTCTTTCAACTTCACCTGTAAAAGTTCCTAATGCGTCCGTATCAAAAGTTTCATCTACAAAACAAATGACACCTAATTCTTTTTCAAGAATTGGTGCAATCACACTTTCTTTTTCGTGTTTTGTTGCAATAATTAATTTGCGTTCTTGAAACATACAGAATTTGACTTAATTATTTTAGTAACTGTTTAGGTAGTCCACTGACCTGATAATCAAGCACTTGCAAAGTTAAAAATCGCAAAAGTATTTAATGCCTAAAGGTCAAGTAGTTGATTATCAGTACATTAAGATTTTTGCTTAGTTTAACTCATAAATTAGAAAAATTAGTAACTTGCTGATTGTCAGATAATTGGCTTGAATTTGCCTACCTAAACAGTTACTTATTTTATTTGTTGGTTAGTGCTTGTCCTTTTTCTGTTTCATAGAATTGTCCATTGTCGTAAACTAAGTTACCATTTACAAAAGTATTTAAAACTTTTGTTTGAAATATAGTTCCGTCTAATGGTGACCAACCACATTTGTATAGAATATTTTCCTTGTTAACTGTCCAACTTGCATTTAAGTCAACAATGGTTAGGTCTGCAAAGTAGCCCTCACGAATAAAACCTCTTTTTTCAATTCTGTATAGTATTGCTGGGTTATGGCACATTTTTTCCGCAATTTTCTCTAACGAAATAAGGCCTTGTTTGTAAAACTCAAGCATAATGTTTAACGAATGCTGAACAATTGGTGCACCCGACATTAATTGAAAGTAAGGTTTTTGTTTTTCGTCTAATGTGTGTGGAGCGTGGTCTGTGGTTACTATGTCTATTCTATCGTCCAACAAAGCTTTTAAAAGTCCTTTTTTATCTTTCTCAGTTTTTATTGCTGGGTTCCATTTTATTAAAGTTCCTAAACGCTTATAGTCTGTGTCCGAAAACCACAAATGATGAACCGATACTTCAGTTGTTATATTTTTCTCTTTCAAAGGAATGTCATTACGGAAAAGATGTGTTTCTGCTTCTGTTGTCAAGTGCAAAATATGAAGTCGTGCCTTGTGTTTGTTGGCTATGGCAATTGCTCTCTTGGTTGCTTCGTAACACGCTTTTTCGCTTCTTATTTGTGGATGAAATTCAATCGGTATATTTTCACCATATTTTTTCCGATAGATATTTTCGTTCTCTTCAACAATCTGTTCTTTCTCGGAGTGAATGGCAATGATAGATTTGCAGTTTGCAAAAAGTTTTTCCATTATTTCGGGATTGTCGGCAAGTAGATTTCCTTTTTTTGTAAAGTAAAGTCCGTCATCAGAAACACCTAAAAGTTTAGATGTGTCAAGTTTGATTACTTCATCAAGGTTGTCGCTATTTACACCTAAGAAAAATCCAAAGTTTGCTAAAGACTGACTTGAAGCTATTCGGTATTTTTCGTTCAGGATGTCAATAGTCAAAACATTAGGGACTGTATTCGGCATATCAATAAAAGAAGTTACGCCACCTGCAACGGCTGCTTTGCTTTCTGATTGAAGGTCACCTTTATGAGTAAGACCTGGTTCACGAAAATGAACTTGTCCATCAATGATACCTGGAAATAAATACTTGCCTGTTCCGTCAATTACACTTGCGTTATTTTCGTCATTGAGCCGTCCAATTTTTTGTATTAGACCATTGTCAATTAAAATGTCGGCAACGATTATTTGTCCCTCGTTTATGATACTAATATTTTTTATTAAAGTTCTTTCTATCATTATAAATTGTCTGTCTGTTTCGGGTCGTCTGCTATTGCCGCTAACTCCTAAATATACGAAAGTTTTGTCGTACTTTTTGTATTTATTTGTTTTATGTAAAGATTTTATGTAACTGTTTAGGTAGGCAAATTAAAGCCAATTATCTGACAATCAGCAAGTTACTAATTTTTCTAATTTATGAGTTAAACTAAGCAAAAATCTTAATGTGCTGATAATCAAATACTTGACTTTTAGACATTAAATACTTTTGCGATTTTTAACTTTGCAAGTGCTTGATTATCAGGTCAGTGGACTACCTAAACAGTTACGATTTTATTAAACTATTTCAATACAATCACACTGGCTTTTCAAGCTTTATTTCCGGCCATCTCTAAAACGGCTACGACCTGCTCATGCGTGACAGATGGGAAATCGTCTAAGAAGGCTTCTACTGTCAGGTCGCTTTCCAGATGCCAGAATAGGGATTCAACAGGTACGCGGGTGCCGGTGAAGGCGGGCGTACCAAACTGACTATCAGGGTCAACGGTGATTGGGTTTATAATAGCGTGGCTTGTTTGTAGTTAAAGAAAGTGGCTTTACAGCCTGTTTTACTGGTTGGCTCGTTGCCTGGCGACCTGGTGTTTGCTCATACCCGCTCCTGTACCTTCTCCGAGAGTAGGAAATCGCGGGCGGTGGTCCAGTGCAGGTCGGGGTAGCGGTTGGTGTCGTAGGTGGGTACCTGTACGCGGCCTTCCATCATGTCGCGCATGTATTGCATGCCTTGCCAGGCGGGGTACAGGTCGCCTTTTCCGGGGGCCAGCGTTTTGGCTATTTTGATGATGCCGTTGAACAGGCCGATACCACCCGGGCGCAACAGGCCAAACTTCTTGCCGGTTAGGTCGGTCAGGAGGGTAGCGAAATCGCGGGCGTTCAGCCGGTCACCGGCGATGTGCAGGTAGCGGGGGCTGCTGGTATCGAGGGTTACGCTGGCGGTGTAATCGGCTATGTCGTAGGTGGTGGTGAAGTCCATGACCACTTTGGGGTCGCCCCAGTGCAGAATTCGTTTCAGGCCAAACAAAATCAGTGGCATATCGCCCGTCAACAGTTCCATAAAGGCCCCGTTGAAGATCGTGGTGGGGTTGATTGGCTGCTTGTCGAGGTACGTATGAAACTCACGCCGCAGGTCCAGATTACGGTTTTGACCCGGCACCAGATTGGTGAAGTCGAGGGAGTAATCGCTGGGAATGAAGCGGGGTACGTTGGCCGCTACCGCCGCATCGAGCAGGCGTTTCTGGGCGTCGATGACCACGTCGCGAAACCCGGAAAACGCCGACACCACACAGTCGACACCGGCGCGGGCGTTGGTTAGCTCCCGCGCATTGGCTATGTCAACGGTAATGACGGTAACGCCCGTGGCCTGGAGTGCCTTCACTGTTTCAGGGTTGCTGCCCGCCCGAACAATAGCCCGTACCTCAGCGCCTTTGCTGCGTAAGGCGTTCGTGATTTTTCCACCCAGATTACCCGTGGCCCCGGCTACCAATACGGTATTGCTCATGTTGTGTGTTGTGTTGTTGCCCAACCTGACAACGTACGTGTACTGGTAGAACAAACGGAGGCCGTAAAAGACTGTTACCTACGCTGCTTTTCCTTCACACTGCCCGCTTCGGGGTGGAGCCGTAGCCTATCATTGATGTAGCCTTCGGCGAAATTCCTTAGCATATAAAACCACTACATGAAGGCAAAGGTAGCACTCGTGGCAAGTGGCATTGGCTGAGTTATGCACCTGACAAGAGGTAGCTTGGTGCTTGATACACCAAAAATGACGTAAATTTGTGTATAGACGCTATAGCTGATGAGGACCAACATTGACCTTGACGCTCATCTTGTTGAGCAGGCACTGCTATTGAGCAAGGCCAAAACGAAAAAAGAAGTCGTGACACTGGCCTTAGACAGCTTCGTGAAATCGCTGCAACGCCAACAGCTACTAGCCCTACGTGGAAAAGTTGAGTGGGAAGGCGACCTCGACGCTATGCGCCAACATTGATGGAGCCAATTTTGGTAGATACCACCGTTTGGATCGATTGGTTTAAGGGGCTGGATAGTTCACAGACAAACCGGGTTGCCATCTATCTTGCTGGTAATCAACCGATTTGGGCACCTCCCGTTGTTATCCAGGAAACCTTGCAGGGCGTCCGGGATGATGGGCAATATCATCTTGTTCGTAGCAGTTTGCTGGCACTTAGCCTTTTCCAGTTTGATGCTCTGGCCATGGCAATTGGCGCCGCCGACCTCTATCGTGATCTCCGTAGAAAAGGCGTAACCATCCGAAAAGCCAATGATTGCCTGATTGCTCATTACGCGCTCCTGGCCGACATTACCTTGTTGCATAATGATTCGGACTTTGATCTGATTGCCAGACAATCAGCCCTAAAAGCCGTTCGGTCGTAGCGCCAGGGCATCTTGTTATAAATCCTGTTCACACTGCCCGCTTCGGGGTGGCGCCGTATTGCTGTTTGTAGGCTTTGATGAAGTGGGAGACGCTTTCGTAGCCAATGTCCATGCTGACTTCCGAGACGTTTTTGTCAGTGTTGCGGAGCAGGAAATGGGCGTGTTCCAGGCGTTTGTGGCGTATCCACTGGCCGGGTGGGATGCGGAAATGGGCCTCGAAATCGCGCTTGAACGCGGAGAGGCTACGTCCCGATAGTCGCGCTAACTCATTCATGGAGAGGGGCTTGAGCAGGTACGTGCTCATGAGGTAGTCGAGGTCGGTTTTCTGGCCCTGATAGATATGGAGCAGAATGGTCTGGAGCTGTTTGGGCGGCGTAGCGGCGGCGTCGAGTTCGAGGAGGTGGAGCAGCAGTTCCTGGAATTTGAGTTGCAGCATCTCGGCCAGAAACGGCGAGTTTCCCCCGAAATAGGGCAGCAGCGACTGCGTAAACGTCACGAACGCGGGCGAGGCCGTGAGCGAGAGAATGAGGTCGGCACGGGGTGGTTCGGGGCTATTCTGGAAAAGGCTAAGATGCTGACCCACAAACTCTTTCAGCATTTTTTCATTCATGAAAAATACCAGACTCCGGTAGTTGGCGTCGATGGACTCGTTCATGGAATAGCACCCCCGCTGGAAAAACAAAATCTGTCCCTTGTGGATGTGTAGTTCCTGCGTGGGCGAACTGAATTTCTTCTCGCCTTCCAGCACCACCACCACGGCGTGTTCCTCGAAAAATAGCTCGTTCCGTTCGGGGTATACGTCGCTGCGGTAAGCCACAAACGTCATCGCCGAGGCGTCGGACCGCGAGGCATCGGCCCGCTGAATACTCAGCATCTCGAACTGACCAGGCTGTATGGACGACGGAAGACGGAGCATCGGTTAATGTAGTTTTCCCGATTCCTGCTCAATAATACTATCAATCCACTCTTTGTTGATAGGTACATCAACAGATATAGCTTCCCAAAACAGGGTTTGGTCAACGCCCCAATAATGGTGGATTAACCGGTCACGCAAACCAGCGAAGCCACGCCAGTCAAATTCAGGATAGTTTGATCGAAAATCATCTGGCACTTTCTTACAGGCTTCACCGATAATCAACAAACTATGCGTAACTGCCCGGCTTTTGATTGGGTCGTCCTGCAATGTCGCGGAGTTGATTCCCGTAGTTACCAAGATAATAAAATTCAATTCCTGCTGAACATGTTTTAGAAAATCAATCAGCAAGGGGGATGTATTCAATTTCATTAGCTACGTGTTTACGAACAAAATCGGTCATTCCTTCCCATGTTAATACGTCTGTTTTTCGGCCCATTAATTGTTCTAAATAATCAGCTATATCCAGGAAACTATGCAATTTCTTTTTGCCTGGCTCAAACTCGACAATAATATCAACGTCGCTTTCTGCGGTTTGCTCACCTCGTACAAACGAACCAAACAACCCCAGTTTAGCCGCGCCGAACTGCTTTAACGCTGACTGATGCGACTGAATGCGCTCGAAAGCCTGCTGTTTGTTCTGGACGGCGGTGATCATACGTTTACCTGAAAATGGATAATGGATGTGATGTTGTGAAGTTACACGTGTCCTCCCAACAATCAAATCCATTATCCATATCAACTAGTTCTAAACGGCTAGCTCCGCTCTGGGCGCAGGTTGCGGACGGCGGCACCGGCCTGCCACATTTCCGATTCGCGGAGCTCCGATAGCTCTACTTCCAGTTTCTCGCGGTAGTCGGGTTGCGAATTGCGGCTGATGCTTATTTCGGCCTGCTCCTGGGTTTTTACCGAATTATACAATTGCTCGAAAACGGGCTTGGTGGCGTCGCGGAAGGGTTTCCACCAGTCGAGGGCACCGCGTTGGGCGGTTGTGGAGCAGTTGGCGTACATCCAGTCCATGCCATTTTCGGCCACGAGCGGCATCAGCGACTGCGTGAGTTCTTCCACCGTTTCATTAAAGGCTTCGGACGGGCTGTGTCCGTTGGCGCGGAGGACGTCGTATTGGGCGGCGAAAATGCCCTGGATCGCACCCATCAGCGTACCCCGTTCGCCGGTGAGGTCAGACGTTACTTCTTTGTAGAAATCGGTTTCGAACAAATAGCCCGACCCTACGCCGATACCCATTGCGATGCACTTTTCACGAGCATGTCCGCTGGCATCCTGATACACGGCAAAGCTCGAATTGAGGCCTTTGCCTTCTACGAACAGGCGACGCAGCGATGTACCAGACCCCTTGGGCGCTACGAGGAACACATCGATGTCGGCGGGGGGGATAATGCCGGTTTTCTCTTTGTAGGTTACGCCGAAACCGTGCGAGAAGTACAACGATTTGCCGGGAACGAGAGCCGCTTTTACCGTGGGCCACAGCTCAATTTGGGCGGCATCGGAGAGCAGGTAGCAAATGATCGTACCCTTTTCGAGGGCTTCTTCAATCTCAAATAGCGTTTCGCCGGGCACCCAGCCGTCGGCCACGGCTTTGTCGTAGGTTTTGCCTTTACGCTGCCCCACGATGACGTTAAAGCCATTTTCGCGCATATTCAGCGACTGTCCGGGGCCTTGCACACCGTAGCCAATGACGGCGATGGTTTCGTTTTTGAGCGTTTCGAGGGCTGTTTCGAGAGGAAATTCTTCGCGGGTGACGACGTTCTCGACGGTCCCGCCAAAGTTGATTTGTGCCATTGTAGTACTTGGTTATTGAAATTGGTAAGCTGGGAGATACAAACAACTGTTAGTCAAAGAGATACATGATTTCGGGACGGTAGAGCAGCAAGTAGCGCGTGGGGAAAAAGATGCAGAATAGTGCCGTAACGAGCAGCAAATTTTGCAACCGCGATAGCCGCAACTGCGCCAGCGCCGGGGTCAGCACGATCAGGAAAAGTACCAGTCCGTAGCCCATGCTCCGGCTGGTGTCGGCCACCATAATCGAGACCAGCATTGAGATGCCCAATGCCGCTAACGTACTGATTAACAACAACGTTTGCCGTTGTTGCCACAAGCCCCACAGGCCGACCAGTACCAGTGCCCAGAGCAGTTCATAGGAACGAACCAGCTTAAGCAGGTGCGAGAAAACGGGTAACGTCGCCACGAACGAAAAGCCCGCACTGCTGGTGGGCGTCTCGACATTATAGACATGGCCCAACCAGAATCGAAGGCCCAGATAGGCGACCCAGCTAGTCAGGATTGCCCCACCCGTGAGCCAGTTTTGCCGACCAAGTACCGGCTCGTTTTGGGCCACAATCAGGCAGCGGTAAATCAGGATATAAGCCGAATTAATCAGCGACCGTTCATCGATCCAATAGGCCAGGAATAAGCTGACCATCAGCACGATGTGGTTTCGGCTAACGGCTGCCAGTAGCAGAAAAAAGTAAGCGAAAGCGTCGCCGCAGGTGATGAAATCAAAGGGAAAAGCCCCGCCAATGTAGAGGCCCATGACTGCCAGCGTCAGGTACAGCGCTACGGACCGGCTGTGGGTCAGGCGTTCGGTTTCGCGGGCCAGCAGGTAGAGGAAGATGGGCCAGCAGATTAGTTGCACGGCATAGACGGCGATGCGGCTGCGGACGATGGACAAGAGCGCGGGCAAAAACAGCCGGAACACCATTTTGTCTTCGTGGCAACCGGGGTTTTCGTCGTAGCAAATAATGGGCCGTAAGGGGTGAATGATCTGGTCTTCGATGGTGTCCCAGAAGTAGAATTTTGTCTGGAAAGCGGCCCAATATTCCGTTGGGAGGTTCCATAAACCGGGGTGGGTCGGGAAGAAAACAACCGGGGTGAGCAGCCCCAGCAGCACCACTTTCCACAGCCAGCCGTCACCCTGCAACCACTGCTCGACTACCGCATGAAAACGGGCAACTGGAGACGACGTTATGGGCGAAACAGTAGAAATTGGGTTAGGCATGTGCTTGATAATCAGAGGGTATAAGCCCAGTCGGCTTCGGGTAAGTACTCGACCAGTCCCTTCTCGGTTTTGCCCACAGCCACGCGGCCAGAGCGGACAAATTCTAGGATTTCGTATTGCCGGAGGTACTCGAAAAAGGTAAAGATATCGGTTTCGTTACCCGTCTTTTCGATCACCACATAATCAAGCCCCCAGTAGACCACCCACGCTTTGTGGACTTTATTAATCGCCTCTACGTCGAGCGGTTTGCTACCCAATGGCGTCGAGATTTTGAACAGCGCGATTTCGTTATACACGATTTCGTCGTTGAGGTAGCCAAATACGGCCAGCACTTCCACGATTTTCCGAATCTGCCGCACAATCTTTTCGACCTCGTCGCGTGATTCGTGCTTGATCACGACCGTAAACCGCGACACGCCCTTCCGCTCCGTCTCCGACACGGTCAGGCTCTCGATATTGATCCGCCGCCGGGTAAAGATGATCGTAATCCGGTTCAGCAACCCAATGGTGTTTCCCGTGAAGATGCAGATGGTGTAGGTTGTCATTTCAATCGAATTTGGGCTACGCTGGCCCCCGCAGGCACCATTGGGAATACGTTTTCTTCTTTTTCCACAATTACTTCGAGCAAATAGGGTCCGTCGTGGGCCAGCATCCGGTCGAGGGAATCAGAGAGGGTTTCGCGGGCCTCGCAGGTATGACCTTCCATGCCGAAACCCTTGGCGATCATCACGAAATTGGGATTTTGCAACTCGACGAACGAGTAGCGACGGGCGTGGAAAAGCTGCTGCCACTGCCGGACCATGCCCAGGAAGTTGTTGTTTAGGATGATGGCTTTCACCGGCTGCTTGTTCTGCACAATGGTGCCCAGTTCCTGCAACGTCATCTGGAAACAGCCGTCGCCGATGATGGCCACCACCTGCCGGTCGGGCGCACCAACCTGGGCACCAAAAGCGGCGGGCAACGCAAAGCCCATCGTACCCATCCCGCCAGAGGTGACGAGGCTATTTTTGCGCCGAAACTGGTAATACCGCGACGCCATCATCTGGTGCTGCCCCACGTCCGTCACCAGAACGGCCTCGCCCTTGGTCTTCCGCGACAGCAGGTCGATGACCTCAGCCATCTTGATTTTCTCGGTGTCGCCGCTTAATTCGGGAATGGTAATCACCTCATTTTCAATGATATCGTACTTTCTAAATTCGTTGCGCCAGATCGTGTGATCGTTCTCATGCACGAGTGGAATCAGGGCCTGCAATACCTCTTTGGCACTGCCCACCACCGGCGCATGAGCCTTGATGATCTTGTCTACCTCCGAGGGGTCGATTTCGATGTGCACCACCTTCGCCTGTTGGATGTACCTGGACGCATCGCCTGTGACGCGGTCGTCGAAGCGCATCCCGATGGCAATAATCACGTCGGCCTGATCGGTCAGTACGTTGGGGCCGTAGTTGCCGTGCATCCCCAGCCAGCCTACGTAGTTGGGATGGTTGGTTGGAATGGTCGACTGGCCCAGCAGTGTAGTGGCCACGGGAATGCCCGTTTTTTCGGCGAAAGCCAATAACTCAGCTTCGGCTTTGGCAATCTCTACCCCGTGCCCAGCGAAAATGTAGGGTCGTTTGGCCTCGTTAATCAGCTTCGCCGCCGCCTCGACCTGCTCTTGTTTCGGCACCAGTCGCGGGCGATAGCTGATAATCGTCTGGCATTGCTCATATACGAATGGCCGCGTCATCATCTCCAACTGAGCCGACTTCGTGATGTCGATCAGCACGGGACCGGGCCGACCCGCCTGCGCGATGTAAAACGCTTTGGCCAGGATTTCGGGCACTTCGTCGGCATCGGTGATCTGGTAATTCCACTTGGTAATGGGCATGGTCACACCCATCACGTCGGCCTCCTGGAAAGCATCGGTGCCCAGCAATTTCTTGCCCACTTGCCCCACAATGCACACCAGCGGCGTAGAATCGATTTGCGCGTCGGCGATGGCCGTGACAAGGTTGGTGGCTCCTGGACCCGACGTGACGAGGCACACGCCCGCGCGGCCCTGCATCCGGGCGTACCCCTGCGCGGCGTGACCAGCCCCCTGCTCGTGACGCACCAGAATGTGGTTTATCCGGTCCTGAAAGTCATACAGCGCATCGTAGACGGGCATAATGGCCCCGCCAGGATAGCCAAAAATGGTGTCAACACCTTCGGCCACAAGTGCCCGCATGAGTGCCTGCGACCCGTTGATGAGCGTGGGAACCGCGACGGCCTGAGGCACTGCGGGCTGTTGCCGGTCCGTCGGTGCGGCTGCTACGGCTGGTTGTTCGGTTTCGGGAAATACGCTGATCGCTTGCATGGCGTGGTTGCGTTTAAAATCGGTTCAGTGTTGTTTACTTCTTCGTGGCAATCAAAATTCCCGTCGACCAGCCCATTTTGACCAAATGGATATCAGTTCGGCTTTCGAGTTCGGCCACCAGCTTTGTTACGTTGTCTTCGTGTCCTGCGGGCCAGTTGGGTTGGGCCATCATATCGTCAATCACGTACAGGTCACCCTTTTTCAACGTACCCAGCGCCGCATCGAGGTTGGCATATTTGCCCGGCCACGCATCGGCAAAAATCAGATCGAATTGGGCGTCCTGAGCCGTTTCCAGCCAGTCGCCCGCATCGGTACAAAGCAGGGTTAAGCGCGAATCATGGCCCAATTTTTCGTTGGCAATAGCCTGAAATTCAGCACTAGTATCGAGTGAAAGCAGTGTCGGTTCGGCATCCATTCCGGCTAAAATCCAGGCCGTTGCCAGCCCCGTGCCCGTCCCAATTTCCAGCACCCGCGCCCCCGGTTTGATTGCTACCAGCGTCTGTAGCAACGCCCCCGTCTGCAAATCAGATGGCATTGAAAACGCGATAGCCCGCCCCGCCGATTCAATGGCGGCGTAAGCAGCAGGTACGTTATGGACGGCGTCGGTGAACATGGTATTAGTTGTTTGATTTTTTTTCGCCAAAACTTGTTAGTTCTTTAATCAAATCTAGATCGTGCAAGTCTTGCTCAGATTCATCTAATCCATCATAAATGAGTTGAGCCTTCTGCCCGTGCTTGATTGCATCGTCAATACTATTAATTTGAAGACACAAGCCACCTATCTCAATTTGTGCTTTCAATACATTTCTATTGCAAATGCCTTTGTTAGTCCTAATAAAATTAGTGGCCATACTCTTGAAATCGGTTGCCAACTTATCCGCATCTTTGTGATGACCAAGACTCCACAAAGAATTTAATTTATTCGAATACCAAGTCGTTGCTAAAGGTTGTAAGCCGATACT
Organism: Cytophagales bacterium; assembly: GCA_038230755.1. GTDB lineage: Bacteria > Bacteroidota > Bacteroidia > Cytophagales > Spirosomataceae > Fibrella. The sequence continues at coordinate 3,505 of JBBRMP010000144.1, read as the reverse complement.
TTTATCAAAGCTTTTAATCGCCTCAGAGTATTTCTCCTTCTCATGATAAGCTAGACCCATAGTGTTGTATATGTCAGCGTCTTCTTCATCGCCTAGATCTAGTCCTTTTTTAGATAGATTAATAGCTTCATCATACTGACCTTGAGCCAATCGTATTGAACCCAGTAAGCCATTAGCTTCTTTGGCTGATGAGGCTAAAGCTGAATGAACAAGTATTTGCTCTGCTTCATCGTACTGCTTCTTACGATAACATAACAATGCTTCATATAACAGTACTTCAGGACTAATATCCTGTGAATCTTCATCAGGCATATGCTCAAGGTACTGTTCTGTTTCGATTTCTTCATCAAGAAACTGTTTCTGATAACTTTCTAGATTATCACCAGAAACTCTTTCATTAATAATAATTGGCTCATCTGAATGGATTAGCTCTTCAAAATCGCAAATATATTGCTCTACAGTTTTAGGATCGTCTGTAAGAATAACATTTTCTATATTATTTTCGGAAGCATTATAAGTCCAGTTGTATGAACCTGTGATTATAAGTGTACTATCAATAATGCAGTATTTATCATGAAGAATGCCTTCACGATCAAAATAAAGAATGCCACCTTTGTCTATAAAGACCTGCCAATCAAGTGCTTTATAATGATTATTTGTATAATCATTCCTAATTTCAATTCGGGCTATTAGGCCGTTGTCTAATTTGCTACATATCAGCTCGAATAATTCTTTATCAGAAAACCAAGCCATAGCAATGTCTAAAGACTTGTCAGCCTTGCCTACTTCATCAAGTAGTACCTGTTTAATATCTTCAAAGTGTGCTTTGACCACGGTTATAATTTTCTTGATCTAATTGATGATAATTTATTATGAGTGTGCTTCATCACAACATGGGCCTCTCCCATTCGTTGCGTAGTTCGGTTAGTTGACGATCCATGTCTTCATGCTGTTCGGGTGTCATATCCTTAAGAATGCCCCGAAAACGACTCATACCCGTTCCTTTTGGTTTTTCTTCAGGTACGTCTACCTTTTCGTAGACAACGACGGCTTTTACCAAATAGCCGTCCAGGCTCTCCGGCATTGGAATGTGCAGATCCAGCGTTCCATTCTGGACCTTGACAGTTTGTTCGATGACGTTCATAACCTTGTCAGTTAGCGTTTTAGAGACAACGTAATCTACGCCTCATCTGTCACACAGCCTTCGCTGGCGGATTTCACGTTGCGGATGTATTTACCCAGCACGCCTTTGGTGAAGGGCGGTTTGGGTTGTATCCAGCGGCTGCGGCGGTCGGCCATTTCTTCGTCGGAAATATGCAGCGTCAGTTCGCGGCCCTCAGCGTCGAGGGTGATGCGGTCGCCGTTTTGGACCAGGGCAATCGGACCACCGTCGAAGGCTTCGGGCGTGACGTGACCAACCACAAAGCCGTGGGTGCCACCCGAAAAACGCCCGTCGGTAATCAGGGCTACTTTGTCGCCGAGGCCCGCGCCCATAATGGCCGAGGTCGGTTTTAGCATCTCGCTCATGCCGGGGCCACCTTTCGGGCCGCTGTTCCTGATCACGATCACCTGACCAGGGAGGATTTCACCTTTCGAGAGTGCGTCGATGACTTCGCTTTCGTGCTCGCAGACCTTCGCCACGCCCTCGAAACGCAGGCCTTCCTTGCCCGTAATCTTGGCCACGGAACCCGTGGGGGCCAAGTTGCCGCGTAGAATCTGGATATGCCCCGTCGATTTGATCGGGTTGCTCAGCGGTCGCACGATGCTTTGCGTCTCGAAATTAAGGTCGGGCGCGTCGGCGAGGTTTTCGGCTATGGTTTTGCCTGTCACGGTGATGCAGTCGCCGTGGAGCATCCCGTTTTGGTAGAGGTACTTCATCACCGCCGGTACGCCACCAATAGCAAGCATGTCTTCCATGTAGTACTTGCCACTGGGCTTCAGGTCGGCCAAAAACGGCACCCGGTCGCTCACCGCCTGAATATCGTCGAGCGAGAGATCAAGACCCGCCGAACGGGCAATGGCCAGGAAGTGCAGTACCGCGTTGGTAGAGCCGCCGAGGGCCATCACCACCGTCAGCGCATTTTCGATGGACTTCGTCGTGATAATGTCTGTGGGGGTAATGTTCTTTTCGAGCAACACCCGCATGGCCGCGCCAATCTTTTTGCACTCCTCCTGCTTGCCCTCGTGGGTGGCGGGGTAGCTGCTGCTGAACGGCAGGCTCAGGCCCATCGCCTCGATGCTGGCGGCCATCGTGTTGGCGGTGTACATGCCCCCGCAGGCGCCCGCGCCGGGAATCGCGTTTTTGATGACACCCTCGTAATCTTCATCAGAAATACCGCCAACGTATTTCTTGCCCAGCGCCTCGAACGCCGACACGATGTCGAGTTTTTGGCCTTTATAATGGCCCGACCGGATGGTGCCGCCATAGACCATAATACCGGGGCGGTTGATTCGGGCCATCGCCATTACGGCACCGGGCATGTTTTTGTCGCAACCCACCACCGTCACCACGCCGTCGTACCACTGCGCCATCACGACCGATTCGATGCTGTCGGCGATGAGGTCGCGGCTGGGGAGCGAATAGCGCATACCCGCGTTGCCGTTGGTCATGCCGTCGGAGACGCCGATGGTGTTAAAAATCAGCCCCACCAGTCCGTTGGCCACGATGCCCTGCTTTACGTAGACCGACAGCCCGTTGAGGTGCATGTTGCAGGTGTTGCCTTCATAGCCCGTGCTGGCAATGCCAATCTGGGGCTTCTGCATATCCTCGGTGGTCAGGCCCACGCCGTAAAGCATGGCTTTGGCAGCGGGGTTGTCCATCTGCTGGGTAAGCGTCTGGCTGAAGCGGTTGAGCTGGTCGGTAAGGGCGTCTGCAATCATTGTCTTTTAGCGAAATTTCGCTGGCTGCGTAATCACGCTGTAAAGGAACTCATTGTTTTTCGTTTTTGGAAGCGTTTGATCTACTTTATACGGGCTGGTAGCCTGTCAACTTATATACTGTCGACTGGAGCACGGTCATTTTTGCCCGACAGTTGGGCAGCTAAAAGCAAACTCTTTACGCTGAATAAATAGCCTGACCGCATACACTAACGTATTGGTATATTTTGCGTTACTTGTCTCATCTCCACTGTTTTATAAAGGTGAGCCGCTTCGCAGAAGAACCCACAATACGTAACGCTACGCTGGCCACAACCACATTTCACGTGTGTATGGTGCTACTGCTTTGCCCATTGGAAAGCACCGCCAACCAAGCACCAATGTCCATTTGGCAGGCAGGGCTTTCTCATAAAACCGGTCAAGTGAGCTAAGTGCTTAGTTTTGAGGCTTCTCACAACTTCACAACCAATGCACTCACTCACTTGCTCAGCCCAAGATAAGGCTTTTTTCACCCTGCTCGAACAACAAGTACGCCTTGATGACCGCGACAATCGGGGCAAAATTCATTCCCTGCCACTGGTGTTAATGGGCGTGGTGATGGCCCTACTAGCAGGCCGTGATGGCAATC
>JBBRMP010000143.1:0-15040 GCA_038230755.1 Cytophagales bacterium | reverse complement strand
GGACCGGCCACGAGTTGGGGGTAAAACAGCACGTAGAGCGAGTAGACCCCGAAATTGCGTTCGGCCACCTGCTTACCCCGGTACACCTCGATGGTGTAGCTCATGGACTGAAACGTGTGGAACGACAGGCCAATAGGCAACACCACGCCGGGCAGCCAATCGCCGAGGAGGGGTACCGAACTCTGCCAACCCAGCGGAGCCAGCAGGCTATTGACGGACTGGTTGATGAAGTCGAAATACTTGAAAAAAGCCAGCAGGGCCACGTTGGCTACCAGACTGATGATGAGCAACGCCTTCCGCCGGGAGCCTTTAGATCGTTCGATCCAGAGCGCGGCGAAGTAATCGATCAGGATGACCACGCCCAGAATAAGCAGGTACGACGGGATGAAGGCGGCGTAGAAATAGCAGCTTGCCACCAGCAGCAGCACCCACCGCCCCTGTTTCGAGAGGCTGTAGTAGCTGAGGGTGACGAAGCAAAAAAAAACGAGAAAATGAAGCGAATTGAACAGCATGCGAACGGCGGCGGCGAGGGTCGTGGGGCAGGGCGGCGGTAACTATGGCCCGCCAGCTCCGGTTTTGGCCCCCCAAAAGTACAGCATCACCCCCGAACGATTAGCACCCCTGCCTTAACTGGCCGCTGCCGCCCCAACTCGGTCAACACTAATTTCATCCGGGTCTCCTGAATTACATTGACCCATACGCCAACTGATTAGGCTGTCCAACCCGGAGCAGCGGGGCAACGTCGTAGCGAAACTGATAATAAGCACCCTGATGCACCGGCCCGGCCAGTTGGCCGTTGATGCGCACTTCGGTGTCGGTCATGGACCCGTCGAAAACGATCAACAGCCGCTTCTGTTGCCACGCGGCGGGCACCGAAAACAGGTGTTTGTACAGCCCTACCTCCAGCGAATCCTCTTTTTCGTTGCCATAATGATACGTGCCAAACCCCTGCAATTCCCAGTTCGACGGCACCGGAATGGTGGTCCATTTGCCGCTATTCCGGCCCCGCGTACACTGAAAATCCCAGTTGACGGTATCGTCTTTGCCCGTATCAGACAGGTAGCGGATCTCGGTTTGCTGCGCAAAAAGGGGCTGAGCCAGTAGAAAAAAGCCTATAAACCAGCGTATTATGGTTGACATTGAAAAACGGGAAATAGTAGCCATCAAAGGACAGCTTCGATCTGTTTTTACCGTCGATCTGTTCCTATCTAGCTAACCTGTAAAAAAGTTTTCAGTTGTTTCTATTAAGTAGACCCGGCCCCACTGCCTTTCAAATGAGTAGTATAAGGTCGGTTTAACCCGTCGCCTGGGTGTTTCTATTAATTGATTAAAAAGCACTCAGTTAAGTAGCTGGCTAAATAGACGCCGTTTAATAACTATTCAAATAATATTTCGCTATAGTGTCAAATAAATCCTAGACTCACACCCTGTTACGCAACCAATGCTAGCGGGTTAATCACTTACTTTTATCACCATGAAATCATTGAAACACTTGCTGCGCCCCGTGGCGCTCAGTCTCGTTTGGAGTTTAACAAACGTGGGCTGTTCTTCAACGATCAAGCCTAGTCCTCAAACTATGCTTTCTCCTTGCGGGAACGGCTACAGGGTAGTCGAAGAGTACAAAAACGTCCAGGTTAAAATAGCCCGTGTAGGTAGCAATTGGGAATTTGTTAGGACGGATGCTAGAGGTGAGCGACTAACCCCTATCTGCAATTTTCCCGCTGGTTTAGAGCAAGAAGGCCTCATCATCACCTTCTCTGGTAAATCCGTGATTCCACCTGATTCACCGGATAGACCACGTCCATCCGTTCAGATTGATTCATTCACACTAAAATAACAGTCAACCCAATGAGGTTTAAACTACCACTCAGTTTGTCACTATTAATGGGGGGGGGGTATCTTTCTAACCTTTCTCTGTGCTACTTCGGTAGTAGGGCAACGGTACTGCCCCAACCAGTTTGATGCGTCAACACTAACACCACAGCAGTTAGCTGACTATAACCGGTTCAATCGTTATGTGGATTCAGCTTACGCAGCATCACGGTCCTCAAGAAGTACTAGTCCTTCACGACCTACGTCTGGTCAGAATGCGTCTCGAACCCTTTCGCCACGGGTAATCATGATTCCCGTCGTGTTTCACGTCGTTCATAAAAACGACAATGAGAACCTATCTGACGCGCAACTCAATTCACAGATTGATGTCCTGAACCGAGATTTCAGGCGAACCAATCCCGACGCAGCAAACACCCCTGGCGTTTTCGATGCCAGTGGCGTGGACGTTCAGTTTTATCGGGCTTGTGTTGATCCAAATGGCAACCCAACCACTGGCATTGAGCGAAAACGCACCTCGACTCAGCGTTTTTTACGCGATGGCCCGAATGATAACATAGCATCAAATTTCAAGTCCAACACAGACGGATTCGCTGGATGGGATCCAAGTCGTTATCTGAATATCTGGATTGGAGAAATTTGGGGATGGGATCCCATAAACAGTCAATATGTCCGGTTATTAGGTTTTGCTACGTTTCCTCACCAATTAGCAACTAACGCGAACCAAGATGGGGTGGCACTGGATGTTGAAGCAGTTGGTATAGGTGGTAGGAACCCTATGCAGTTCAACGGCGGCAGAACTGCCACACACGAGATAGGGCATTGGCTAAATCTCATCCATATTTGGGGTGATCGATTTTGCGGCACCGATGAAGTTGCTGATACGCCTCAACAAGAAAGGGCTACTACCGGTTGTCCTGGCTTCATCGCGGGGTGCCAGCCCGGTGAACGGGCCATGACCATGAACTACATGGATTACACCGACGATGCCTGTATGAACGCGTTTTCATTTGGGCAACGAACAAGGATGCGGGCGGTATTTGAAAGTGCAGGAGCCAGACGATTTGCCCAGTACGGCTCCTATGGTATTTCGGGCAATCAGAACGTTGCCGAATTAGTGCAACAGGGCAGTGCTCTCTCTTTGGCATGGCCTAATAGAACCTATACACTTCAAGGCACGATACCTGGTAATGCTCAGGTTACTTGGCGGGTTGGAGCGGGGCTACAAATTCTTAGCCAGACAAATAGCTCAATAACCATTCGAGCTTCGAACCGGGAGGTCGGCTCGTCGTTCGTCGAGGTCGAAATCAACAATGGAGGTTCCTGTGGTAACGTGAACGTTAGCCCCATCCGAGCTAACATCCGAGTTAATCCGTTTACGCTGTCGCAATCGTCAACCACGTTGGATGCCTGCTACCGCATCAAACACCAGAGAAACGGGAACTATGTACAGGCTATGTCTGATGGGCAGGTCTTTCAACAAACAGCTAACGGGCAGACCAATCAACTCTGGAAAGTACAGGATGCTGGCGATGGAATGCGCAAGCTCGTTAGCCAGAACGGCACCAATCAGGTTGTGGCAGCTAGTGGCAGCGGTTCTTTTGGTAATGCCTTACAGATGGTCAACTACACAGGCTCAGATATGCAACGGTGGCTCATCACCGATGCCATCGGTGAGACCATCAAACGCGTTTCTCTGGCAAACGCTTACACATGGGATGTTAGAGACGCTGGCGGTAGTCAGGTAGTTCAGCTTTGGGGTACGTTATCAGAAGACGTTGTTGATTTCCGTTCCTTCAATTTTGAATCAGCCACCTGCCCCACTACACCCAATTGCAATTTTGCGGTGTCACCCAGTGTATCGGATGGCAATACCAACCGGTCTTGTAGTCAGGCGGTTACGCTCAATGCTAACTGTTTGGGCAACGATTGTAGCGGTATCAGTTACAGTTGGAGCGGTACAGGTGTTCCGGCCAACAGTACCAATTCATCGGTAACGTTTAACGGACCCGGCAGCAATGGCAACAACTACGCCTACACGGTCACAACCTCGAAAGCAGGCTGTAGCAACCAAACAGCTACAGTCAACTTCAACGTGAGCGGCTGTAGTACAGGCGGGGGCGGCACGACCACCTGCATCGAGGCCGAAACAGGATCGGGCAATATGGGCATACAGAGCAACCCCGCCGCATCGGGTGGGCAGTTTTATGGCAACTTCGGCGATAACACCGGCTATGTCAATTACCCTGTCAACGTAGCCACGGCAGGTACCTACACCCTGGCTATCACCTACGGCGGGGGCAACGCCACGGCCCTCAACGTGGTAATTAACAACGGTGCCCCGCAGCAGGTCAACCTGCCCTTCAGTGGAGGCTGGTATACATTCGCTACTCAAAACACAACCGTGTCATTACCAGCGGGCAATAGTACGCTCAGTTTCCGGGGTATCGCCAACCAGTTTGTCATCTTCGACAAGTTCTGCCTCACCGGCGGGAGTGGGGGCGGTGGGGGTAGCTGCAACTTCGCCCTTACGTCCAGCATCGCCGATGGCAACACTAACCGCTCCTGTAATCAAGGCGTTACGCTCAATTCGTCTTGTGCTGGCTCTGATTGCGGTGCCGTGAGCTATAGTTGGAGTGGCAATAGTGTCCCGGCCAACAGTACCAACGCATCGGTTACGTTCAACGGGCCTGGCAGCAATGGCAATAACTACGCCTACACGGTCACAACCTCGAAAGCAGGCTGTAGCAGCCAAACAGCTACAGTCAACTTCAACGTGAGCGGCTGTAGTACAGGCGGGGGCGGCACGACCACCTGCATCGAGGCCGAAACGGGGCAGGGCAACATGAGTGTGCAGAACAACAGTGCGGCATCGGGTGGGCAGTTCTACGGCAACTTTGGTGACGATACGCGTTACGTAGACTACCCCATCAACGTACCCACGGCGGGCAATTATACCCTGGCTATTACCTACGGCGGGGGCGAGGCTACTAGTTTCAACGTGGTGGTTAATAACGGGTCGCCCCAATTAGTCAGCCTGCCCTACAGCGGCGGTTGGTATACATTTGCTACTCAAAACGCAACCGTCTCATTACCAGCGGGTAACAACACCCTCAGCTTCCGGGGGCGGGCCAACCAGTATGTCATCTTCGATAAGTTCTGTCTCACCGGCGGCAGTGGTGGTGGTAGCTGCAATTTTGCCCTCTCGCCCAGTATATCGGATGGCAACACCAATCGGTCTTGCAGTCAGGCGATTACGCTCAATGCCAACTGTTCAGGCAGCGACTGCGGCGGGGTCAATTATAATTGGAGCGGCAATGGTGCTAGTGGTAGCAATTCGTCGGCGAGCTTCAACGTGCCAGGTGCCAATGGCAGTTATCAATACACAGTTACGGCATTGAAGGCCGGTTGTGGCAACCAAACGGGTACGGTCACAATCAACGTGAGCGGCTGTGGTGGGGGCGGCACAACATCCTGTATCGAGGCTGAAACCGGACAGGGTAATGGCACGGTTCAGTTCAATAGTGCCGCTTCGGGTGGCTCGTTCTACGGCAACTTTGGGGGTAACGACAGCTATGTCAATTACCCCGTTAGCGTGGCTTCGGCAGGTACGTATACCATTCAGTTTACCTATGCCTATCCCGCCGGGCCGGTTAGTTTCCGGGCTTCCGTAAATAACGGTAGCACCCAAACGGTGAACTTTCCGGCTTCGCCCGGTTGGTACGATTTCAGTACCCGTAGTTTCACCGTCTCGCTGCCAGCCGGTAGCAACACCCTGAATATTCTGGGGCTGGACAATTACTTCTTTTACTTCGATAAGTTTTGTGTCCAAAGTGGCGCGCGTCTGGCGGCACAGGAACCCTCAGAGACCGAGCTTGATTTGCGGGTGGCCCCCAACCCCAGCAATGGTCGGTTTACGGTACATTTCCGCACCCAGATTGGGAAAACCGCTACCCTGCGGTTGAGTGATCTGAATGGTCGGGCGGTGCGTACTACGCAAACGATCATGGGCACGGGTGGTACACACGACGAAGCCATTGTGTTGCCTGCCAGTGTGCATGGTGTCCTGCTGATCGACGTGGTGAGTGGTTCGCAACGGGCCAGCCAGAAAGTGCTGGTCGAGTAATATATTGGCATTAGGTGCGGTAGGGTGCTGCCCCAATCAAGCTTTGATTGGGGCAGCACCCTACCGCACCTAATGCTTTTTGCTTTTTAAATATCATGTCTCAACGCGCTGAACCACCACAGTTCCATCAGTTAACCGCTACTCGCTATCTGGCGGCTGCGCTGGTTCTTATTCTACACTTCGGCTTGTATGAACGGTCTGTGTTTCCGTTCAACAGGCCCTTGCTACACACGTTTTTCGATAACGCTGGGTCAGCAGCGGTGCAGTACTTTTTTGTCCTGTCTGGTTTTGTGCTGATGGCTGCCTACCGTGACCGCACGGTTCGCTGGGGGCAGTTTATGCAGCGTCGGCTGGCCCGGATTTATCCCCTGTATCTACTGGCTCTTGTGTTGCTGGTCGTTGTCAACGTGGTTCCTGCCGAAGAGATAAAGAGTTGGTTAAACCACATTAACTTAGTCACTACCAAGATATTAATCAAATCGACGGCGCAACATCTTCGCCAATTACCCTTTCTTAATCTCCTGTTGACCACCACCATGATGCAGGCCTGGAACGTCACCACTGTACAGGCATACAACGGGCCAGCCTGGTCTCTTTCGGTTGAGCTATTCTTTTACGCAGCCTTTCCTGTACTGATGAATGCCTATCGGCACCAGTCAGCACGAGTGCTGGGGAGTATTACCGGCTGTTTGCTGGTGCTGCTGGTAGCCATCACTTACATCTTGCAGCTACCCAACATCTGGGCGCAAAGCCACGGCTTTTTTCATTACGGTTCACCGCTACTTTGTCTACCCGCCTTTCTGGCGGGCATGCTGGTCTACGAAGCAGGCCTTCGTTTTACCCAGTCACCGCCGGTGGTCTACCGGCTGGTCTATCTGCTCAGTGGCGGCGGCATCGTTGTATTGCTGCTGCGAATCAACAATTTTCCATCCATGCTACTTAGCCCATTGTTCGCGCTGTGTGTCTGGGGCCTGGCCTATGACCAGTCTCGACTTACCCGTTTTTTGAGCACGCCGTTTCTTCGGCACCTGGGCGAAGCAAGTTACGGGGCCTACATCCTCCAGATTCCTGTTTTTGTTTTGTTCGTCCATTGGTTCAACGGACTTACTCTACTCAACGACACGGGTGATTTCTATGCCTTCGTCGTTTTTTTGACGGTCATAGCGGCAGTTTGTTATCAATGTATCGAACGGCCTGCTCAGAACTGGCTAAATAGCCTTTCGTTACCAGATATAAAGTCTAAAAAGATTCGTCAACAGCAGGAACAGCTTCCACATCACGAGTCTTAGCAAGAGGGATCGCAGCGGCGAACCGTCCGTTAGACAAGCCACCTACACCTTCGGCTCCCAGCCTTTTTCATACGCACGACTCCAGAGTTTTTCGGCTTCCTTGTCGCCAATGATGTGGCCGTTCTTGGGGTCGATGTGCAGGTCGCGGCCCGTGCGCCAGGCGATATTGCCGAGTTGCATAGCCAATACGCTTTTGTAGCCAGTCTCTACGTCGCAGTTGGGGCGGCGGTTGTTTTTGATCGCATCCAGAAAGTCGGCGGCGTGCAGCGCATCCATACCCAGGCTGGGGCTGGCCGTGTTGCGGCCCTGCACCGTACCCTCTTCAACGGTCGATTTTACTTCGTTAATCAGCTTACCATCAAGGTCATACACTTTGTAGTTATCGCCACCGGTGTCGAGGCTGCCGTTTTCGCCGTAGAAAATAATGCCCCGGTCCAGGCCCTCTATCTTGCGCCCGTTCGAGCTGCGGGATTCCCACATCAGCGACACCCGGCCCGGATAATCCATCACCACAATCTGCGTGTCAGGCGTTTCCCAGTCGTCGTTGAACTCGTAACGCCCCCCCACCGAGCTAACCCGGATGGGGTAATCGACACCCAGGCCCCACCGCGCCACGTCTACCTCGTGGGTGCCGTTGTTGAGGGCTTCGCCGGTGCCCCAGTGCCAGAACCAGTGCCAGTTGTAGTGAATCAAACCGTCTTTGTAGGGCATCCGTGGGGCCGGTCCCTGCCAGAGGTCATAGTCGAGCCAGGCGGGTACGGTGCCGGGCTTCAGGGTGTTGGCTCCGCGCTTGTTGGTATACCACGTTTTGGCCAGATACACCCGGCCAATAATGCCTTTGTGCAAGGCCTCGATGCCCTGCGTCAGCACCGGGGCCGACCGCCGCTGCGCACCCATCTGCACCACGCGGTTGTGTTTGCGGGCCGCCGCCACGGCCAGTTCGCCCTCGTGGGGGTTGTGGCTCAGGGGTTTTTCCACATAGACGTGTTTACCCGCTGCACAACCCATGATCGTAAGCGGCGCGTGCCAGTGGTCGGGCGTGGCGATGTAGATGGCGTCGATAGATTTGTCGTCGAGTACCTTCCGGCAGTCTTTTTCCGACTTGGGCGTCAGTGTCTGTTTCGTTTTCAGAATGGCCTGAATCGCCTTCGGAATAGCCCGGTCATCGACGTCGCAGACGGTGCCTATCTCGGCGTTCTTAAGCCCGGCAAACGTCCCGCCCATGCTGTTGCCCCGGCTGTTGACGCCAATGGTAGCCACCCGCACCAGTTCATTGGCCCCGATGATGCGGTTATAACTTTTGGCCGAAAAACTGGTGAGCGCCCCGCCCACAACCAGCGTAGCCGACCCGGCAGCCGCCTGTTTTATAAAATCACGTCTGTTTTGCATTGGGAGAAAGTCGATAGTCGTAAATGGTCCGCCGTTGCGGTCAATAGTCGATAGTCTGAGACCGAAAGCGACTATGACAAAAAGGCTACTAACAATGAGCCCGTGCGAAGCCACTTACGACTATCGACTATTGACTCCCTTCCTACATAAACATCGTCTGGATTTCGTCTTTCACCGTGCGGAGGGCATCGGCGGTGGGGAGGCGGTCGCGCTGCACGATGCGCTCGAAGATCTGCTTCGAGAGTTCAATGGCCGGCGCATCGGGATGGACCGCGCCGGAGGCCTGGTTGATCAGCGTGGTTACGTCGTTCATGGCGTTTTGCACCTGATCCCAGGCCCGTTGCGTCATGTATACCTGCTGCGAGAGGTTGTGGTTGTACTCGTCGCGGATTTCACGGAGCAGGGTTTGGTGCAGGTCGAGGGCTGTGTCGGCCGAGTTACCCAGGCGAAGCAGTAGATGGTTGGGGCTGATGCGTTCCAGAAAAAGGACGATCCGTTCGTAGGCCTGCAACCGTATAGGCACCACCGTTTCTGAATAGCGTTGTTTTACTTCGTGCTGGTGGCGGTCGGCTTCGCGCTGGAGCAGCAATTTCACCGTCAGGTACATGCCATAGAGCACCAGCGCAGCGGGCACCAGTAGTTTTACAAAGTCGCTGAGGACGGTCATACGCGGGTCTTTTCGTAATTTAGCGTAAAGGTAACGCTGCCGCTGTCTGAGCCGGTATACCGGCTCAGGTGGCTTTTCATCCAACCGACTCATTCTATGGTCACTACCCCCGTCAGCATCCGGCCTGAAGCCCGCACCCAAATTCTGGATACCCTGCACACCCAAAAAATTCCGGCTGAGTATGGCCTGCGGGTAGGGGTACGTGGGGGCGGCTGCGGGGCATCGTGGCTGCTGGGGTTCGACCTGCCCGGCCCCACCGATGAACTGTATCTGGTCGACGACGTGCGGGTAATTATTGACCGAAAACACCTGCTATACGTCCTGGACGCCACTATTGGCTTTGAAGAATCGGACGAAGGCTGGGGTTTTGTCGTAGACCGGCCAGTAACAACCGGGCCAGCTTAGTAGGTAAGCGATACATTAGTACAATCATGGCACGATTTTAGGGGAAATGTACCCAAACCAGAACCCATACCTCAACTCAGTGGCTTTCCTCGAACGACATATATTCCTGTTGCTGGCGGCGCTGGCGTTTGGACTTTCGGTGCTTTGCTACACGTTTCTGGAGCGCGACGCCCCCGGCGCTACCGACGAGCAGTATGTGGTGGCGGTGCAGGAACGCGTGAAAGCCGAAATGCAAACCAGCCATGCTGAGCTAAATCAGGTGGTTGCCAGGCTTAAACAAGGGCCAAAATTTGCGTTTGGATCGCTCTACGAGTCGGACTACCAGTACCCGTATTTCATTTTCAAAAACCGTAAACTACTCTTCTGGTCCGACAATCGGTTTATTCCCGACTACGCCCGCATTGCCGACGTGACTATTCCACGCGTTGTCGAGTTCGATCAGGGGCAGTTTGTGGTGAGCCGCAAAACCGTTGCTGTCAAGCGCGACTTGCTCGATGTGGTCTCCATGGTGCCCGTTTACCGGCGGTATACCAGCACCAATAACTACCTGAAATCGGGCTACAACACCAGCCTGTTTACGCATGACCCGCTCACGCTGACCACCCAACGCGGGCCTGCCTACCAGAATGTGTATGACGACACACCCGTGTTTCTGTTTTCGGTGGTGCCGCCCCGGATAGACCCCTACCACAACCACAGCACACCCGTCAATACCGTTATTCTGGCCACGTTGGGCGTGTTGCTACTGGGTATCTACGTGATGCGACGTATTGGCTGGGCCGCCCGTAAACGGCAGTATGAACAGGGCTTTTTGTGGCTGCTGGGCTACCTGCTGCTGCTTCGGGGGCTGATGTTGTATACGGGTGTGCCGTTTCTGTTTGTGGAAAGTGACCTCTTCAACGCCAAGTTTTACGCCGCCTCTGAACTGTCACCTTCGCTGGGCGACCTGCTGCTCAACAGCCTGGCTCTGGTAGCCCTGGCTTTTTATATGGTGATGACCTTCTACCGGTCGCGGATCTATTTCTGGCTCATTCACCTGCCCCTGGCCGGGCGGGTAGCCATTTCTCTGGCGCTGATTGTGTGTAGTAACATCGTCTATTACCTCTGTTTCAATCAGTTAAATGCCCTCTATGAGAAATCGCAGTACACGCTCGATCTATCATTGAGCATCCAGTTTCCGCCGCTTAAAGTGGCCAGCCTCCTCTTTTTCATCGTGCTGTCGCTGTTGTATTTTCTGACGCAGCACGTCCTGGCCAGTTTGTTTTTGCGGCTGAACGAAAAACGCTGGCAGGGGCTGATCGTTTTCCTGGTTGGCACACTCATCTCATTAAGTATCTGCCTGTTGCTCGAACTACCCGGCGAGCCAATATACCTCTTGAACATGGCGTATTTTCTGGGCCTATACCTCAGTAAATTTCCCCGTTTCCTCTACACATTCCGCTACAAGACATCGCTCTATCTCTTTTTGGGCAGCTTCGTTTGCGCCGCCACCGCTGCCACCGTAGTCTATACGCAGCACCTGAAAAAAGACCTGATCACCAAGCAGGATATTGGCAAACAGCTGCTGGCCGAAAATGATCAGTTTGGTGAGTTTCTTCTTCACAAAGCGGCAGCGTCGATAGACAATGATCCCGCCATTCGCCGCATATTCCAGACCGACTCGCTGCTGAAACATGCGCGGATTCAGAAGCGGGTGAAAATTGCCCACCTCGACCGCTATTTCGACAAATATGACGTGGAAGTATCCTCGTTCGACGGTAACGGCAGCCCACTGGATCTGATTAGAGATGCCGTTTCGCTGGCCTCGCTGGTACAGCGGTTTCAGCAGCCGCTCTACAAAACGCAGTACCCCAACCTGTATTTTGCCAACGAGGTAGGCAACCGTTTTTTGAAAGAGTACGTCAGTTTTGTCAACATCCGCAACGCCGATAGCACCCTCATTGGCTATGTGGTGCTTGACCTGAAGCTCCGCGGCGAGACGCCCCGCAGCGTATATCCCGTACTGCTCGTAGATGATAAGCTGAGCCAGTCGCCGGCCCTGCGCGACTATAGCTACGCCATTTTCAGCACGGGTTCAACCCCATCAATGGGCCGGCCAACGGTTCAGCGGCTGCTACTGCCCACGGGCAACTACAACTATGAACGCAAACTGCCCGTGGCGCTCCTTAACGACCCGGCGTTGTATGATAAGGGCATTCTGGTGGAAGGTTTCGACCATTTGGGCATCAAAGGGGCCAATAACCGCACGTTGGTGGTATCGTCAGAAGCTTATCCCTACCAGGCGGTGCTGGCCAGCTTCTCGTTTCTCTACCTGCTGCTGGTGCTGTCGGTTATTCTGGTCATTGTGCTGTATGCGGTGCAGTATGGCCTCTCGCGGTTCAGCATCAACTATTCCACCCGGATTCAGATTCTGCTGAACGTGGCTTTTTTCCTGCCGCTCCTGTTGGTCGTGCTCATTATTCTGGGCGTTATCAGTGCCAACTACATCAGCAACCAGCAGGCCAATTACCTCAGCAACACCAAAAACATTGCGGCCAACTTCTGGACGTATCTGGAAGAAAACCAGAAAGGTATACGCAGCAAAGAGGCCATGGAGCAGGAGCTACAGACCATTGCCCGCGACGCCGACATCGACATCAACGTGTTCAATACCGACGGTAAGTTGTATACGTCTACCCGCCCGTTGATGTATGAGAGCGGGCATTTGTCGAAATACATCAACCCAAGTGCGTTCATCCACATCGTGGAAGACAAAGAGAACCAGAAGTTGCTCAACGAATCGTTGGGTAGCAAGCAGTTCAGCACCGTTTATACGGGCATTAAATCATACGAAGGCAAGCTGCTGGGTATTCTGAGTGTACCCTATTTCTACGCCCGCCCCGAACTCGACCGGCAATTGCTCGACGTGGTGTCGTCGGCGTTGAGCGTGTTTACGGGCCTGTTTCTGCTGTTTTTGATCCTCTCCTACTTTGCCTCGAACAGCCTCACCGGCCCGCTACGGCTGCTCACGCACAAAATTCGCCGTACCAGCCTCGACCGGCTCAACCAGACCATCGAGTGGAAATCGGACGATGAAATTGGCGCGGTGATCAAAGAGTATAACCGGATGCTCGGTAAACTGGAAGAAAGCAAAGCATCATTGGCGCAGAGCGAAAAACAATCGGCCTGGCGCGAAATGGCTAAACAAGTGGCCCACGAAATCAAAAATCCGCTGACGCCCATGAAGCTGACCCTGCAACAGTTGCAGCGCACGTTGCCGGGCATGAACCCCGTTACCGACCGGGCCGTGAGCCGTACCCTCGATACGCTCCTCGACCAGATCAACAACATCAGCGACATTGCCACGTCCTTCTCCGACTTTGCCAATATGCCCCTGCCGCAAAATGAGCTGGTGGAGCTATCGTCGGTGCTCAACAAGGTAGCCGACCTCTACAACGACGACCGGCAGGTGGTGATCCGGCGGCAGATTGAAGCTGGCCCCGTCTGGATCATGGGCGACCGCCAATTACTCATGCGTATTTGCACCAACCTGATTATCAACGGCATACAGTCTGTTGAGGACGATAAACGGCCCGTAGTTGATCTGCGCCTGTTTAGCACCGACGACAACGCCAACATTGAGGTGCATGACAATGGGGTGGGTATTCCCGAAAACATCAGGAGTAAGGTGTTCCTGCCTAATTTCAGTACCAAGCAGGGGGGCAATGGCATCGGCCTTGCCCTCTCGAAACGCGGCATCGAACACGCCAGCGGCAGCATCTGGTTCGAAACGCAGGAAGGCGTTGGCACGTCCTTTTTCATTGCGCTGCCGTTGGTTAGCCAAACCCGGCCCGTTCACAATTAGGCAAAAAAAAGGTAGCCCCCAGGCTACCCATTGTCTGTGGCGAATGCCATCTGTTTCACTGGCTCCTGGCCCTCATCGTCGAGCACCACATGCCGCCAGTTCTCACCCGACCGGATACGGTTTAGCTGGGTGTGTGTGATACCGAACTGGCGGGCAATCATCTTCAGCCGGTTCTTATCGTTTCGTAGTAACTTCTTGATCATCAGTACCTTACTCTCTGTTAGTTTGTAGTTGCTTGTGCGGCGGGGTTGCGTCCGATTCACCACACTTGGGTTGTCGCGGTTATGCTCAACCATTTCTTCTTTGGTAGCCCACCGCAGGTTTTGCGCCCGGTTATTGAGCTTGTCATGGTCAAGGTGCAGCACATAGGTGCGTTCGGGCTTGTCTGGTTCAAGAAAATACTGCGCCACCAGTTTATGCACGTACCGGTTCATGGTTTTGCCACCGATTCGGATGTTCAGCGACCGGTACCCCTGAATCACAGACCCTTTGATAATGACCCCTTCCGGCCCTGATTGAAAGCTCCGCAGCCGACCATAATTTGATACCTGATAGTTGGGGGCCTGCTCCACACCGTCAAAAGCAATAAGCAGCCAACGCTCATTCCAGTAGCTCGTGTTTTTAGAATCGGTCATGATGGCATCGGGAAGGGAGAAGGAGACGAGCAAACGTATACAAATAAACGCAATTCCAACTAAATTGGTATTTAACCCAGTCTAAACAGTAAATAGACAGGTCCGCTAGCAAATAGTCACAAATTAGTAACTGCCAGCGTAGTATAATTCATGTCAGAGATTGCCTATTCACGAATGGTTACATGACGCCGTTATTTATAGCTACCCTCCACGAATAGGCCCTGAAACAACCTACCAATAAATTTTGTCTTACTTCTAAAATCAACCGAAATAGCAGGGCAAAAGAGCTTTGCCACCGCTACCTATGCCAAAGAAAACGTTAGTCATCGGCGCCTCGGAAAACCCGGACCGCTACGCCAACAAAGCCGCTCGTAGCCTGAAACAGCATGGTCATCCGGTAGAATTGGTTGGTTTAAAAGTAGGCACCATCAACGACATTCCCATTCAGACGGGCCAGCCCCCGCTCGCCGACATCGACACGGTAACGCTTTATGTAGGGCCGCGCAACCAGCACGTCTTCGCCGATTACATCAAGCAATTGAAGCCCCGGCGGGTCATCTTCAACCCCGGTGCCGAAAACCCCTCCCTCGAAAACGAACTCGCCGAAATGGGTATCGAACCCGTCGAGGCCTGCACGCTGGTGATGCTCTCGATTGGGAATTATTAGAAAGGAGTAGGGTTAAACACAGAAACACGGAGAAGGGCACAGAGATTCTGGTTCAGCGTCAATTTGGGGGAGCCGTCCAATTTCGAGCTAACACCCGCAGTCGTAACAACTCGAAATTGGCTTTACCATACATCGCTCGCTTTATCGTTTTCAGTCGGTTTACCTGACCTTCAGTTTGTCCATTACTC
>JBBRMP010000142.1:0-15061 GCA_038230755.1 Cytophagales bacterium | reverse complement strand
TCCAGGGGGTTTCGGTACGATTCGCGCACGAGCGGTTGGGCCGCCATGTGAAAGACAATGTCGGGTTGAGCGGCCTGCATAGCCTGCGTCAGCGTACCCAGATCATTCACATTTGCCAGTGTCTCGGCTAGTTCAAGCCCCAATAAAGCATGGTGGCTGGGCACGGTTGGCGCGGGCAGCGAATAACCCACCACCGTAGCGCCCAACTGCCGCAGCCAATAAGCCAGCCATGAGCCTTTGAAGCCCGTATGCCCGGTCAGAAAAACGGTTTTGTTATGGTAAGTGTCCTGGAACATAGAGGAGATTACCACACTTTCCACTCGGCGTGGCCGGTGGTCCAGGCGGTTTCGAGTTCGGTTTTGTCGCGGAGGGTGTCCATCGGTTTCCAGAAGCCGTCGTGGCGGAAGGCCATTAGCTCGTTTTGGGCGGCAAGGGTCTCCATCGGGTAACGTTCCCAGGTGGTGTCGTCGCCGTCGATGAGGTCAATCACGGACGGGTCGCAGACGAAAAAGCCGCCGTTGATCCAGGCCCCGTCGCCTTTGGGTTTTTCCAGAAACGACCGTACCCCGTCAGTAGCGTTGACGTCCAACGCCCCGAAACGAGCCGAGGGCTGAACCGCCGTAAGGGTGCATTTTTTGCCGTTAGCTTCGTGAAATTGGACCAGTTTCGTAATATCAACGTCGCCCACGCCATCACCATAGGTCATCATAAATGACTCATTACCAAGGTGATGACGTACCCGCCGAAGCCGTCCGCCGGTCATGCTGTCGCGGCCCGTGTCCACGAGCGTTACCTTCCACGGCTCAGCCTGTGAGTTGTGCACGTCGATCTGATTGGTGCTCAGATCAATGGTTACGTCGGACTGGTGGAGGAAGTAATTGGCAAAAAATTCCTTGATGATATACCCCTTGTACCCCAGGCAAATGATGAACTCATTGTAACCGTGGGCCGAGTAAATTTTCATGATGTGCCACAGAATCGGCATACCGCCAATCTCGACCATCGGTTTGGGTCGGAGAACCGTTTCTTCGCTGAGGCGGGTACCAAGGCCACCGGCCAAAATCACAACTTTCATGGGTGCGTGGGCTACGCTGGGTTAGTGCAGGCAAGATAACGCCATCTGCTTGATGGTTAGGTAGGGGGTTGTCAATTTCCGTGCCAACAGCCAACCTCCTTCCCTTGCGCACGTTTTGCCGTACCTTTGGGTTTTTTAAAAAAAACACCTGCGTTTAATCACTCTATGAACCTAACGCTTCAGCAAACAGACCGTTTTGAAGACCGTCATAACGGTCTATTCGATGCCGATTTCGACCAGATGCTCCAGGCCGTTGGCGTCACGTCTATTGACGAATTGATCGAGCAAACCGTACCCGCCAATATCCGGTTGCCTCGTCCGCTCAATTTGCCCGAACCGAAAGGGGAGCAGGCGTTTTTGAGCGATTTTAAAAAGCTCGCCCAGCAGAACAAAATCTTTACGTCCTACATCGGGCAGGGGTATTACGACACGATTACGCCGAACGTGATTTTGCGGAATATTCTGGAAAACCCCGCCTGGTACACCGCCTACACGCCCTACCAGGCCGAAATTGCGCAGGGTCGCCTGGAGGCACTGCTGAATTTCCAGACCGTAGTCTGTGATTTGACGGGGATGCCCATCGCCAACGCGTCATTGCTGGACGAAGCTACCGCCGCCGCCGAGGCCATGACGATGCTGCACAGCCAACGCCCCGCCGCCCGTAAAAAGGCCGAAACGTTCTTTGTATCAGACCGGTGCCACCCCCAAACCATCGAGGTGGTCCGCACCCGCGCCACACCGCTGGACATCCGCGTAGTGGTGGGCGACCACCGGCAGGTTGACCTGACCTCTGGCGACGTGTTTGCCCTGCTGCTCCAATACCCCGCCACCGACGGTGAGGTGTTCGACTATACCGATCTGATCTCGGCGGCTCATGAATTGGGCGTCAATGTGGCCGTGGCCGCTGATTTATTGGCCCTGACCATGCTCACCCCTCCCGGCGAAATGGGTGCCGACGTGGTAGTGGGTTCGTCGCAGCGGTTTGGCGTGCCAATGGGCTTCGGTGGCCCCCACGCGGCGTTTTTTGCCACGAAAGATGCTTTCAAGCGGCAGATTCCAGGTCGTATTATCGGCGTCTCGGTCGATGCACAGGGACACCCCGCCCTACGTATGGCCCTGCAAACGCGCGAGCAACACATCCGCCGCGAAAAAGCCACGTCGAATATCTGCACGGCGCAGGTGTTGCTGGCCGTTATGGCTGGTAGCTACGCCGTCTATCACGGTCCGCAACGCCTCCGCGCCATTGCCGAACGGACCCACGGCCTGACTAAATTATTCGCCAAAGCCGCCCGCCGCGCCGGACATACGATTGTCTCGGAAAACTACTTCGACACCATTACGCTCAAAGTGGACGATACTGAATCGCTGAAAAAATCGGCACGGGCGGCGCAGGTAAACCTGCGCTACCAAGCTAACGGCGAGCAGGTTACGGTTTCGTTTGACGAAGCCAAAACCCTCGACGACGTGAAAACGCTGTTCGACGTATTTGGTATTCAGGTGAGCGAAGATGACTTCGCGGGCATGATCGACAGCCTCGAACTGAGCTGGCCCGAACGCCTCGTGCGGCAGTCGGACTACCTGACGCACCCCGTGTTCAACACGCACCACACCGAGCACGAAATGCTTCGGTACCTGAAGTCGCTGGAGGAAAAAGACCTCTCGCTGGTGCATTCGATGATTGCGTTAGGTAGCTGCACCATGAAACTCAACGCCACCACCGAAATGATTCCCGTGACGTGGCCGGAGTTTGGCAAGATGCACCCCTTCGCGCCGAAAGATCAAACGCTTGGTTATCAGCAGCTTTTCACGGATTTGAATACGTGGCTTTGTGAAATCACGGGCTTCGCGGCCATGTCGCTGCAACCCAATTCGGGGGCGCAGGGCGAGTACGCGGGCTTGATGGTGATTCGGGCCTACCACGAAAGCCGGGGTGATACCCACCGCAACATTGCGCTGATTCCGCAGTCGGCGCACGGCACTAACCCCGCTTCCGCTGTGATGGCCGGCATGACCGTGGTGATTGTGAAATGCGACGAACGCGGCAACATCGACGTGGCCGATCTGACCGCCAAAGCTGAGCAATACGCTGACAATCTGGCCTGTCTGATGGTGACGTATCCGTCTACGCACGGCGTTTTCGAGGAGAGCATCATTACCATGTGCGCCAAAATCCACGAGCATGGTGGGCAAGTATATATGGACGGAGCCAACATGAACGCGCAGGTGGGTGTGACCTCACCGGCGGCGATTGGTGCCGACGTTTGCCACCTGAATTTGCACAAAACGTTCTGCATTCCGCACGGCGGCGGCGGTCCCGGCATGGGTCCCATCGGCGTGGCGAAACAGTTGGTGCCGTTCCTGCCCGCTAACCCCAACAGCCCCCTAACCCCCGAAGGGGGAACTAAGGACGCGGCAGCACTTCCCCCTTCGGGGCGGTCCGCCGCTGCGGGTAGGGGGCTAGTTCGCTCAGGTGCAGTATCGGCAGCTCCGTATGGTTCGGCGAGTATTCTCACGATTTCGTACGCATACATTGCCATGATGGGCGGCGAAGGACTGACCAACGCCACGAAGCGGGCCATCCTGAACGCCAACTACATCAAATCGCGCCTCGACGGGCATTTCGAGACCTTATACGCCGGTGCAAATGGCCGGGCCGCCCACGAGATGATCATCGACTGTCGGCCCCTGAAACAATCGGTAGGTATTGAAGTAGAAGACATCGCCAAGCGCCTGATGGACTACTGTTTCCACGCGCCCACGGTGTCGTTTCCGGTGGCGGGCACAATGATGATTGAGCCAACCGAATCGGAGTCGAAAGCCGAACTCGACCGTTTCTGCGACGCCATGATTGCGATCCGCAACGAGATACGCGAGATCGAAAACGGCGATGCTGACCGGATGGATAACGTGCTGAAACACGCGCCCCACACCGCCAACGTGGCCCTCGCCGACGACTGGCACAGGCCCTACAGCCGCGAGAAGGCCGTTTTTCCGCTGCCTTATGTCAGGGCCCGCAAGTTCTGGCCAACCGTCAGCCGTATCGATTCGGCCTACGGCGACCGCAACCTGGTGTGTTCCTGCGTACCTACGGATGCCTACGCTGATGAAGTCGTTACGTCGGAAGGGCGTATGGTGGTAACTGACGGGGGAGGGTATTAAAAACTAACAGCCCCCCGACCCCCGAAGGGGGAGGGCTGACGCGAAAGCAATCCGCGTGCGTCAGCCCTCCCCCTTCGGGGGTCGGGGGGCTTCATTTCTATGCAAGACATAGAGCCTTTCTATGGCTGGGAAAAGTATTATGCTGCTTCTGACGATGAGCGGTCGCCGTTTCATGAACGGACCTACAATACGACACAGTACGAGAACGATATCTACGGCTACTACATCCACCCGTATTGGGACGAAATCGGCTCGGAGACGCTGTATTGCAAGATTCTCTATGCCAACTACGACCGGCAGGCCGTTATCATCGAGCTATTCGGCGAGTGGAACGACACCCTCCACAACGACATTATGTTTCTGAAGCGGCAGGTGATTGACCCGCTTGTGCAGCAGGGTATCAAGTACTTTCTGCTCATCGGCGAGAACGTCCTGAACTTCCACGGCTCCGACGACAGCTATTACGAAGAGTGGTTCGACGACGTAGAAGACGGCTGGATTACGGCTATCAACTTTCCCGAATTTGTGGAGATCGAATGGAAGAAATTCCGCCTCGACTACTACATCAACTTCGGCGGCACCCTCAACATCCCCAATTGGCGCACACTATTGCCGCTGGCGCTACTTGACTTGGTCAATGGGTTAGTGGTGAGGCGGTTGGGGTAGGTTAATGTATAATGAACAATGTACATTAACCTACCCTATCTTTCGCCCCTCAAAAAATGCCATTCATGGAGACGAAAACAACCAACGAACAAGTGCAGGCCTCGAAGGCCGTTGCCGCCGAAAAATTAGACGCTGTCCGGACCGAAGCGGGTAAACAGTTGGGCGCCGTTGCGACGAAACTCGACGAACTGAAAGATCAGTTGGTCGCCAAAGCGCAGGAAATGGGCAAAGACATTGACGTAGAAGACCTGAAAGCGAAAGCCACTCAGCACTTCGACACGGCCAAAGCTGCCACCGCCGAAACGCTGACCCACTTGCAGGGTCAGGCCGAAACCGCCTACGCCGTTGCCGCCGCCAAAGCCGACGAGCTGCAAGACCTCGCCGAAGACAAATTCGAAGAGCTGCGTGTTGAAGCCGCCGTGCAACTCACTGCTGCTCAGGTGAAACTGGACGAAATCAAAGCCGAAGCCGCCCTACAGGTAGACGCCGCCATCGCCAAAGCCAAGGCGATGTGGAGCGAGTTGTTTGGGTAGATAGTAATTTTCAGTCTAAAGTTTTCAATTACTTTGTAAGCGTATCGCTGACGCGAAGCAACTGAAAACTTCAGACTGAAAACTGAAAACTGAGATACACCCCATTCGTCCAGCCGAAGCCATCCTGATTGGGGTATTCGCCGCCGCCGGTGGTGAGGGTAGCCTCTACCACGTTGTATTTCTCGGTTAGTTTGCCCGTAGCTTTGAAGACTTTGTCGTTTAGGGCTAGCCACCTATTGCGGCCTTCGTTGGCGGTTTCCACGTAGCCGTAGTTCAGTAAGCCCCTGTAGACAACCCATTGCAGCGGTGCCCAGCCGTTGGGCCAATCCCACTGTTGGCCGGTCTGTTCCAACGTCGTCACCCACCCGCCCGATTGCAGGAAGTCCGCCTTGAGCCGGTCATGGACGCGGCAGGCCTGTTCGGGCGTGGCGAGGTTCAGAAAAAGTGGAAATGCCCCTGCCAGCGTCAGGGAGGGTGTTTTGACGAATTGTTTTGCATCGTAATCGTGAAAAAATCCGGTGTCGTCGTTCCAGCAATGGTCCAGAATGGCGGTTTTGCGTTGGTCGGCGAGGTAGCTGAAATCCACAGCCTGTGCCTGATTGCCAGCTAGCGTGTAGGCTTGTTGCAGGGTCTTTTCGAGCGAAAACAGCAGGCAGTTTAAATCGACTGGAACGATGTCGGCGGTGTGAATGGTAGCCAATTCGTGCGGGTCGGTGCACCACCGGCTGCTGAAATCCCAGCCCGATTCGCAGGCGGCGCGGATGTGGTGATAGAGCGTTTCGGGCGCTACGCCCAATGCCTCGGCCGCCGGTGCCAAATCCAGCTCCTGCCGGTATGCTTCGGGTCGTGGCGTGTTCAAATCGTCGGAATAGGTGTTCAACGATTGCCCACTCAACAGCCCAACCCGACGTTGGTAAGTCGTTTTGCCAGAGGCGGCTGTGACGGTTTTGTACATCCAGAAATCATACTCTTTCTGCAATTGCGGCAGGTAGGTTGTCAGCACGGTTGGCCCGTCGATGTCAGCCAGCAATTGCACCATCAGCGCAAAAAACGGCGGCTGCGACCGGCTCAAAAAATATGTCCGGTTACCGTTGGGAATATGCCCGACGGTGTCGATGAGGTAAGTAAAGTTGGCGAGCATGTCCCGGATCAGATCGACACGCCCCGATTCGCGTAGGCCAAGCATGGTAAAATAGCTGTCCCAGTAAAATATCTCGCGGAACCGCCCACCCGGCACCACATACGGATGGGGTAACGCCACCCGCGAATCGTATGGTACAGGCACGTCGGCCACGCGCGTGAGGCTGTCCCACAGGCCGTTGATATGGTCGGCAGTACTCAGGCTGGTATCGCTTACGTAATCCGATGCGACGTGTTCGGGCAACGTAAAGTACTCATAAACAAACGCCTTTAAATCGAAGCCGGGCCGTTGCCGCTGCTGTTCATATAAGACCTCAAGCTGTGCCGGGTCCTGCTTTGGCACACAGTCGGGAAAGGTTTTCGAGTCGGCGAAGAGGCCGCTGAGTTGTACGTCGTGGAAGAGGTTGTGGGATAATTGATCAGGAGAGGACATAGGAGAGGGAGTTGCCGATTTGGCGAATGTACGGCGGAACGGAACGCCGTCCGGTGGTACTCCGGTGGGCCGACAGGCCAATGGTAGCTGGCTATTTTTGCTCAGCATTGGCCTGTCGGCCCACCGGAACGGAACGCCGCCCGGCCACTCCGCCGTACATTGCTAGACCGTCCAAACATTCACTAATTCGCACATTCACTTATTACGACCTCATGCTTCGCCTAAAGATCTCTCTCTTCCTAAACTACATCGTCTTCGCCATCCTGCTCAACAGCGTTGGCATCGTGATTTTGCAGGTCCAAAGTAGCTACGGCGTTTCCAAAACCGATGCCTCTATTTTAGAGGCGTTTAAGGATTTGACCATTGCCATGGTGTCGTTTCTGGTGGCCTCGTATGTCACGCGCATTGGCTACAAACGGGCCATGCTCATTGCCCTCGGCATGGTGACGGTGGCCTGCCTGCTGATGCCGCAGCTACCCGCTTTCTGGACCACCAAACTGCTCTTTGCGACGGTGGGGGCCAGTTTTGCGCTCATCAAAGTATCCGTCTTCGCCACCATCGGCCTGTTTACGAAAGACGCCAACGAACACGCCAGTTTCATGAATTTCCTGGAGTCGGCGTTTATGCTCGGCGTCATGTCGACGTATTTTCTCTTCTCTGCCTTCGTGGACAACGCCCATCCAACCTCGGTAAGCTGGCTCACGACCTACTACGTGCTGGCGGCTATTGCCGGGTCGGCGTTTCTGCTCCTGCTCACCACCCCGCTGGATGAATCACAGATTAGCAATCAGGAGAAAGCCGTTGGTCTAAATAATATCGCCGATATGCTCCGGCTGGCCGCACGACCGCTGGTGCTGGTGTTCATTTTCACGGCGTTCACCTACGTGCTCATGGAGCAGGGCATCATGAGCTGGCTGCCCACGTTTAACAAAGAATACCTGAAACTACCGGCTTCGCTGAGTATTCAGATGGCGAGTATCCTGGCTGCCAGCACCGCCATTGGCCGGTTGTTGGCCGGTTTTGCTCTCAAACGGGTGACGTGGTACACGCTGCTGATGATCTGCCTCGTGGTGGCTGCCGGGCTGGTTTTCCTGGCCTTGCCCCTCGCCGAAAAGGCCAGCAAGGCCGCCATTGCCGGTGCTGACTACGGCTGGTTCGACGCTCCAGTGGCGGCGTTTCTGTTTCCGCTCATCGGCCTGTTCATCGCCCCGATTTACCCGGCCATCAACTCGGCTATTCTGAGCAGTTTACCTCTGAAACAGCACGGCTCCATGACGGGCCTGATCGTGGTGTTTTCGGCCCTCGGCGGCACCACCGGCTCCATCATCACCGCCCGCATCTTCGAAACCTATGGCGGCCAAACCGCCTTCTACGCCTCCCTCGTGCCCATTTCGCTCCTACTAATCTTGCTGACGGTGTTCAAACGGATACAGAGCGGCGGGAGGGTCAATAACCTGTTGTAAACTATATCTTTACAATAGACGGGTTGGGCGTAAATTGATTCATCGTTCTCCAATATTCATGCTGTCTGACATTGATTTCCCTGAAAGTGGCGAATACCGGACCGGGACAGCTAATGAACCGTTGGCGTTTTATCTGGAAGCGTTGATCGAAAGCAACCGGCTCGATCTTTTATTGGGCTATTTCAGCTCGTCAGCCATTAGTGTATTGGCGGTGGGGTTTGCCAAATTCATCACCAACGGCGGACGGATGCGTCTGGTTATCAACCACATCCTCTCAGCGCAGGATAAGGCGGCGGTAGTGGCGGGGCTGACAACCGATGCGGCCAGCTATAGCTTTTCGGCTACTGATTATCAACGCCTTAAACAGTCATTGGATGCTTATGGTACCCACTTTTTTCATTGCCTTGCCTGGCTGATTGCCGCCAACCGGGTACAGATTCGGGCGATCCGGCCCAAAAGTGGACGCGGGATTTCACACTACAAATCGGGTATTTTCTTTGACGGACAAAACAAAGTCAAGTTCAAGGGATCCTGTAACTTCACAGCATCGGGATTGCTCGAAAACCTGGAAGAGTTGGACGTGAAACGGTCGTGGACAGCTGGGGCAAATGCCTTCGCTGACTATGAACGTGACTATGAGCACCTCTTCAACGGCACAAGCGAGTATGCCGACCTGATTCCGATTGAACAGATTGACGAAGCTATTGTCCGCGATTACGGCGGTAAGGATATTGACGAATTGCTGACCGACGAGCAGCGGTTAGCCACCCAAAAAGCCAAACAAACCCGTACCGAAGGTTACCAACGAGCCGTAGCCAAAATTGTGCAACGAATAGATACCTACCGCACCACGCCCCGTTTCCCCTATGAAAGCGGTCCGCGCGATTACCAAAAAGAAGCTTACCAAAACTGGATTGCCAACGGCTATCAGGGGATTTTTGCGATGGCAACCGGCACCGGAAAAACCATTACGTCGCTCAACTGTGTGCTGAATGAATGGGCGAAAACGGGTCAGTATCAGGCGGTTATTCTGGTACCGACAACCATTTTGGTGGAGCAGTGGACCCACGAGGCCCGCAAATTCAATTTCCGGGAGATCATCACTGTCTCGGGTCAATCGAAGAATTGGCCCGCTGAACTGAGCCGGATTACTACCCAACTTAGCTTCGGGGTGGGTACGTCGTTTGTGGTGATCGTGACGTACAAATCCTTCACCAAGTCTGCGTTTCAGATGTACTTCAAACGACTGCCCAAAACGACTATCCTGTTAGCCGATGAAGCCCATAATATCGCTTCGCCCTCAGTGGCGCAACTGCTCGACGGTGTGCACCTGCCGAAACGGATTGGCTTGTCGGCCACGCCCAAGCGAGTGTATGACCCCGAAGGCTCGGCGCACATGGAAGCATTTTTCCACGATAAGGAACCCTACACCTACAACTTTTCGATGGAGCGAGCTATTGCAGAAGGCATCCTTTGCCCCTATTACTATTACCCAAACATCGTCAGCCTGACACCCGCTGAGATGGTGGCCTACTCGGAGATTTCGGCCAAACTCGCCAAGATATACGCCCGCGCCAAGGGCAGTGATCAGGGAGCGAAACCCGTAGAAATGCTCCTGATGCAACGGAAACGCATTATTCACAAGGCGCAGGGCAAGTTGGCGGCATTTGAACATATTCTCAACGACATTATTACCCGGCGTGGGAAAATTGACTACACGCTCGTTTATTCGCCTGAAGGATTCTACGCCGACACTGAGATTGATGAGGAAGTCTTTCCCACAATGACCGAAGATAACCGGATCATCAATTTTTACGCCTCCATTGTTCGTCAGGTATCGCCCACGACCACTATTACGCAGTACACGAGCGACTCGGACGATAAGGAGCTGGTGCTGAAACAGTTTGAGCAGGGGAAGATCAACGCCCTGTTGTCGATGAAGTGCCTGGACGAAGGCGTTGACATACCCCGGACGGAACAGGCTATCTTCTGCTCAAGCACGGGAAACCCCCGGCAGTTCATCCAACGGCGAGGGCGCATTTTGCGGCAACACCCAGAAAAAGGGTTCGCCTACATTTATGATATGGTGGTGATTCCTCGCGCCGACCCCAATAGCCCAACGTTTCAACTAGAACGGAAATTGGTGCAAAAGGAACTGGAACGGGTAGTTCACTTTGCCTTTATGGCCACCAATAAATACGAGGCGATGAACGTATTTCGAGCCGTATGTGAAGCCTACCAACTCAACTTAGACACCATCCACAACGAACTATCCGCATGACCCAACTCGACATTGTGAAATCATTTCTGGAAGACGCTGAGATTCAGCAAAAGTACGGCCTCACCCCCGCCGACATGGCGCAAATGACCATGACTAGCCATCACAATACGAGGGCGCAGATGCTTGTGGGACTCGTTCGGCAACTGGTCAACGTGGTGGAAGATGGCAGTACGCCCAATTTGGCCGCTAACCGCCTGAATGCGCACCTCAACACAACGCTCGTATAGCCATGCTCATCAATAAAATCAGCATCAGCAATTTCCTGTGCTACTATGGCTCCGAGAATCAGTTTGAGTTCGTAGAGGGGCTGAACATCGTGCTTGGTGCCAACGGCTACGGCAAATCAAAACTGTACGATGCCTTTCAGTGGGTCTTCAGCGATGGTATCACCGATAATGCGCCCCGTGCCACGCTCGGTGGGGTAAAGCTGACCAATGCCGTAAAAGGCGAATTGGTATCAGAAAAGGCCAAAGCTGAATGCGCCGTGGGAGATAGTGTTGAGACCAAAGTCATGGTTGAAGTGGAAGATCAACGCAACGGCAACCTCAAGAAATACCAGCTAATCAGGACGTACCGCACCCGCCGGACGGATGAAAAGACATGGGTGGAGCCGGGCAAAAGCGAGTTTCAGATCCTGGAGTTCGACATTGTTTCGTACAAACCCGTCTCCGAGGCTAAACACGACGATATTCTTGAACGCTTAATCCCAGTAGATGTGCGGCCCTATGTTTGGTTTCAGGGCGAACGGGGCATCAGCAACCTTATCGACACGTCGAGCAATGGGTCGTTGAAAAACGTGATCAAACGTCTTTCGGATATTGACCGGTGGGATAGGTACATCGAGGTGGCCGAGAAAGCATACAACACCGCCAAGAATGCCTTCGATCAGGAACTGAAGAAATCAGACAAAAATCAGGTGCGTATTGGTGAACTACAGACAGAGCAGCGGCTGCTGGAAACGCAGGTGCTTCGCCTGGAAGAACAGATAACCAATGCCTCGCAAAATCAGCAGAGCGCACAGGAGCGGAAAGACGCGTTGTTGGCAAGCATCGAGTTTGCCGAAACGATCAACAAACTGACGCAGGCCCGCAACAGGGCCGAAGCCGCTTACGTGGCCGCCGTGAACCAATCAGATACCTTTGATGAGGGCCTGAGCCGGAAACTGTTTTCTGATAATTGGGTGCTGTTGGGTTCGCTACCACTGCTGGAACGATTTGAGGCTAAACTCACCGCCTACGATGATGCCATTGCCATACGAAAAGCCACGGCCAACCTGACGAGGCAAGTGGCCGAAAAACTGCAAATCCGGCTGCCCGACAACGTACCCGAACCCATGTATGTGCGGCAAATGCTCGACGAGGAGCACTGCAAGGTGTGTAATCGGGCCGCGCCAAAAGGCAGCGAAGCCTATGATGCCATCAACAGCCTGTTGGTGTTGGAACCCGAAATCCTACAGCCCGAACGTCCCCGCAGGAACCTCAAGCCGTTCTTCAAGCAGTTCTACGTCAATGGCTTGGGCATGAAAAATAGTATCGAGAGCGTCAATCAGCGCGTTCGGCAATCATACCATGAGCAAAACACCGGACGCGACCGGGTGCGGGCCTACAAAGATGAGTTCGACGCGAAAGTCCGCGAGTTGCAACAACAGGAGCAGCTAAGCGGCATCAGCAACGCCCGCGACATTGTGAACTCGATGAACGGCGCAGTGGCCGATATTCAGAAGTTTGAAGGTGATTTGGTTGGCGACCGTACCAAAAAGAAACAGAACGAAGACCGCCTGCGGGAAATCAACGCAGAACTGAGCAAGCTGTCGGAAGGACAGGTAGCTCCACAGTTGATCCAGAAAAAAACAATTCTCTTCGACCTGATGGAGCTGACGAAGCGGGTGAAGAAAACGAAGTATCAGGAGTTGGTGCAGCAACTTGAAGACACGGCCAATACCCACTACGAAAACATAAATGCCCCCACAGGCGCGTTCTACGGTACTATCCGCTTTGTGGAGACTGGAACACCGGACCGACCCGACGGGGGCTACCGACCAGTTATCATAGACAACGACGGGCGCGAGGTGGGTAACCTGAACACGTCGCTTGTAAGTTCGCTGAAACTGTCGATTATCATGGCGATTGTGTCGGCCAACAAAACGCGCAACTACGCCTCGTTCTATCCCCTGATTTCGGATGCGCCCGTGTCTGATTTCGACGTGGTGAAGGCCATGATGTTTTTCCGAGAAACGGCCAATACCTTCAGACAAAGCATTGTGATTGTGAAGGAACTGCTGCTAGAAGACACCGCCCGCACCGGCCGCTACAAACCCGACCTGCCCCGCCTCCACGAACTACAAGCCGACCTACAGGCAACTGGTAAAACGCTGAACGTGTATCAGTTAGATATGCCAGACGGTGTATCCAACGCCTTCCGCAACGAGATTGAGGTCACCATTCAGAAAGTTGATTGTTAATCATTACCCTACTATCTGCGCCAATACATGAGTAAACAGAGTAGCCAATACGACAAGATTTTTAAAGAGAATCTGGAAGCGATAATTCCGGGTCTGATGGAAAATATTCTTGGCATCAGGGCAGTTTCATCGGAGGAACTACCTGACGATATTCAACATACCAAGGAGCGCAAGCCCGATTTGCTAAAGAAGATAACCGATAATCAGGGAGATACTTACGTCTTACAGATCGAATTTCAGGTGGCCGACGAGCCGGAGATGGTCTATCGTATGGCGGAATACTACATCATGTTGGAACGTAAGTACAAGTTACCCGTCCGGCAGTTTGTCATCTTCCTGGGATCATATGCCCCGCAAATGTCGGTTCGACTCGACAGAGTAAATTTAACGTTTGACTTCCCGCTCATTTCTTTTTCGACCCTGGATTACCGGTTCTTTCTTCGCTCAGCAAAACCCGAAGAAGTGCTTCTAAGTATTCTGGCGAATTTCGACGGTGACACGGTCGACGTGGCTTTAAACCAGATTGTTCAACGGATTGAGGAAACGAGCAGTGGCGATTTTTCGTTTAAGAAGCACGTTAATCAGTTGCGCGTGTTAGCGCAGTTACGTAACTTAGGTATCAAACTCAAAACAGCTATGGACAGTATTTTGCCTTTTATCAGCCCGGAAAAAGACGTGCTCTACCTGATAGGTCAGGAAAGAGCCGAAGAGCGTTTTGTTAGAAACCTGCTGACTAAAATAAGCCTGACGGTTGAACAGATAGCCGACATGGCTGGGGTATCGATTGACTTTGTGGAGCAGGTTCAGCAAAAGATGGCCGATAATCGGTAAGTCTGACCATGATTTCACGAGCTCTAACCAACCTTTTGTCGGACAACTCGAATTGCTCCAACCACTCCTTTAGTTAAGCCAAAGTCGCCATTGTGCGCGATTAAGGCGGCAGAAATCTGGCAACAATTGGTAAAGAAACTCGCCCGCAAACGAGCCTTCGACACCTCGCCGGGGGGTGTTCAGTTTTTTTATCTTTGACAAGCCGTAAACAAATCCATTATGAGTGTAGCTGAAGCATTTGGCGACGTGGCGAATAAACTCGCTCAGGGTGATCCTGAGCGCATCATTGCCCTGGCGGCCTCGTCGGCGATGTCGGCACGGGTTGAGGAACTGGTGGGTCGAAAGAAAGACGGGCTACTATCGGCGGAAGAAGCATTGGAATTGGAGCGTTTCTTAGCCCTCGATCTGTTTATTAATCTGGCTAAGGCTCGCGCCCGATTGGTATTGCAGGCATGAGGCAACCCACTCTGGCAAAAGTCCGAAAGCAGGTAAGTCAACGGGCCACTAATCAATGTGAATACTGCCGCCTGCATCAGGACGATTCGTTTCAAACATGGTGGCGGCAACGAATTAGCTAATCTGGCGTTGGCTTGCCCGCATTGCAATCAAAACAAAGGTTCTGACATGACCACATTTCTGGATAACTACCAGGATGTGGTGTCGCTGTTTAATCCTCGCTTCGATGTTTGGCACGACCACTTTCAATGCGTGGATGGTGAGATCATTGCTAAAACCAGAGTTGGTCGGGCAAGCGTCAAACTGCTTCGGTTGAACGAGCCTGATCGACTCATTTTAAGACAGTTCTTAGCTCAGTTGGGCCGTTACCCAAATTCGGCATAGCGGCAAACTACACCTTGCCACAGTGGCTACTCACCCACTACTAAGCGACACTCCCAAAACCGCCAACCCCCGCCACCAATGCAAACCCTGCTCGACCGCTTTGATAAGAAGACCCCGCATTACCCCAACCGCTTCCGCGAGCTGATCGACAAACTCGCCCGCAAACGAGCCTTCGACAC
>JBBRMP010000141.1:0-15184 GCA_038230755.1 Cytophagales bacterium | reverse complement strand
TATATGGAATATGCCAGGCCTTGTGGGTACGGCTCCATTGGGCATCAGGAATCTGCCGAAGTACAGTCGCCATCTCCCGATTGTATGGGAAATCGACTTTAATTCGGTCCTGATTGTGGTGACTAATTTTTAGGGCTGTCGAGCATAATGAGTTGGTCGGCTACTACTTCCGTCACGTATCGTTTCTGCCCATCTTTATCGTCGTAGCTGCGCGTTTTTAATTTCCCCTCCACATACACCAGGCTACCTTTTTGCAGGTAGTCACGGGCCAGATCGGCCAAACCGCGCCACAGTACTACCGTATGCCAGTCGGTGTCGGTGCGCGACTGTCCGTTTTTGTCTTTGTAGGATTCGGTGGTGGCGAGCGAAAATTTGGCGACGGGTACGTTGCCATCGAGTTGCTGATAATCGGGGGCCTTACCCAAATTTCCGATGAGGGTTACTTTGTTTACTCCACGCATAGCAAGTGGTCTGATCAGTAGTCAGTTACGGACTTGCAATAAAACGTGTTTTCGTCAGAAAATCACAAAGCATGCTACTTCAGCACTTTCCACGATAATATACCCCAGCGGGTGAGGCGGTAAAGGAGCGATACTTTCAACACACCGAGGCCGTAGATGGCGCTGCGCTTGAAATTGATAGATGAGGCTTCGTCGAAGTATTTGGTGGGGCAGGTGACCTCGGCAATCTCGAAACCTTTATAAAAAATCTGCGCGATCATCTCGTTGTCGAAGATGAAATCGTCGTCGTTGTGGGTGAAGTCCAGCGCCCGGAGCACCTCGCCCGAAAACGCCCGGTATCCCGTGTGGTATTCCGACAGTTTCTGGTTCATCAGAATATTCTGCGTCAGGGTCAGAAACCGGTTAGCCACGTACTTATACATCGGCATGCCACCTTTCAGGGCACCCTTGCCCAGAATCCGCGACCCAAACACGACCGGGTACAGCTCATTGCCGATGATGGAGATCATGGCCGTTAGCAACAACGGTGTGTATTGATAGTCGGGGTGGAGCATGATCACGATGTCGCCGCCCAGTTCGAGGGCTTTGGCGTAACACGTTTTCTGGTTTCCGCCGTAGCCTTTATTTATATCATGTCGAATTACGTACCTGATACCCAGTTGCTTAGCCACGTCGACGGTGTTGTCGGGGCTGTGGTCATCAACCAAAATCACTTCATCGACCAGATCGAAGGGGATTTCGCGGTAGGTACGTTCAAGGGTCAGCGCGGCGCGGTAGGCGGGCATCACCACCACAACTTTCTTACTATTATACATGGCACAAAACTACGTTAGACCGTCATTAAGTACCAATTTTGTGCCAGCCATACGCCGCTGAGCCTTCCGCGATCAACTTTTCTACTCTCGTCGCGTTGTCTTTGGTAGGTAATCAAGTCCCTATGTTCACCAGCGAAACCTTGTTTTTTACCGGCTTTGCCGTTTTTGTTCTCTTCGTGATGTCGCTCGATCTGGGGGTTTTCTCCTCGAAAAAAGCCCGCCAAAGTCACGTCGTATCGTTCAAGGAAGCCGCTTTCTGGAGTGCCGTTTGGGTGGCACTGTCGGTGGTATTCTACTTTTTTTTGCAGCATTACGGCTACCTCGTCCACGGTATTTTCGACATGGCTAAACTCCAGACCGTACGCGACCAATACGCTGACCACGTCGATTTTACCGCCGGGAATTTCGCGGGGAATCTGGCCATCTTCCAGAAGAATATGTCGCTCGAATACATCACCGGCTACCTGGTGGAGTACTCGTTGTCTGCCGACAATATTTTTGTCTTTATCCTGATATTCAACTCGTTCGGTGTCCGCGAACGGTACTACAAGAAGATTCTGGTGTGGGGCATTCTGGGGGCCATCATTCTCCGATTCATCTTCATCTTCGTCGGTTCGGCGCTGCTCCAACGCTTCGACTGGATCATCTACATCTTCGGCGCGTTTCTGGTGTACACCGGTGTGCGGCTGTTTTTCCAGAATGAAGAAGATGAGCAAATCGACACCGACAAACACCCCGTGGTGCGGTTTGTGTCGCGTTACATGAACGTGTATCAGCGCAACGTGACCGACAATTTCTTCATCCGCCGGAAGAGCGACAAGAAGCTGTTTATCACGCCCATTTTCATTGTGGTACTCGTGGTGGCCGTCACCGACCTCATCTTCGCCGTCGACTCGATCCCGGCCATTTTCTCAATCACCAAAGACCCGTATATCGTCTTTTTCTCGAACGTGTTTGCCATCATGGGTCTGCGGTCGATGTTCTTCTTTTTGTCGAGCATCATGGGCCAGTTCCGGTTCCTGAAAACGGGCCTCGCCGTGCTGCTCACGTTCATTGGCGTGAAAATGCTGCTGGAACACCAACTGGAAGGCTGGGGCTTCAAACCCGCCTATTCGCTCTACGTCATCCTGGCTATCCTGGGCGTCAGCATCCTGGCCTCGTACCTGTTCCCGGCGAAGGAAGAAGCGTAACGGCAAATTAACACGCCCATTTTTGCCTGACAATGCCCTGTACCGTAGCTTTGTTTATGGATGACACGCCCAACGGTTGTCAACCACATTTTTAGTATAACTGGCTCATAATCAGCAGCCGCTCAACCGAAACGTACTTCATTATGACCAGAAATTTTGTCTCCAACAAAGACGAATCCGTCCGCCTTTTCAAAAATCCCATCCTGCATATGTTCTCGCATGTGCATTGGAGTACCCCGCTCATTTTCTGGGTGCCGGTGGTGGGCTATTCGCTTTACAAAGGCTTCGCCAACGGCGCGTCGGTTTTTGCCACGCTGGGCCTGTTTGTGGTGGCCACGGGCTTCTGGACGTTCGCCGAATACCTGTTGCACCGCTACGTGTTCCATTACCACGCCACCACCGACTGGGGCAAGCGCATCAACTTCCTCACCCACGGCGTCCACCACGACTATCCCAACGACTCCAAGCGGCTGGTGATGCCCCCGTTGCTGGGTGTGCCCATTGCGGCGGTGTTTTATCTGGCGTTCTACTACACCCTGGGCAGCACCTACATGCACCCCTTCTTCGCGGGCTTCATCACGGGCTATCTCATTTACGACATGATGCACTACGCCCTGCACCACGCCAAATTCACGCACCCGTTTTTTCAGGAAATGAAGACCCACCACATGGTGCACCACTACAGCGATGCCGAATCAGGCTTCGGCGTCAGCAGCAAACTCTGGGATGTCATGTTCCGCACGCTGTTTGTGGCGAAAAAGCGGGAAGTGGTAAAGCAGATGTGATT
Source organism: Cytophagales bacterium (assembly GCA_038230755.1). Taxonomy (GTDB): domain Bacteria; phylum Bacteroidota; class Bacteroidia; order Cytophagales; family Spirosomataceae; genus Fibrella. The sequence goes on along the minus strand of JBBRMP010000141.1, from coordinate 11,931 downwards.
TTCGCATACTCACTCTGCTTAATTGAGAGCTGGATAATAAGAAACTGTATTAGATCTACAATAAACCAACAAATTTACTGATCATGGAAAAATTAGATGGGCAATTATATGCATTTCAAAAAAGACTAAAAGCGTTTAATATGATGATGGATCGTGTAAATAATCAGTTGGGTAAATATCCAGAGATTATTCGTTCATAAGTTATCGTTCAAAATTATATTTCATTCGTTTATTTAAAAGACAATTGCTTTGATATAACGAAAAAAAACGCACCAATGGGTTCTTTAACAAGAAGAATTTGTAAGTTTCTATTGAATAATCCGGTGAGAGGCTTTAGGAATGCAATTGCACATGGAAATTGGCAATATACTGATGACTATTCAGGAATTAAATACTATGCGCACAAAGGAGAAAGTAAGCCTAGTTTAGAGAGCAATGAAATGTCTGGGTTTATAGTGGCTAATGAAGAACTTAGGTTCTGGCAAGCTCTCGCAAGAGCAACAGCATATACTATATACTCCTATATTATTGAGAGAGAAAATAGTATTAATTCCTGATTCTCAGAGCTTTATGACGATGATGCACATTTTTTTATCATGTACTGTCTATATCTAAAACAGTGCATCGTTGTCAACCGTTTTCTAAAATAAACTCAGCCGGAATACCCAATTTTTTATAAAGCTGTCGCGCCGCAGAAAGGCTGACTTTACGTTTACCGCGCAATAAATCAGATACGCGAGGGGCTTCAATATCAAGCAACACTGCAAGATCTTTTTGGCGAAGATTCATTTCAAACATCTTCAATTTTATCATCCCATCAAGCGTAGTTGGCTGCGTAGGCATCGGATGATGAATGTCCTCATACGCTTTTACCATGTGTGACAGCCGAAGTAATTCCTGATCTTCCTGCTCTGTTAAGCTGGCAAATCCACCACTTTGCGTAGCCTTTTGCAATAATGCTTCCATCTCAGCTTTAATTTGCAGGTATTGTACCTCGGTTTCGATTTGATTTATCATGAATATAAAGGTAGGTTAGTTCGGGGAAATGTGTGTAGCCGCACAGGCCTAGCGGGCCGCAACATCGGTAGAAATGAGTTGTATGTATAGTGGAACCGAGCCCCAACGGGGCGCAACGTGCGGTTTTATGTAAGTGCAAGTCAAGGCCCAATTTATCGGCGTATCCGCCTGTTACGCCCCGCTGGGGCTCAACGCGACTACGCACACAACCAATTCTACCGATGTTACGCCCCTCTGGGGCTGTGCGACCAACGGCATATTATTGATTCAAATCAATTGCTGTGCTACGGCCATTGGTCAACACTCTGTACGCTTCCTACAGGCCTCATCGTTAGCTTTACATATGCACTTGTCGCCCGCCGTTTTGCGTGCTTACCGCCGCCGTTTGACCAATTTGAGTAGCCGCAACCGGTCACTGTTGCTCAGTAGCCTGCCCGTCGATCAGTTTGTGGACCTGCACGAGGCCGATTTTCGGCTCAACAAACCGTCGTTTGACCTCGTTGTGGGGCTGATTGCCCAAAAGAAACACGTCCCCCTCTGCGCCGTCTCGGACCCGCGCGACGAACGGAGCAACACGCTCAGCAAACACCTCCGGCGGCTGATGCGCACCGAGCGGTTTATTGAAGACGAGCGCGGCACCGAAGACCTCTACGTAGGCTGGCCGTTTGTGCGGGGCCGCTTCAACGACGGTACGCCCGTGCATGGGCCGCTGCTGTTTTTCCCCGTCCACCTCGCCATCGAAGGCAACGAATGGCGGCTGGAACGCCGGGGCGACGTACCTGTACAATTCAACCAGTCGATGGGGCTGGCCTACAGCTTTTTCAACGGCATTAAACTTGCCGACGAGTGGACTGACCCCGATTTCGGCGACTTCGATAAAGACCCGCTCACGTTTCGGATGCAGCTCTACGACTGGCTTAAAAGCAGCCCGTATGAACTGAATTTCAACACCCAAAACTTTACCAACGCCCTCCTCCCGTTCGACAAACAGTCGGGTAAATCACTGACCGAACTGGAAGGCGTGGGCGAGCTAAAACTGCACCCAGAGGCTGTATTAGGCATTTTTCCCCAAGCCGGGTCGTTTCTTGTGCCAGATTACGATACGATTTTAGGGGAGCGGTCCGCCGTTGCGAAAAGGGACGTTTTTGGGGAAGAGAGGGAGGAGTGGGAAGAAGGGGGGAAGAGGGAAGAAAGGGAGGAGAGGGAAGAAAGGGAGAAAGGGGATGCTGACGCTGGCACTATACTTACAGATCAGCAACTTCCTTCTTCCCCTTCCTCCCTCTCCTCCCCTTCCTCCCTCTCCTCCCCAAAACCTTCCCTCCTCCCCCTCGCCGTGGATGCGGCGCAGGAGCGGGCGGTAATGGCCGTGAAGGCGGGGCAGTCGGTGGTGGTGCAGGGGCCACCGGGGACGGGCAAATCGCAGTTGATTGCCAATTTGATGGCCGATGCCGCTGCGGCGGGCAAGCGGGTGTTGCTGGTGTGCCAGAAACGCGCCGCCCTCGACGTGGTCTACAAACGACTGGCCGAGGTAGGCATGGCTTCATTTGCCGCGCTGATCCACGATTTTCAGGACGACCGGAAGGCCCTTTACACCCAGCTAACGGCCCAAATTGACGCCGTAGAGGCCTATCGACAACAAAACAACGGACTGGATGCCGTCTTGCTTGACCGGATCTTTACGCAGGAAAGCCGCCGCATCGACGCGCTCGTGAACGAGTTGCAGGGATTCAAAGACGCCTTGTTCGATGCATCAGTTTGCGGGCTGTCGGCGAAGGAATTGTATCTGAGCAGCAACCCCAACGGGCCAACCATGCCCCTGCCGGGCGATCTGTACCGGCAATTTCGGTTCGACCAGGAAACCGCTTTCCGCGACCAGCTGGGCTACTTTCTGACCTACCGCGACCGGCTTGGCCCCAACCATCCGTTCGCTGACCGGGTGTCGTTTGCCCAGTTCACCGGCCCCGACATCGCGGCGGTTCGGCAAACGATTGACGAGGCGGCACAGACAATGCCTGCCCTGCTCAGCCGGGCGGAACTACTAATGGGACAGCGCGTTTCGTGGCCTGAGTTGACGGAGCAATATGCCCCTCACCGCGCCGTTTTGGACGATTTTGTGCAAACGCTGACCGCCCCGGCTAACGCCCAAATATGGTCCGTACTCACGCGTATGGGCACCGGTGCTATCCCAGACCCGACAGCTCGCTTCGCCGAAAAACGCACCGAACTGGTTAAGCTTGAGGCGGATGGTTTGCTGAAAAGCGATGCCGATGCGACCACACTCACCGACCGATTGGCGGCGGGTATCACGGCGCGACAGTCTTTTTTTAAGTGGTTGGTCTACAGCGATAAACCGTTTTTGGCTCAACTGACTACGCAAAACGGCCTTAGTACGTCGCTGGGTGATCTGCTTAGAATCAGCCAGTTGTGGACGAACCGGCAGGAATGGGCGAGTCAGGCAACGGCATTGATCGGGGATTTTACGGGCATCCGCGCCCAACCCGAACCAGCTACGTTGCTGGCGCAGTTGCAGACGCTGGAAACCGCCGTGGTGGGGGCGCACGGGTTGTTCGATACCCTCGGCAACCTGTTTTTACCCCTGCGCAATCAACTGAAACAACCGCAGGAATTAGCCGCCTTTTCGCAACTACTGACCGACGTACGGGTGTTGCTTGCCGAGGTGTTCACAAGGCAACAGAATTGGCAAATTTGCTTGACTGCCAATCAGTTAGCCACTCTCTCGCAGCACCCCGAAGACTATGCACAGACCCTACAAACGGCCCTGCGCACCGATGCCGACAACCTGATCGAGCAGGACCGGCTCTGGGCGTCGTTCACCACGCCCGAACGTACTGTGGCCGAAAAAGCACAGTCGGTGGGGGCGTTCGATAATACGTTTCGACTGGCCTGGATCGACCATCTGGAGGCACTTTACCCCCAACTGCGGAGCGTGTCGTCGCTGAAGATGGAGCAGGATGAAGCCGCCTTGCAGGGCAGCATGGGTAGTCGGCAAGTGCTGACACGCGACATTTTGTTGCTGAAATTACGCGAACAAACCTACCGCGATCTGGTGCTGAACCGCCTCAGCAACGTGGTTAGTTTCCGCGACCTGCGGCACCAAACTACCAAAAAACGGAGCGTGTGGCCGGTCCGGAAACTGATGGAACACCACGCCGCCGAGGTGTTCCGGCTCATCCCGTGCTGGATGGCCTCACCCGAATCGGTGTCGGCTATTTTTCCCATGCAACACGACCTGTTCGACCTCGTTATTTTCGATGAAGCATCGCAGTGTTTTGCCGAAAATGGGTTGCCCGCCATGCTCCGGGGCAAGCAGGTGGTCGTAACCGGCGACAGTAAGCAACTCCGCCCCAGCGACCTCTACCGCGCCCGGTTCGACGACGGCGAAACGGACCCCGACGAGGTACCCGAAGCAGCGCTGGAAGTGGAATCGCTGCTCGATCTGGCGGCACAATATATGCCGCAGGTGCTGCTGACGGGCCATTATCGTAGCCGCAGCCTCGATCTGATCGACTTCTCGAACGAACACTTTTATAATCACTCACTCAGCCTCCTCCCCGATTTCGAGCAGGCCAACCACGGCGAACCGGGCATCCGCTACCGCTACGTGTCGGGCCAATGGACGGCTAATACAAATGCAATCGAGGCCCAGGCCGTGGTTGATCTGGTGGCCGAACTTCAGACCGAATTACCGGGCCGGTCCATCGGCGTGGTAACGGTCAATTTTCAGCAGCAACAGTTGATTCAGGAGTTGCTGGAAGACTTACCACACCGGGTCCTTTTCGTGAAAAACATCGAGAACGTGCAGGGCGACGAGTGTGACGTGCTGCTGTTTTCGGTGGCCTACGCGCCGGATGCAAAGGGGAAATTGTCGGCCAACTTCGGGAGCCTGAATATGGTGGGCGGCGAGAACCGGCTCAATGTGGCGGTGACGCGGGCGAGGGAACGGATTTACGTCATCACCAGCCTGTGGCCTAACCAGTTGGCAGTGGATAACACGGCGAATCTGGGACCAAAATTGCTTAAATCGTACCTGCAATATGCCCTCGACGTGTCGCAGGGACGGTACCGGCCCACACCTGCTCCCGACGGCGACGGGCCACGTTCGGGGCAATTGCTGAAAGACAAACTCGCCGCCGAACACCCCAACTGGCAACCCGAACTGCCCTTCGCCGACCTCACCATCCGCGAGGCTGATCAATATACGGGTCTTGTTTTAACCGACGATGCGGCGTATTTTCAACAGTCGCCAAAAGAGGCCCACGCCTACCGCCCCATCGCCCTTTCTGAGCGCCATTGGCCGTTTCAACGCCGCTGGAGCCGGAATCATTGGAAAGAAAATGAGGTCAAGGGTTAAACATCCACACACGTATGTCTGCTTTCATCATTGTCATTTTCGCGTTTTGGTTCTACCCGTTGCTGGCTTACGTGGCCGTTAGGGCAACGGCCGACAGGCCCATCGAGCGGTACTATTTGCTCTGGACAACAAACAGTCTTGGCGCGTTGGCCATCATTGGCCTTATCACGGGCATTACCACCACCAGCATCCTGCTCGACTGGTTTTTGCTCATGTCGATCTACGGAAGTGCGTGCCTGATGATCTGGATTTACCGGACAGAGCGGGGCCAGAAAGAACATTATCTGGCGGGTATCGCGCAGTTATCAATCTTTGGCATGGGCTATGTGTTCAGCACGGCGGGTTTTCTGGCCATCGGCTTCATGGTGGAAGCTCACGTACCGACCGACATCCGAAACATTGATACTGATCTGATTTACAAGGAGATACCTTACGGCAACGCGGTGTCTGATTTCCGGCTGAAACGCGTCGAAATCACCCGGACGTTGCCCGTGCTACCAGTGCTGGAATGGCCCGTCATCCGAAAAGAATATGATGCCTCCGACGAACTGATGGCCCCACCCTTTGGCATTTATTACGATCAGCAACGTCAACAACTTTGCCTCTCGGCGAGTCATCTTTCCGACGATACCCACCGCGTGGAAACCTGGTCTGATACGCTGGATGTGAGGTAAGTTTTCAGTGACTTCACTCCCACTTCCCCACCAACGCGGGCAACGCCTCGGCATCGGAGGTGGTGACGTTGATGAGGGCGAAGCCCGGTTCGCCGCGCAACATCCGGGTGCGCACGTCGATTTGTCCAATGCTTTGATGACGGCCGTTGGTGAACCACCAGGCCGTTTGCAGCGTCTGATGGCCCTTTTTCAGTTCACCAACGTATACCATATGCCCCGCCATTTGCAACTCCCGCACCCGCCGAAGGGTATAGCCCTGCCCCTGCCAGCAAATGGCCGGGCTGTGTTCGTTGCTGAACCAGTCGGGCAGGGGTTTCACGTAAATCAGTTCGCCGGGACGACTGAGCTGGACGAAACCAAAGCGGGTGGCCTGTTGCCCATAACCCGTTGGCGGCGTGGCCCGGTACGGTTTTTCGACGGGCCGAATGAAGGCGAAACACAACACGGTAACGGCCAACAACAAGGGTGTGGTTTTCCGTAACCCGTTGGCAGTAACTAGTTTAACCTCCTTTTCGACATGCCACGGCCTTCCGAAACGACCAACTAGCCAACGCGCCATTGCCCATAGCGGCAACCAGGCGTAAATGACCACGCAGACCAGCCCAACGCCCTCGTGCATGGGTTGGTCGGGGCCGAGGCTAAATAGGACCAATACGATGATTCTGAACAGGTTAGCCAGCAGCGTCAGGCCCAATGCTGCACCGCCATAGGCCAAAATCCAGCCCAGCGGCAATCCACGTCCCATTTGACGTTCGTAGGCCAGCAGCCAGAAAACGGCCACCAACAGGGTCATACCGGTCATGTGCAGGCCCAGGCAGGCGGGGTCAACGGCCATTTCCTGCCCGTTCAAAATCAGCACGTTACCTTCTGTTTGCACCGCCACGCCCGCGCTTTGCATCAGCATTCCCGCCCAGGCACTCAGCTTTAGCCGGGCGGCAAAGCCAAAAACGGCCCCTACGTAGCGCAGCAGGGGTGTCAGCAGCAACAACGCCACCAACCGCAGTAGCCACACCCCCCGGTTGGGTTGGCCAGGCCGCGCCGCGAAGAAGAGGAGCGCGATGGTGAGAAGAATCAGAAGATTAGGCACGGGGGCGTGCATAAAACCAGCCCACCAGCAGCGCAATCACCGCCAGCATGGCCCATTCGTGGGGTTCGGGAACGGCCCCGTCCTGTTTTAGCGTGGCATTGGTAAGGCCGTTTTGGTCTTTTTTGATGTCGAAACGGTTATAGTCTTTCTCCGTTTCCAGCACCACCAAACTCGATACCGGCGACACCACATGCCCCACCTGCGCCACCGCCGCCAACGTCGCATCGTTGCGGTACGCCTTGTCGAAATACCGCCTTCCTACCTGTTGCATGAGTTGGTTGTAGGTAAATAACCGCAACAAATGATCGGGAGCCAGGTTCGCCAATTGAGGCGACTTTTCTAAAGCAACCCCCTGACTATCAGCAAATTTTATAGCACTAATGTGTTCGATTATTACACCCGAATTGGCCAGTACTATCTGATCCGGTGCGTTCGTATCGGTGGGAAACTGGTGCCTTGTCAGGTAGGTGTCCTGCAAACCGATCAGGTCGTTGGTGGCCATGTTCAGCACCCGGAGTTCGGCCAGGGTTTTCAGGTACGGAGGTAGTTCACCGCCCAAATTGACCGCGTTGATGGGGCCCGAAAGATGAGCTGCCTTTTTGGCCAACTGGTCAGCTAAGCGACTACCGGTCAAGTCAGTCAGCGTGGGGCCACCGGGCGTACCTTTCGTAATGAGCAAAGCCGTTTCGGTCGTGGCGATCCGGTCGATGGGGAACAGGCTGAACGGTTTCTCCGACAGGGCCGCAAACAGGCTTTCTCGGTTGTCGGGCGTCACCGCAGTAAGCCCGTCGTTGGATACCCATATATGCTTGATGTGCTGACCAGCAGCCGTTTCAAAGATATAGTCGAACTCTTTCCGTGACCACGACGCGTTCACATCGAGGTATAAATCGGTGGGCGTAAAGGGGGCCATGCCGGGGTGATAAATCGCCATTCGGTACGCCTCGCCATCGAGCTGAAACGGTTCGGGCGAGAGTGGTGGGGCGGTTAGTTGCAGCGACCAGTCGGGCTGATAATCACGGTGTTGGGTGAACGTCCGATTCACGGGTTCGCCCGACAGGCCGCGCAGTTGCAGGGCCACGGGTTCAGTATCGAAAGTCAGTTTCACGGTTTCATCGGCACCGCTGGCATCCGGCCCCTCGAACCACGGATTCTTGTAAATTAACTGATCGCCAGTTGGTTGCATTGGCGACGTGATCCCAATTTTCACCTGCCTGCTTTTCCCTGGCAGCACCGGAAATACGCGCACCGTGATGCGGTTGCCCTCCTGCCACGTCAACACCGACGGGTCACGGCTTTCGACGCCTACGATGGTTTTGTAGGCCGAATCGGCTTTGGCCTGCGTGGTCAGCCGGGCGGGTTGCTCGCGCCCATCGATCCAGAGCGACAGCGCCGACACCGCCGAGCCTTCGGGCAGGTGAAACGTGTAGAGGGCCTCGCGGTTGCCCCATTGCGCACCGCTCTGTATCCAAATCGTTTTTTCGGTATAGGCCAGCCGGTATTGGGGCCACACCTTCACCTGCGTCACCACCTGCGACGTGGTCAGGTTGCGCCCATTCCATAGTTTATCTTCGGTACCATAATGCTGCTGACTTACCGTTCTGAGCAATTTTGTCTGGTCAACCGGGTCAAAGTTGGGTACGGGAAATAGATTTTGGGCAAGCACCACCAGCGGGTCGTGGAGGCGCACGTCGTCGAGGGCACGCATCGTGCCAATGGTGCGGCTCCAGGGCGATGTGCCGTAGACCACGTTGGTTTTCAAAATGCGGTCGGTGAGCGGGCCGGGGGTCAGTTCCTGCGCCATTTGCACCCAGTCGGGCAGGTCGCTGGTTTGGCGCAGCGTCGCCGCCATCTGTATGTGGTTCAGGCGGTTAACGGTGCGTTGCCAGCTAAACAAAAAGATCACCAGCAAGCTCAGCGGCACCAGCAAACCCGCCACGACGGCATTGCGCAAATAGATTCGTTGCTGCGCGGCCACCCACAGTTGCCGACCCAGCACAAACGCCATCAGGGCGGGAATGAACGTATGAAACGAAATACCCAGCAATAGCAGTCCCGGAATGCTGATGGGGTAAAGCTGCCCCACATAAACAGCCTGATACACAACCAGTAACCACGCGCCAGCCAGCCCGCCATAGAGCAGTTGCTGCCCCCAGCGCGGCAACAGATCGACCCAGGTATGCCCCACCATCAGCACGCCGCTACCCACAAGTACCCCAACTAACCACGGCACCGATTGCTCGAAAACGGCCATGTCGCGGTTTAGGGCAAAGGCACTCAGCCACCAGAGCAACAGCGTCAGCCAGACCGTAGTCTGCTGCCGCCGGTCGTTTTTGAACAGATACCGAAACCCACCCTTGACCAACACAATCAACCCAACTATTCCCGACAGGGCATAGTGAGCGACAAACCATACGAACGAATTTTCCTGCCGAACGCCGTCGTGCGTCAGCACGTCGTGCGTCACAAACAACCCCGCCGACAGCACCAGCAGCACGGCTACAATGCCAAATTGCTCGTTGTTAAATACAGATTTCCAGCCGGTTACGGCTTCATCGGTGGTGCCCGGTTGCGGGCTGAGCGGGGCCTCTCGCTGTTCCTCTTCGGCAATGGCCCATTGGTCAGTTGTGGTTTTCATAAAGTACTTTGTATGTCAAAGTGAAAAGATAAAAAAAGGGATATATCTCCTAGCCACTCCCGCGAATAAACGCCTCCAGCGCATTCAAATGGTCGGTGAAGGCTTGCTTACCCGCGTCGGTGGCGGAATAATTGGTGTTGGGTTTACGGCCAATAAACTGCTTTTGCACCAGCACATAGCCCTGCTCTTCCAACGACCGGAGGTGGGTAGCGAGGTTGCCGTCGGTGAGGGCCAGGAGTTCTTTCAATTCGTTAAAACTGACCGCGTCGTTCACCATCAGCACCGACATGATGCTGAGCCGCGCTTTGCTCTCAAACGCTTTGTTGAACCTCGACAGCAGATCGTTCATCATTCGGAATCAGTGTCAAAAGCGACCCGGTTTGGTGTGACCCGGTCATACTTAAACCACATCACGGTGCCGTAGATGATGTGCAGTATCCCAAAACCGAGCGTCCACATCAACAGGCCGTAGCCCGTCAAAAACAGGGCAATCAAGCCCAGGCCAATTTCGCAGAGGCCGAGGTATTCCAGGTCGCGGTAGGTGTGGCGGCTGGCATTGAGCAGTGTGAGGCCGTAGAACGTAAGCATGGTGGGGCAAACGAGCCAGACGGCGTGTTGGTAAACCAGCCCGATGCAGAAAACGCCCGCTGCGGCCAACGGTATTGCTAGCGCCCAGACCAGCCGCCGCGACGCTGATGTCCAAACGGTTAGCCCCTGCCGACGGGCCTTGCGTGACGTAAAAAACCAGGCAGCCAGCACCGCCAACACCAGCACCGCCAGGGCATCGACAAGCAGAAATTCCAGCGTTTCGCGCTGCGTCATCAACGTCCGACCGGTGCGTTCGTACCGCTCCGAATCAAGAACGGTGAACCAGCCCGTCCGGAGCCGCAGGTAGGCCACAACGGCACCAGCCATAGCGACCAACCCCGCCGACACGCCCGATAAGCCACTGAGGGACAGGAACTTGGTAGACCGTTCCATCAGGCCACGGATGTCGGTCAGGGTTTGTAGATGGTCGCGCGACATGAGTTAATGAGTGAGGTTAAACAGGTTATACACTTTAGGTCCGAAAATGAGTAGGCCCACCAGCACGGCTACGATACACAGGATCATGACCGCCCCGGATGCCAGGTCTTTCGCCGCCCGAATCAGCGGGTCATGTTCCGTGGTTACGCGGTCGCAGAGCTTTTCCAGGGCGGTGTTAAAGCCCTCAGCAGCCCAAACCAGCCCAATTTGCGTGCTGATCAACGCCCATTCCGTTACCGACAAGCCCAGCCAAACGCCCATTGCCACCACCAAAACCGCTGCCGTCAAGTGTACTCTGGCGTTGTTCTCGTACCGAAACAGGTCGATGATGCCCTGACCAGCAAATCGAAAACTACGCAGCACTTTAGGCAAGTCGATCATGGAGCGTGGATCTAACGGGTACTGACGCGGTTTTCGGTGAACAACCAGAACGCAACATACAGCACAGCAAGGCCAAATCCGTAGGTCATGGTCACTTTCTGCGCCACCGGGTCGCGGAGGGCATCTCCCAACGCACGAGTCAATAAAATGGGCTGATTCACCAGATCCCAGGTATTCCAGCGACCAAACCGGCCCAGAAAAATACCGAACCCCGCCAACCCCTGACAGGCCAATACCAGGCCCCAGGCTGTAACCTCGCCAGTGAGCGTGTTGAGCAACCGGTGCGCCAGCAACGTGCTGTATAGCCCAGCCAGCAGGCCCGTTAATGCACCCACAAAAATGAGCAGCGTGTCGTAATAGATATAGGTGTTGTCGGTGGTGCGGAGGTGAAATAGATCGGTGATGATGTAGGGCGCGTTAGGCATAAACAGCAGCCAAAGACCTAGTGCTGACCACGTTAATAGCAGAAGCCGGTTGCCAGTCAGTAATCCCGGCGCGGCCCGCAGATCGCGTAGCACGAGCATGATACCCAGCGGAAACAGGGCCAAAAACAGGTTCCAGGCTCCCATGACGAGGAAGAACCAAACACCCGTGAACAGGCCACGCCCCACGGCGAAGAGAAGACAAACCGCCGTCAGCAAGGCGAGTGCCCGAAGGCCCTCTCCCTGCGACGAGGTAACGGTGGGGGTAGACTGCCTTACCAAAAACTTAGTCGGATAAAGCATATTGCTGAAAG
>JBBRMP010000140.1:0-15278 GCA_038230755.1 Cytophagales bacterium | reverse complement strand
TGGGCATTGCCCTTTACCGCCGTAATCTCCGAGGTCTGCCGACCAAAATTGGTCGTAAAATCCCAGGTAAAGTTCTGGCTTTTATACAGCGTAGTGTTCAGCGAGAACTGAAGGCCGTGTGAAGCCAGCGCAAACGCGTTGTCTTTCAGCTTACCAACACCCGAGGAGGGGGCTGCATCTACGTTATAAATCGAATTTTCCGTGCTCCGCTTCCAGTAGCTGAACGAGAAGTTTAACCGGCGCAACCAGTCACCGTTACCCCCTTTGACCGTAAAGTCGGTGCCCAGTTCAAGTTCTTTCGATACTTCTACGCTTAAGTCAGGATTATTCTGCGTTGGGCTGTAATAGAATACGTTGTTCGACCCCAGCGTTTTGGTACTCAGCGTCACATACCGGTCAAACGGGCGGGGTTGAATACCAGCCTCGCCGTAGGCAGCGCGAAGTTTAAACTCAGGTATAAATTGCCCTAGTGAGCTATTTTGCCAGAAACTAAACGACGATGGCCGGATGTAGCCGTTGGCAGCGGGGAAACCGAACGGCGTTGACCCACCACCAAAAGCCGACGAGTAATCGCTGCGGAACGTACCCGTCACACCGCCATAATCACCAAACTCGATGTTCTGGCTCACCAGATAGCCAAACGTAACAAACGGCGTCACGTTGTCGGTTGTTGTCCGGAACGTACCTGCCTGAGCAGACGTAACCGGGCTGTATAGCGGAAGACCTGTGCCATAAGTGTCGTACTCGCTGAACGTGTTTTTACGGTAGTCAAAACCGACCAGCGTAGTGGTGCGAATGGGCAGGTTGATTTTGAAATCTTCCTGAAAATTAGTCTTGATTGTGGCGCTGGTGAAGGCGTTCTGGAAGACCGTCTTGTAGTTGTAGTCGCTGATCTCGCCGGTTTCGTCAGGGGCGTTGATACCCACGTAGTTACCTGGGTCAACCTGAATGTTACGATTCTGCGACTGGTTGGGGAACGTGTACCGGTCTACTTCGGTCTGGTAGTTAAGGCCGTAGCGGGCATTCAGGTCCAGGAACTTAAAGGGACTGTAGGTCAGGTTGAGGCTCTGAATCACATCGATCTTGTTGTCGTTGTGCGTCACGTACTGCTGCCGATAGTTTGGGTTAAAGGCGTTTACACCAGAGGCATCACCAAAATACGCGCCGTAATTACCGTCTACGTCTTTCGTGTCGTAGTTGGCAAAGGGGCGGGTGTTGTTCAGCGAGTAGAGCAGGTTTTGGTCATCTACCTTCAGATTGTTGCGGGTATACACCAACTGTGTTACGCTACGAAGTTTCAGGTTCTTAGCCAGCGTGACGCCAATGTTGCTCACCAGGTTGGTGCGGTTGAAATCGCCGTTGTTCCGAATCGGGCTGGACTGGTAGTTGTTCGATAGCGACAGGCTAAAGTCAGACCGTTCATTACCGCCTGATACGTTCACCGAATTATTGATCGTTTTCGATGGCGTCAGGAACGTTTTGAAGTGGTCATTGTAGGTCAGGTTCTTGTCGTAGGGCTTGTTGGCATTACCCAATGGGTCCAACGCACTATACTGCACGTTCTCGCTCCAGCGTAGTGTCTCCGGGTCAAGCGTAATGGGATTACCAGACGCACCAATTACGTTGTTGTTGGCGTCTGTTTTGAAGGCGTGCTTGTCTGACTTGTGTACGTTGCCAATGTTGAGGTACGTGTTTTCGGCAATGCTGTTGGCGAAGTTGACCCGAATAGGGCCGTCTACGCCACGCTTGCTGAATAGTTGGATTACACCGTTGGCACCTTGCGCACCATATAGTGTTGACGCAGCCGCGCCCTGAATCACTTCGACACGATCAATGCTGCTCAAGTCCAGCGAGTTAAGATCCGTGGCACCCACCTGTACGCCGTCCATCAGTACGATAGGCGCTGTGCCCCGGTTCACGGTGTTGATACCGCGCAGCAGGATGTTGGCCCGCGCACCCGGTGTACCGTTGGCGCTCACGATTTGCGCACCGGCAATTTTACCCACAAGCGCCTGGTCAATAGAAGCCGTTGGAGCAGGTGGTAGGTCTTTCGACGATACCGATTCAACGGCAATACCCAATTTGGCTTTGGTGGTGGCAATACCAACCCCCGTCACGACCACTTCTGATAGCTGACGCGAGTCGGTGGTCATGGTTACGTCAACAACCGAGCGGTTTCCCACCAGTACTTCCTGGGTAACGGTACCCACAAAGCTGATTACCAGTTTGTCGGTGGTAGCAGCGTCAATGGCAAAACGCCCTTCGGCGTCGGTGGTGGCACCACGGGTGGTTCCTTTTACTACTACCGAGACGCCGGGCATGGCGCTTTTGTCGTCGGCAGAGAGTATCTGGCCCGTAATTTTCTGTGTCTGGGCCAATCCAATGGTCCAGGCTGAGCACACCAATAAGAGGCTCAGTAGTAGTAGTCTTCTCATGTGAAGTGTTTTTAGTTAAGTAAATGTACAAGATATACCCTGCAAACTTATGGAACGGAAAGTAAGAAATCAACTGCTCAACGAAGATTCTTACCTATATCATACTAAATATGTATAACAAACAAAATATTATTCTGACTTAAAGGCATTCAGCAATAGAAAAATATACTCATTTAAGTATAAGCAACCAATGGCTATCTTCGTTATCCTGTTGATAAGCGCCATCAAGGCTATTCTCTTAACCAATAGGCCGTTACGATTAATAGGCCGTTATCCACTGCCTGTAATTATCCATTATGATGGTAAGTAGCTTTGCGTAGTCGCTTTGAGTAATAGTAAAAAGTAGAAAACGAGAGAACCCTATGCGCGGGTTAGCACTGTTTCTTGTCAGTTCGATGCTGTTGTCGGGTGGCCCAATCGCCACACCACCGCACATGACCAGCGCTATGGTACTGGTGTTCCTAAACACCGAATGCCCGATTAGCCAACAGTACACCCGTCTTCTGGCTGAGTTGCACCGGCAGTATCGACCGCAACACGTGCAGTTCACCGCACTTTACCCCTCCCCAACCGATTCACGATTGGTTATCCGTGCCTTTCACCGGACTTATGCCCTCCCTTTCTCTGGCCTTCCCGACAAAAGTCATGCGTATGTGCGCCGGTATCAGGCGAAAACCACACCCGAAGTAATAGTCCTCAACGAGGGTGGACGGGTAGTTTATCAGGGTGCCATCGATGACCAGTATGTGTCATTGGGTCGGCGGCGGGCCGCGTCCACGCAGGCTTTTTTGCACGATGCCCTCGCAGCGTTGCTCGAAAAACGGCCTATTCTTACTAGCCGCACCGAAGCAGTGGGTTGCCTGATCGAATAACTATCATTTCACGTAATAGAAAACGATGTTGAGCATTTCGTCGGTCGAGTTCCAGCCGTAGGTGACGGTGCGGGCGGGGTGATTCGGGTTCTCCGGGTTCTGGTCGGTGTTATCGTAGGTGGCCTCGGCCAGGATAACCGCCCCTTTCGGCAGGGTGAGCGGCTGCTCGAATAGGTACGACATCTGCCAGTTGTAATCCCAGTTGTCAATTTTCACGAGGTTGATCACGTCCCCGTCGGGCGTAATGGCGAAGGCTTTTATGGTTTTGCCCAGCTTGTGCATGTGGGGCATCACCGACAGCAAATGCAGGCTGTCGGGCAGGGGACCATAGCGCATATAGAACGTGGGCTGGGTGTTGGCGGGTAGTTCAAACGGCTGGTTCGATACGTTGTTTTCCGTGAGCGTCAGCGTCTGTACCGCCTTCTGCACAGGCTGTTTGGCAAAATAAAGCCGCACCGTCGATTGATCGGTTTCGGGTTTGGGCGTGGGGGCATAATGCACGTTTAGCAGCATGTCGCTCCCCGCCCGAATGCGTTTGGCCGTCCCCGCCGGAAAGGTAATCCCGTCGTTGCCCGGCACCCAGCCATATAAAAATTCGTCGGCCAAAGGTGTTCGCTGAAAGTCTCGAAGGCGCGGGTCAGTCTCGCTGATCCCGTCGATGCCCGCCATCGTCCCCGTCGAGTCGATCATCAGGCGGCTGTGGTGGAGGCGTTGACGATTGCCCGGTACGAACTCGATCTGTTGGACCCACACGTCCTGACGCAGGTTCATCGGAATATGGAAGTACCGGAAATCTTCGCTGCCGTTGCCGGGAATGGCATAGGGTTTCATAGTCAGCACCAGGTCAGGCACCAAGGCGGTTGCGGGGGTTAACGCGGCTGTTTTTGGCTCATTCGACGATGGGGCAGTGTCTTTTTTTGCCCCGGCCTGCGCGGAATTCCCTTCTGGCATACCCCCTTTCACCCAGGCCTGGATCAGGGCAATCTCAGCGTCTGACAGGCCCCGTTCGTTAGCATAATGCCGGAAGGTACGGTCAGCGGGGAACGGGGGCATATACCGCATCTGGGTCACTTTGGCAATGAACTTACCCCGCTTTGCCACATCCTGATACGTTAGCAGGCTAAACGGCCCTACCCCACCGGGGTGGTGGCAGGGGCCAGCACAATTCAGGCTCACCAGCGGACGGATATTGGCGAGGTAGGTAGGGGTCTGAGCAGGACTATTTTGCGCCCGGCCATACACCGAACACAGAACAAACAGGCAAACGAACGGGTGGCGCATAGGGTAAATTTACCAAAAAAGCAGACCCCGTGAAGAGTCTGCTTTTTCATTGACAAGCAACTGATGTTGGCTTATTTCACGTCCCAAACCAACTGGCAGTTGGCTTTGGCCTGCGAATAGGCTGTTGGGTCGCCGCAGATGCTGTCGGGGTTCCAGACTTTAAATACCTTGCCATCTGCTGTATACAGCTTCCAGGTGAGTACAAAGTCTTCTGATCCATTAAACCATTTGCCGGTTGGCCGTGGGTTGGCCGGATTACTGAACACCTTCACCGCGTTTACTTTGTCATACTTCACCGTAGCATCTTTATAGAGATTATAAATCTCAGTTGGCGATACGGTATACGTGCTGTAAACCCGGTTGGCAGCCGGGGGGTTGATGGTCTTCAGCAGTTTCCCACCGCCACCGAGCGACACGGTTTTGGGGTTTCCATCGGGATCATCGTAGTATTCAAGCATATCTACATAGACCTCTACTTTATTTACCGTCAACAGATTGTCGAGTGATACCCACCGGATTTTCATGTTGATAGCCGCCGCTGCCTGATCCTGTTTTGCCAACGGGAAGTTGACGGCGTAGTTAGCCGAGTTAGCTGGCTGACCGCCCGTACCGTCTTTTGGTTCCGCAATGTCGGCGAAGGCACCATAGGCGTGAACGCCCGGATCCCAGCCCGGCAGTGGGTTCAATGATTCGTCGCGGCAGCTAACCAGTAGGAACAACCCCAGCGAGATACCGTACATGAATGTCTTTTTCATTGCACTTTATTTTTTGTATCCCCTTGAACCGACGATCAAGTCGGCTCAAGGGGACATAGATTGATCAGATTAAAACTCCCACTTCAGTTTGGTCTTGTCCCAGAACACCGGGTCGCGGTCAAAAATGACGTCGGTCAACAGGCTCGTAGCGTTCGAGTTCAGGTTACCCTCCTGCGCTGGATACGGCAACCGAAGCGCATACTGACGCTTAGGCTTCAGAATTGGCGGCTGCACACCAACCGAAAACTGCCGGAATGGTCCCTGAACAGGGTAGCCCGTCCGGCGCATCAGGTTCCAGATTTCCTGACCCTGCCCCCACGACGAGAACCACACCTGCTTGGCCACCACATTCAGCTTTGCCTGATTGCTCGGCGCGGTATCGTAGATTTTCAGCCAGTTATTTACGTAGTCGGTAACAGACGCAGCCGTTGGGGCAATCGATTTGGCATCGGCCGCTTTGCTCACGGTATAGACCATATCGATTTGTTCGCGCATGGCGGCTTCAAAAATGGCTTTGGCATCACCCGTCACGCCCGTTCCATCCAGAATGGCTTCGACCTGATAGTATTTTACGTTCCAGCTTGTAATGAGCGGCCAGATTCCGTTACCACCCGCAGCCCCACCCGTGAGGGCTTTGGCAGGCGTGGTGCGGTCTGAATAGAACCCACCGGCAGGGTAGGCACCCGGTACGGTACGCAGCGCACCGTCGGCGGGGGCACCCGTATTATCGCCCCGATCGCGGCCAAAATAACCCGACAGGTAGGCAATATCAGCCGCGGTTAACTCCTGCTTGTTATCGTAGAACACGCGCTTGTATTCAGCCAGGAAAGCAGGGCGCAACGGCAGGTAGGTGCCACCAAAAGGAATGGTGCCCCGGTCTGTTGGGTCGGCGGGGTTCAGCGTGGTGGCTGTTTGGCGGTAGAAATAGAAAGGCAGGCGTGGATCTTTGTTCAGGATCATCTCACCCATCAACTGATGGCTGATATAGGTGGCATCACCCGTACCGGTATACGGACCCTGGAACCACGAATGCCGGTCATCCACTGGCGAAATCTGCGTCGAGAACTGGTAAAGGAAGTTCTGGGCTGGCGTAGTGATAAATCCACCCGCGTCGAACGCTGCCTTTAAATCGGCGTTACCCGTGGCCCGGCCTTTGCGTGAGTTCAGCAGCAACCGCAGTTTGATGGTCTTGGCCAAACGCGTCCAGGTAGTAGCGTTACCAGCACCAATGAAGTCACCAACCACAGGAACAGCCTGCGCCTTGGCAAACTCCGCCACCGCCTGATCGCACAGTTTCAGCAGGTCTTCGTAGATCGCGGCATCCTTATCGAATTTCACCGACTTATCCGTTCCCGGAATATTACCTTTCCAGGCATCGGTATAGGGAATGTCGCCGAACTGATCGACCATGTTGCCAACTGCAAACGCTTTCAATGCCATGGCAATGCCCCGATAACGCGGGTTCTTACCGTCGGCAGTTGCCTTCAGGATCTCCTCGATGTTCTGCATACGCTGGTAAAAATTGTTCCAGGTGCCGTTAAACGAGTTGTTATTGAGGTTATAATCGTCGCTGCTATTTTCCAGGCCAGCGAAACCAGCCGAGTTGTCGAGGTTCTGCGTGGCAGAGTTGGTAGCGGCCAGTTCCGCCGTAGGCAGGAGCAGCTTAAGGGCTGCCGCCAGGGGTTTGTTGGGATCGGTGTTGATGTCGAGTTCGGTTATACTACAGGCACTCAGTAGCGCCACGCATCCGCCGATCAACACCGATTTATACAGAATATTCATCATGATCTTAACTATCAAGTTAGTTGGGTAATTAGAAAGAGGCCGAAATATTCAGACCGAAACGGCGGGTCGATGGGGCAGCGCCCAAATCGAAGCCCTGAATGTTTGAGTCAGGATAGCTTGCCAGTACTTCGGGGTCGAAGTTGAGTCCTTTCAGCATGTTGGGCGCGTAGAACCACAGGTTCCGACCCGATGCCGAGACGCGCAGGGCACCGAACACTTTCGTGTATTTCTTCAGGAACGCCTTGGGCACCGAGTAACCCAGTGCCACTTCCCGCAGACGAATCACGGTAGCGTCGTACACGTTGGTCTCGTGGGCACCGTAGGCACCAAACCCGTCGGAGAAGTGATACGTAAAGGCCGACATCGGAATAGTGTTCTGCTGCGTTTTGCCGTTCTCGTCCAGAATGGCCTTGTACGTAGCCGGGTCACCATAAACGCCCGGAATTACCCGCGTACCTTCCCGATCTTCCGAGAACTTCAACTGACCGCGCAACAACAACGAGGCTGCCGTGGCCGAGAAGATTTTCCCGCCCTGACGATAGTCGACCAACGCCGACAGGTTGAAGCCTTTCCACGAGAAATTGTTGGTGATACCCCAGGTAAAGTTCGGTGCCGGGTTGCCAATGATCTGTGACTGTGGCAACGTGAACGGCAGACCTGAGTTTGGGTTAATCAGCAATTTGCCGTCGTCGCTCCGGGCGTTCACCGTGCCAAAAATTTGACCGAACGGATAACCTACCCGGTGAATCGTACCCAGCGATGACAAGCCAGTACCGCCGAGGAAAATCTCATTGGCCGGACCAGCGTCAACTACCAGCGAGCGCAGCCGGGTAAAGGCATTCGAGATGGACCACTCGAACCCGTTGCTCAACCGGAGGGGCACCAGCGTCAACGCGATCTCAATACCATTGTTATCGATACGGCCCGCGTTGGTCACTTCATTGCTGAAACCCGTTGACGACGGAATACGGCGCGACACGATCAGGTCGGTCGATTTGCGGTTGAAGTAAGCGAAGTCCAGGTTGATCCGGTTGTTGAAGAATTGAAGTTCCGTACCTACCTCAAATTCGGTGGTAAACTCAGGCTTCAGGGCCGCGTTGTTCAGCGTACCCGGCAGGACAGCTACCGAGTAAGGCGTTGCGTTTACGAAGGTGCGACCCAGGTTGTACTGCGTTAACACGCTGTATGGATCGGCATCTTTACCCACCGTACCGTAGTTCACGCGCAGTTTACCGAAGCTCAGAATATTCTTGGGCAGGTTCAGCGCCTGCGTGAAGATAAACGAAGCCGATGCGGCGGGGTAGTAATAACTATTGCTACTGCTTGGCAAGGTCGATGAGTGGTCATTCCGCACACTTCCCGTCAGGAACAGGTAATCGTTGTACGACAGCGTCAATTCACCGAATATGCCGTACAGACGACGTTTCCGGCTGTACTCACCGGCTGTTTGACTCAACGTAGCGCCAACCAGGGGTACGTTCGCGTCGATAATCTGATTACCAATCAGTACTGATTCTGAGTAGCTGCGCTCGTTGGCATTGAAACCCAACAGCAAACGCGCCGCAAATTTTTCGGTGATGTCTTTATGGGCCGACGCCAGAAACTGGAAGTCAGCTTCAGTGTTGGTCAGCTCAGTTTTCGACACCTGACCAAGCGGCAATACCGTACCGCCGGGACGGATAATGTTATGGCGGGTTTCACTGTAGGTATTGATACCACCGCGAGCCGTCAGGTTCAGCCAGGGAGCTACTTCATACGTCAACGCCATGTTGCCGAATACCCGGTTTACGTTCGACGTATACAGGTTGTATTTAGCAATCCAGAGTGGGTTGTCAAGCGCCCGGTAGAATACGTTCGATCCATCGACCGGGTTTTCAAACGGATAGCCGTTCAGGTTGTAGTTACGGGGCAGGTAAAACAAGCGGTCATAGATCGAACTGCTTGACCCTGAGCTATAGTCGGTAAAAAACGACGCACCCGACTGTGGGCTTTGCTGCGACGTGTTTACGTAGTTCACGTTGCCCGAAATACCGACACCGTTGGCCAGCGTGGCGTTACCACCAAAGTTCAACGATGTACGTTCTGTATTCGAGTTTGGAATAATACCATCGTTGCGGGTCCGGGATACACCAGCGTTTAGCGAGGTCTTATCGCCGGTTGAGCTGATGTTGATGCTGTTTTCAACAACACTACCCTGTTTGAAGAAACCGCCGATGTTGTCATACGACCGGAGCGGTACACCCAATGCCACACCATTGGCGTCGAGCAGTTCGGGGAATACCGTTTTGTAACGGGCCGCCGTGTAGGGTACGCCCACGATTGGGTTTGGCACGGTGCCTTCGGCGTAACCACCGACAATCGTTTTCGAGTAGCGATTAAAGCCCAACTGCCCGTTGATCCGGTCTACTTCCGACGGAAATACCGTACCCCAGTTGCCGATGAACCCACCGTTGTAGTTCTGGTTCGATCCCTGCGTGTAGGTATTCTGGTAGTCAGGAATGGTCGAGATTTTCTCCGTAGAATATGAACCGTTATACGTGATTTCCAGCCCTTTACGAGCCGACTTGCTGCCCGACTTGGTCGTGATCACAATAACGCCGTTGGCCGCCCGCGAACCATACAGGGCCGATGCGGCAGCCCCTTTCAATACGGTCAGCGCCTCAATGTTGTTGGGGTCTATATCATACGCCCGGTTTGATACCACCGAGTTGTTGGCATAGCTTGAGCCAGCACCGTTCGATGAGTTATCGAAGGGAATACCGTCTACAACAAACAGCGGCTGGTTATTGCCGGTAAATGAGTTGTTACCCCGAATGTTGATTTTGGTGCCCTGACCCGGCGCACCACCGCCTGAAATAATGCTTACGCCCGGCACCTTACCCGACAGCGCCCGCAGTGGGTCTGGCTCAGAGCGTTGCTGCAGCGCGTCGCCCTTTATGTTGGTAATGGCATAGGCCAGTGCTTTGCGCTCCCGCTGAATACCGTTGGCCGTAATCACCACTTCATTGAGTTGCTTGGAGTCATCGGCCATACGAACGTCGATAACCGATTTGTTGCCGACGCTAACTTCCTGTAGTGTCGACCCCACGAAACTGAAAATCAGACTGGCCCCTTTATCAGGCACCGCTATCGAATACGCGCCGTTCGCGTCGGTGTTGGCTCCTCTTGTGGTGCCTTTAATCACAACTGACACACCCGGCATTGTTGATCCATCGTCGGCAGATGTGACACGCCCGGTAACTGTTCGTTCCTGGGCAAATGCTGTTACACAGCTTAGACCTACCAGTAGCAGGCCTACCCATAGAGATTTCCTCATACCATTTGTTTAAGTTAAGACAAGAACTGTTTCTTTACTGCAAACTTATAAATCTGGCAAGACTTAAGCAATTAGTTCGGCCAAAAAGTAATTGCCAGTATAATATTTTGACTTTTTGTATTTGGCCAATATTATCTACTGACATCTTTGTATAGTATTTTTGTATTAATACTTATAAAGTCGAATTTTTAGGCAGTAATTTTCTTAAAAATCTGAGTATTTTTCAATATGTAGCAGTACTACTCAACTAAAAACACTGCATCCAGAAACATAAACAAAAAAAACCTGCACTAGGTAGTGCAGGCCTGATAAGACAAAGGCTCGTTAACCATTGATTATCAAGATATTATAGGTGCTGCCATAGCCTCTGCTACCCGGACGGTTCGAGCAAACCGGTACCCTACCTGAAAAATCTCGCGGGCATGGCGAATGTCTGTTACGCTGAACCGGGCCAGTTCAGGCGGCTCGATGGTGAGGTTGCACTGGGCCAGCTTTTCCCTCGTTTTGCTCTGAACCGACAGCACCAGGCTCCGCTCGATGACACCCCGCGCCGTACGAATAGGCTTATGCGCCGGAAACGGGTTGCAGTGCGACCCGATGATAAAATCGACCTGATCAGCGATGGTTTCCACGGGCAGGTTGTTTAGAATGCCCCCATCCACAAACTGTTTTTTATTGATTAGCAACGGCTCAAAAATGCCAGGCAGGCAGCACGAAGCCAGTACGGGCCGGATTAGTTCGCCCTTATCGAAGATGACCAACTGGCCGTCGGTGAGGTTAACGGCAGCCACGTGCAGCGGTATCCAAAGCCCCTCGAAGCTGTCTTTGGGCATATATTTCCGGTACAGATCAATGGCCGTATCGATGCGCAGCAGCCCCATCCGGTTCCAGGCGGGGCGCAGGTGCCGCACAAACGACGACGACTCAATTATTTTCAGCGATTCGTCGGGCGTATAGCCCGTGGCGGTCAGGGCACCCGTGATGGCCCCGGCACTGGTGCCGGCCAACTGATGCACTACAATACCCTGTTCCTGAAGGGCTTTGATAACGCCGAGGTGCGCAATGCCACGTGCCCCGCCCCCCGATAAAACCAATCCAATTTTCATACGTCCTGGTGATGTCAATACGTGAGTAGCCAATGCCATCAGATGGTCCGAAAATAAAACGACGTTGACGATTCGATAGTTTACTAACAACCAAAGACCTCACCATCATTAGAACGATCAACTCACAAAAAGTCGGCTAATTTTCCCGTCTGTACCACCCGCACCCCACGGTCAGTTTGCTCAACGATAGCTGCCTCATTAACGGGGTCATGCTCGAAAACCAGTATCCAGCCCTCGGCGGCGGCCTGTGCCAGCAACCGGGCTTTTTCGTCCATCGTCAACAACGGCCGCACGTCATAGCTCATTACGTAGGGCAGCGGCACGTGCCCTACCGACGGGATCAGATCGGCGCAGTAAAGCAGGGTTTTGTTGCCCACAGTGAGTTTAGGCAGGGCCATCTTTTCGGTATGCCCATCTACGTAGACCAGCCCCAGGCCGGGCAGGCCCAGAAAATCATCGCCGAAGAATCGGAGTTGACCGCTCTCCTGAATGGGCAGGATATTCTCTTTCAGGAAAGACGCTTTTTCGCGGGGATTCGGGTTCAGCGCCCAGTCCCAATGCGCCGGGTGTGACCAATACGTAGCCTTCGGAAAAACGGGCAGCAACGCCTCACCTATCCGCTCCACCGCCCCGCCCACATGGTCGAAGTGGAGGTGGGTGAGCAGCACGTCGGTCACGTCGGCAAGGTCATAACCAGCCTGGCGCACAGACGATTGCAGCGTAGCGTCGCCGTGGGGCTGGTAGTGGCTGAAGAATTTTTCGTCCTGCTTGTTGCCAAGCCCTGTATCCACCAGCACCAGCCGCCCGGCTGCCTCGATGAGCAAACAGCGCATGGCCCAGTTGCACAGGTTGCGCTCATCGGCGGGATTTAGCCGCTGCCAGATCGACTTGGGCACCACGCCATACATCGCGCCGCCATCGAGCTTAAAAAATCCGGTATCAATTGTCTGTACGGTCATTGGTTTGTTGATGGAATACGTCGGCGAACTTACGATGATAGCAACAAAAATGCCCCGCAAACAGCGTGTCTGCGGGGCAAATTCGTGGGCCAGCCTGGGCTCGAACCAGGGACTTACTGATTATGAGTCAGTTACTCTAACCAACTGAGTTACAAGCCCTTATCTTCATTTTCTACGATTGAAGACAGCACAAAAGTAGGCCATTTTGTTGAATCTATGCCCTTTCTACCGAAATTTCATGGCAAAACGGTTTAGTAGGAAATAGTGTACAAGAGACGCTGAACTGAAAACTTCACCCCCAATGGCCAACAAAAAGAAGATACTCAACGACCCGGTCTACGGTTTCATCAGTATTCCTACGCCGTTGCTCTTCGACCTGGTCGAGCATCCGTATTTCCAGCGGTTGCGGCGGATCAAGCAGCTTGGCCTGTCGGAATACGTTTATCCGGGGGCGTTGCATACGCGTTTTCACCACGCGCTGGGTGCCATGCACCTGATGGGACAGGCCACGGCTACACTGTGCAACAAAGGCAATCAACTCTCTGAGGCTGAGTGCGAAGCGGCGCAGATCGCCATTCTGCTCCACGACATTGGTCACGGGCCGTTTTCGCACGTGCTGGAGTGCTGCATTCTGGAAGACGTACCCCACGAGGCCATCTCGCTTATGCTCATGCACGATCTGAACGAGCAGTTTGGCGGGGCATTGACCCTGGCTATTGCCATGTTTGAAGGTACCTACCACCGCCCGTTTTTCCACCAGCTCATCTCCAGCCAACTCGACATGGACCGAATGGATTACCTCAACCGCGACTGTTTCTACACAGGCGTGGCCGAAGGGACCATTGGGGCCGAGCGCATCATTAAAATGCTTGACCTAGATAATGATCAGCTCGTAGTAGAAGATAAAGGCATCCTGAGCGTCGAGAATTTTTTGAACGCCCGGCGGATCATGTATTGGCAGGTATACCTGCATAAGACATCTATTTGCTGCGAATCCATGCTGGTGCAGATACTGCGGCGGGCGCGGTTTCTGCTGCGCAACGCGGATTCCGGTCGCGAACGGCTTGACGGGCTACCCGACTTCCTGTTGTTTCTCCGTGAAAGCATTTCGATGAACGATTTCCGAGCTAATCCCGCTTATTTACAGTCATTTACACGGCTGGATGACTATGATGTTTGGGCCTGCGTGAAGGCCTGGGCCACCCACCCCGACACTGTGCTGGCCACGCTTTGCCACATGCTGCTCGACCGGCACCTGTACAAAATCATACTCTCGAACGAGCCGTTTTCGCCCGAACTGATTGATGAATTAGCCAATAAACTGCGGGCTAAGGGTATCTCAGACGATGAGCTGTCGTATTTTTTGGTGGAAGGACAGGCGTCGAACGCAGCGTATATGCCAACGGGCGATTCGATCAAAATAAAATCCAAAACGGGCTACGTCCGCGACATTGCCGACGCCTCGGAACTGGCCAACATTGGTGCGCTCTCGACCATCGTTCGGCGGCACTATGTGTGCTGGGCAAGGGAGCTGGATTGGGCCGTTGCACGGGGGTAACAATTAGTTGAATTAATCCCCCATTTATACGAATAGTGCAATCTGTTGGCTACCTTAGCCGCCCAAATGTCATAGAAAATGACGAGCAATCTCAGGGTCAACCCACGTTTATGGAGTTCACAGTCAGGCAGATAGCCGTTTTACTCAATGGTCACGTAGATGGCGACGATTCGCTGACTGTCAACCAGTTATCAAAGATTGAGGAAGCAACGCCGGGCAGCATATCGTTTCTGGCTAATCCCAAATACGAATCCTTTTTGTACGAAACACGCGCTTCGGCCGTGATTGTCGACGATTCGTTCACGCCCCGTGAGCCGGTTGGGCTGGCCCTAATCCGGGTGGAAAATGCGTATTCAGCATTTACCCAATTATTAGAAGAATACTATCGGCTTGTCAACCTCGCGCGGGTGGGCACCGAGCAGCCTTCGTTCATGCACGAGAGCAGCACCATGGGTGAACAAGCCTATCGGGGAGCGTTTTCGTACATCGGCAAAAATTGCCAGATCGGGCAGAACGTTAAGGTCTACCCCCAGGCTTATATCGGTGATAATGTGCGCATCGGTGACGATACCGTCGTGCATTCGGGGGCCAAACTCATGGACAATACCGTGGTGGGTAATCACTGCGTCATTCACCCCAACGCCGTGATCGGGGCCGATGGTTTTGGCTTCGCTCCCCAGACCGACGGCACCTATAAGACCATTCCCCAGTTGGGCAATGTGATTCTGGAGGACCACGTCAGCGTGGGGTCCAACGCCACGATTGACTGCGCCACGATGGGGTCAACTGTCATTCGGCAGGGGGCTAAACTCGATAACCTGGTCCAGATTGGCCATAATGTCGAGATCGGCAAAAACACGGTTATTGCCGCCCAAACGGGCATTGCTGGCTCAACCCGTATTGGCGACAACTGCGTGATAGGCGGTCAGGTGGGTTTTGCCGGGCACCTGACCATTGCCAACGGCACCAAAGTTGGCGCCCAGTCGGGTGTGGGCAAAAACGTAATCGAAGAAGGCATTTCGCTCAATGGCTCAACGGCTTTTTCGCTACGCGACAACATGCGTTCGCAAGCCATCTTCCGCCGACTACCCGACCTGGAAAAACGAATTAGTGAATTAGAAAAAGAGAGTCGTAAGTCATAAGTCAATGACGGTCCGCCGCTGCGGTCAACAGTCGGCCTGCGCAAGCATACTCGTGCGCAAGCCGACTAT
>JBBRMP010000139.1:0-15334 GCA_038230755.1 Cytophagales bacterium | reverse complement strand
TTTCTAATTTATGAGTTAAACTAAGCAAAAATCTTAATGTGCTGATAATCAACTACTTGATTTTTAGACATTAAATACTTTTGCGATTTTTAACTTTGCAAGTGCTTGATTATCAGTTCAGTGGACTACCTAAACAGTTACGTTCGGCAAACGGAGAATGTGCAGTCGGCACGGCAAATTCGGTTTACCAGTGTTCGGGAAATAACGAAAATGAGTGCTATGTTGACCGCCTATATCTATGAAGCCTGTGAGGTAGAAAGACTCGGGCTGACAGTAGCGTTAAAAAAGACGACCGAATACACAGTACCCAAAGAGTTCCAGCATAAATTAGACGAAAATCCGGCGTTGACAACCGCTTTTGATGCCTTAACGCCAGGTCGGCAACGAGCTTACCTTCTCTGTTTTTCGGCACCCAAACAAGCCAAAACCAGAGAGTCGAGGGTTGAAAAGTATACACCGAAAATCCTCAGTGGTAAAGGATTGACTGATGCGTAGTTTGTGGTAGATAAAGAGGCCAACCTTCTTTGCGGTATAACTTTCGCACCCTTGCGGTAAATCATCATGCTTCGTCGTACCGTTCTCCAAACCCTGTCGCTGGCCTCCGCCGCAGCATCGGCCTCCACTATTGTATCGCCACACATGTTGCTGGCGGCCACGGGTCGAACGCGACCCCGGCCCAAAAAAGATAAGCTGGGCGTGGCCCTTGTTGGGCTAGGCTATTATAGCACCGATTTGCTGGCCCCGGCGCTTCAGATGACCAAAAACTGCTACCTCGCCGGTATCGTGACGGGTACCCCCGCCAAGGCCGAAACGTGGAAAAAGCAGTACAACATCCCCGACAAAAACATCTACTCGTACCAGACCTTCGACCAGATTGCCAACAATGAGGACATCGACGTGGTGTATGTGGTGCTGCCGCCGTCGATGCACGAGGAGTACGTTGTTCGGGCCGCCAAAGCTGGTAAGCACGTCTGGGTGGAGAAGCCAATGGCCGTCACGGCAAAGGAATGCCAGAACATGATCGACGTGTGCCGGGCCAACAAACGCGTACTTACGGTGGGCTACCGGCTGCACCATGACCCCAACACGCAGGCCTACCGCAAGTATTTGCGCGAGGGCAACATCGGCAAAATTCAGATGGTGAGCTGCTCGGCGGGGTACTATGATGGCCGGACAGATCACTGGAAACAGAAGAAAGAAATGGGCGGCGGTGTCATGTACGACATGGGCGTGTATGTGCTGCAGGGTGCCCGCCTCGCCACTGGCGAAGAGCCGATTGCCCTCACGGCTCAGCAATACACCACCCGCCCGGAGGTCTACAAAAATGGCCTCGACGAAACCAGCATGGCCCAACTCGAATTCCCGAGCGGGGCGCGGGCGGCGGTGCAAAGCAGCTACGGTATGAACATGAATTTCCTGCACGTAACGGGCCAAAAAGGTACGCTGGACATGGAGCCGTATTCAGCGTACGACGGCGTGAAGGGCACCGGCAGCAACGGTTTCAAAACCGACGTAGCCTACAAAGCACCCTTCCAGCAAATGACGCAGATGGACAACGACGCACAGGCCATTATACAAAACAAGCCCGTGCTGGTCCCCGGCGAAGAAGGCCTGGCCGACATTCGCATTGTCGAAGCCATTTATCGGTCAGCAAAAGAAGGAAAGCGGGTAACGTTGTAAAAAAAGAGTTTATAGTTTTTAGTTTAGAGTTAGCTGATACACAAACAGTTGTTGGCGCAACAGCCAACTGAAAACTATAAACTGAAAACTGCAAACTCTTTTTCCGCCTATCTTCGCCTTAAATCGACACCCGTATGGACCCCGCCCACTTCACCAGCCTTGACACCGAAGACCAATTGAATGCCCTTTATTTCGAGGGAAGTGTGCTGGCCAACCGGTACGAGGACGAGTTTATTTTCCTACTCTACAGCCTCGACAGTTTCTACGTCGAAATCCGCCACGACGCCTATACTAACCGCATTTTGCAGGTTAGCGCCTTTAAATCGACGGATAAACTGGAGCCATACCTGCCCTATTTAACGGAGGCGTATTAACAAAAAAAAGGCTTGGTCAGAGGTCTTCTTTATAACGGATATACAGGTCAACGGCTTCGGCCATGTCAACGGCGTAGGGATGGCCTTCGCGGAAGATCATGCTGCAGTAGGTTTCCACATCATTGGTGTAAGCCAGTTTACAATAGCCCGCTCCGAATTCGCGAAACCAACGGTCGAACAGTAAACTCCGCTGTCGTTGCCGCCCGTCCATCATATCGCAGACGTAGACTAGCACGAGGTCAGGTTGCTCTTGAAAGAAATGGTTGATGGCTGAGATGGCTGTGTTCCTAACACGCTCGTCATAAACGGCTACAATATCAGTTGGCTCCTAGTAGATACCCAACATTTTTACCAGCGGCGCAAAAGCAATGTCAGGTAAATAATCAGCTCCGGGAGCCAAATAAACTTCATAGGCTAACCCCTAGTCTGTTTTGAAGAAAACCTTCTCGCCTTTAACGTTCAGTAGGTAATTCGGCAGGTTGGTTCGATTTGGCACGCTTAGCTCGTTTTGAGGCATATTCCTCGTCTAATTTCCGGGTAATAGCTTCCTTATCTGCTTTCATACGCTGAATGGCTTTACCCAAATCATGAACTTTCGGTTTCGTTACCATGGCCTGCTTCATTAATTAGTTGTTCGTAAACATACAACATTCCCGTTTCGGTTAACGTTTGCCGAACTCCGTACTGCGTGGCTACACATTAAACCAGTACGACAGTTTCAACACCAGTGCCCGGTTCTTGCTGGTGAGCGAACCGGGGAAATAATTTTCCTGATATACCACAAACAAATCAGACACCGGGGCGTAGCGCCATTGCAGGCGCGTGTTGAGTAGCGTATTATCGGTTTGGCTGTTGACCTGTACTGTGGTAGTCCAGAATAATTTTCGCGAAAACGTCAGGTCCAGCCGGGGGCCAACCAGCACGTACTGCGCTGATTTATAAGGCTCCGGTAGCCGGATGTTGTTGTATTCGCTATAGACGCTCACCGAGCCGTAGGGCTGAAACCGATACTGCACCTGCGCCGTGACGTTGGTGTTTCGCCCGTTGAAATACCCCCCCGAATACCCCTCGAAGGTTGCATTAAACAGCTTACGCTTGTCGGTGTTGAAAAAGCCAAACAAGCCCCGCGTCGCGTAGCCAGAGCCTTCAGGCAGCTCGCGTCCATCGGAGTTGGTGGGGTCGTAGGCGAAGAACAGGTACGTGTAGTAGCCGTAATAGCCCAGCCCACCTTCGGCCGTGCTGCGGAATTGTAAGTTATAGCCCGCATTCCATTCGCGGTCGGTCAATCGTCCGTCTTTATTCCGAACCAGCAGCAGGTCGGTGAAAGGCCCGTGCGAGATCAGTTTACGGTTGCCCGGTACATAAAACGTACCCGCCAGTTCGGGGGTAAACCGCCAGTAGCCCTGCCTGTTTACGAAGCCGAGGTCGTTGATTTTGTACTGCTGCCCCACGTATTCGTGCGTCCAGGTGGCAGTCAGGTTGCGGATGGCATAGGTCAAACTCCCCCCGTGGGTATATGCATCCTGCTGAATATCAACGCCGCTACGCCGTTCGCCGGGTTGGTCGGCGCGGAAGGCGCGGGTGTAAAACAGCTTGCCACTCCAGCGGTTATCAGCCGTTTGCAGCTTGTATTCCAGCCCCGCCAGTCGGGTGTAACGCAGGCTGTCGGGCAGGTTGCCAATGCCCTGCCGGTTCACCAGAATGGCCGAGATATTGGACCGCCCAAAAATCTGCCGCTGCACCACGGCCATCGTATAATTCTGGCCCGTAATGCCCCGTTCCGGCTTGTCGGCGGTTTGGGTGTTGAGCAGTCCCACGCGCCAGTCTTTGCCCACTTTACCACTCAGCCGCGCCCCGTAGAGCAATGGGTTTTGCACAATCACGCCCGTGGTAGTGTCGTAGCTGATGCCAATGCGGCGACTGAAAAACGGGCGGTTTCGCTCGAAACCAAACTGAGCGAAGAGGTCCTGATTTTCGATGAAAAACTGCCGCCGTTCGGGGTAAAATAGCTCGAACCGGCTCAGGTTCGTCACCTGCTGGTCAGCCTCCACGTTCGAGAAATCAGGGTTTACCGTCAAATCGAGGTTGAGCGAGGGCGTAATACCAATTTTGGCGTCGAAGCCGATACCCTGCTTGAACGTGCGTTTTCCACCCAGATCACCCGGCTGACCTAAGTCATCGCTGTAACGAGAACTGAGGTAGGGAATGAGTGAGATATTAGGACCTGGGTCAGGCAACGGCCGATCAAACCGGACGGTGTCGGCGAAGGCCAGCGCCGAGATGCGGTAAGCCACCGGCACCCGTCGCCAGGCCGTGCGCTGGTTGTTTTTGAGGTCGTGACGGGCAAAATTCATCAGAAACCACGACGACCCTTTCCGATACCGAAAGCTCTTGAATGGAATGACCAGTTCGGCCTGCCACCGGTCGGGCAGCACCGCCACCGCCGACCGCCATTTGTTATCCCACTCGGCAGCCACGCGTTCGCCGTTGAACATCTGGCCCTCGCGCTCTACACCATAGGGCGTCACGTTGAACGTAAACCCGTTGATCCGGTCGCCGAAAGGGTCGAGGTAGAGGGTGAAATTATCATTCTGGTCCCACTCGAAATCGCGTTTCAACGACGAAGCCGTGAACCGTTTTTCGGGATTTTTGTCGAAACACACCACCGAAATATAGAGGTGGGTATCGTCGAAGGTCATGCGTACCTGCGTGTCGTTGTAGGCCCGCGCGGTGTCGTTGGGAAAGTTCTGGGTGAAATTTCCGGCAATTTCGGCCCGTTGCCAAATGCTCTCCGTCAGCAGCCCGTCCAGGTGAACCACCGAATCGGTTGGGGCAACATGCAGGGTTTGGGCATGGGAGAAAAAAGGAAACAATAATAGGATGAAGCGTAGTTGTCGAAGCATATAGTACAAAGGTAAGAAAGGGAGTAGCCCTGTCCACTGCCTGCTGCTACTCCTTTTTTGCGTATTTTTGCGCCTTAAAAGACACATGCAACCCCCGTTCTTTCAACGTGAAACATATTCGTAATTTCTGCATCATCGCCCACATCGACCACGGCAAAAGTACCCTTGCCGACCGCCTGCTGGAGTTTACCCAAACCGTCGGTGCCCGCGATATGCAAGCCCAACTGCTCGACAATATGGACCTGGAGCGCGAACGGGGCATCACCATCAAGAGCCACGCTATCCAGATGGACTATGTCCACAACGGCGAGACCTACACGCTCAACCTGATCGACACGCCCGGCCACGTCGATTTCAGCTATGAAGTATCGCGGTCCATTGCCGCCTGCGAAGGGGCATTGCTACTGGTCGATGCCTCGCAGGGCACTGAGGCTCAGACCATTTCAAACCTGTATCTGGCCCTCAACAACGACCTCGTCATCATCCCCGTCCTCAATAAGATCGACCTGCCGGGGGCTAGGCCCGAAGAGATCAAAGACGAGATGGTGGACCTGCTGGGTTGCGACCGCGACGATATTATTCCGGCATCGGGCAAGGAAGGCATTGGTGTTCCCGAAATTCTGGCGGCCATTGTCGAGCGGATTCCGCCCCCCACCGGCGACCCCAACGCGCCGCTGCAAGCCCTCATTTTCGATTCGCACTTCAACTCCTACCGGGGCATCGAGGTTATTTTCCGCATCAAAAACGGGTCGATCAGCAAGGGCGAGAAAGTGAAGTTCATGAACACCGGCAAAGAATATAATGCCGACGAAATTGGTATTTTGGGCCTGGTGCAGGAACCCCGCGACCGGATGGAGTGCGGCGACGTGGGCTACCTGATTTCGGGCATCAAAGTGGCCAAAGAAGTAAAAGTAGGTGATACCATCACCAGCTTCGACAAGCCCGCAACGGTGGCCATTCAGGGGTTTGCCGACGTGAAACCGATGGTGTTTGCGGGCATATACCCCGTGGAAACCAGCGAGTTTGAAGAACTGCGCGAGGCGATGGAAAAGCTGCAACTCAACGACGCCGCTCTGGTCTGGGAACCCGAAACGTCGGCGGCCCTGGGCTTTGGTTTCCGGTGCGGCTTCCTGGGCATGTTGCACATGGAGATCGTGCAGGAACGGCTGGAACGCGAATTCGACATGACGGTGATCACCACGGTGCCCTCAGTGCGGTTCGAGGTGATGACCACCAAAGGCGAACTACTACAGGTGTCGGCCCCCGCCGAAATGCCCGAACCCAACCTGATCGACTACATCGAAGAGCCGTTCATCCGGGCGCAGATCATTACCAAGGCCGACTACGTGGGCGGTATCATGGGCCTGTGCATGGACAAGCGAAGCCTGCTGAAAAATCAGGTCTACCTCACCGCCGACCGCGTGGAACTTCAGTTTGAAATGCCCCTCGCCGAAGTCGTTTTCGACTTTTTCGACAAGCTCAAAACCATCTCGCGCGGGTACGCCTCCCTCGATTACGAGTTTATGGACAACCGCGAAGCGGACATGGTGAAGCTCGACGTGATGCTCAACGGCGAGAAAGTCGATGCGTTGTCGGCCATCGTACACCGGAGCAAATCATATGAGTGGGGCAAGAAGCTGTGCGAAAAGCTCCGCGAGCTGATTCCCCGTCAGCAGTTCGAGATTGCCATTCAGGCGGCCATCGGCCAGAAAATCATTTCCCGCGAAACGCTGAGTGCCCTGCGTAAAGACGTGCTGGCTAAATGTTACGGCGGCGATATCTCGCGGAAACGCAAGCTGCTGGACAAGCAGAAAAAAGGCAAAAAACGGATGCGGCAAGTCGGCAACGTCGAAATTCCGCAGGAGGCATTTATGGCCGTGCTGAAGATTAATTAGATGAACGGATAAACCCATTTCTTAAGCCTCGCTCAGCAAAACTCAGCGAGGCTTTTTGTTGACATACTTACTTTACAATTATCAACCATGCATAAACTGCGCATTGCCCTCGACTGGACACCCAATACCAACCATACCGGTTTTTTTATCGCCCTTGAAAAAGGGTTTTACAAAGAGCAGGACATTGAGCTTGAGATCATCAGCCCGTTAACTGACAATTATGCCATTACGCCCGCCAAGCGACTAGAAAATGGTGAAGTCGATTTTGCCATTGTCCCGTCGGAAAGTATGCTGAGTTTTTACACCAAAGATCAGCCAATGCATATCCGCGCTATTGCGGCCCTTTTGCAACAGGATATGAGCGCGATTGTTACCTTGAAATCGAGCGGGATTGATCGACCCAGCCTGTTAGACAGCAAGACGTATGCGTCGTACAAAGCGCGGTATGAAGATAAAATCGTAGAGCAAATGATTCGTAATGATGGGGGTGCGGGATCAATCGATGTGGCCTACCCCGCGAAATTAGGTATCTGGAATACGTTATTGTCTGACGAATACTCAGCTACCTGGATTTTCACGAACTGGGAAGGCGTAGAAGCGAAGAATAACAAAATCGAACTAAATTACTTTCGTCTCGCAGACTACGGTATTCCCTACGGTTATTCGCCGGTTATTGCGGCTCTTGAAACTGATGTTATCGCAAACAAGGACATATATACCAAATTCATTTCGGCCACTCGCAATGGCTTTTTATTCGCCACAACAGCTATCGACGAAAGTGTAGCTATTCTAAAAAAATACGTTACGGAACATGACGCCGAAGCGATTGATTTAGTGCAAAGTCAACGGGAAACCAATGTAGCGTATGGTACTAAAGAAAGCTGGGGTAAAATGACTACTGAACGCTGGCAGGATTTCATCAACTGGCTTTACGATAATAAATTAATCGACGAGAGAATTGACGTTTCGTTGTTATTTACCAATAATCTGATTGCGGCGAACTGACCGTCCATCCACTATCGTTTGCGCCTCGGTATTCAACCGGCTACATTGAGCAATACATTGTTTGTTGCAGCCCGTTTTGTATGCATCCGCCGCTTTGTCACCGCTTTCGTCTATCACTCCTCCCCCTGTTTGGCATTGGCATCTTTGTCTGTCTTTGCGGCTGGGCTACGGCGTTATATCCTGGCGGGTCAAACGCTGATCACGCCGCCGCTGGCTTCAACTGGCTCACCAATTATTGGTGTGATCTGACGGGCGAAACGGCCAAGAACGGCCAACCCAATCCTGCCGCACCCGTAGCTACGACGGGTATGATGGTGCTGTGCGTGAGTTTGGCCGTGTTTTGGCTGACCTTGCCCCGGCTGTTTTCACAGCCGCGTCGACAGCGAATTCTGATGAGATATCCCGGCGTAACGGCCATGCTCGTGGCCCCGTTTGTGGCCTCGGCCTACCACGACGCGGCCATCAATCTGACCGGCGTTCTGGCCCTGCCGCCACTCCTGCTTACCCTGCTGGGGCTATATCAAGGACGGTATATTCGGCTGTTGGCTGCGGGTGGCCTTTGTCTATTGCTGGTACTGCTCAACAACATAATCTACCATATTCCCTGGCACCTCGACTGGCTGCCTGTGGTACAAAAATTTACGTTTCTGGCCGTGCTGGGGTGGATTGGCACTGTCTCCTGGCTGGTGTATAGCAAGGCCCAGCGGGCCGTAACATCGGTAGGAAGGCGGGTGTGATTAGGTTAACAAAGCCCCAGCGGGGCGCAATGTGCGTTTGGCCAATCGTCCGCACGTTACGCCCCGCTGGGGCTAATAGGCTTTGCAGCAAACTACCTTTCTACCAACGTTGCGGCCCGCTGGGCCTTGCTATACACCAATAAACAATAACGGTTCCAGTTGCCCTTTTTAAATCAAAGGGGTTGTACATGTTGCATGCCAAACGGCCTGACGTCCGCGTTAGCTCACCGACCGTTTTTTGTATCTTCGCCCGCCCATTCAAAACGCGGAGATACCGCCGGGCCTCTCTTTCGTACCACCAACTACCGCATGGAGCGTTTTACTGGATTATTGGGCATTGCCCTCATTTTAGGCATTGCATTTGCCATGTCGAACAACCGCCGAGCCATTAATTACCGCACCGTCGGGGTTGGGCTGGCCCTGCAATTCGGTCTGGCCGTGTTCGTATTAAAAACTCAGACGGGTAAGCAGGTCTTTGAATACCTCGGTTTCCTGGTCAACAAAACCCTCATCAACGCCGACCGTGGGGCCGAATTTGTGTTTGGGCCACTCGTAAAAACGGGGCTGATGTCACGGGCCTTTGGCACCGGCAACGACTTCGTGTTCTTTTTCAAGGTCATTCCCACCATCATTTTCGTGGCTGTGCTGGTCAATATTTTTTATTACCTCGGCATCATGCAGCGCATTGTGGCCGTGATGGCGCGGGTGATGAAGTGGCTCATGGGCGTGAGCGGGGCCGAAGCGCTGTCTAACGTAGCGAGTACGTTTGTGGGGCAGGTCGAGGCGCAGATTATGATCAAACCGTATCTGCCCACCATGACCAACTCCGAACTGCTGGCCTCCATGGCGGGTAGTTTCGCCTGCATTGCGGGGGGCGTACTGGCCGTATACATCTCGCTGGGCGTACCGGCACCCTACCTGCTGGCTGCCAGTATCATGGCCGCGCCGGGTGCCCTGGTGATCTCGAAAATTGTGTTTCCCGAAACGGAAGTGTCTACCACACAGGGCGTTGTGAAACTGGAGATCAAGAAAATCCACGCCAACCTGCTCGATGCTATCGCTAGTGGTGCGTCGGAAGGCTTGAAAGTGGGCCTGAACGTGATTGCCATGCTGATCGGATTTATCGCCCTCATCGCCCTGATCGATATGCTCTTGGGCAAGGCGGGCAGCGTAGCCGGGTTTCCAGCACTAAGCCTGAACTATTTGCTCGGCAAGCTCTTCTCGGTCTTCGCCTTTGCAATGGGCGTACCCAGCAAAGACGTCGAAGCAGCAGGCGCGTTGATGGGTACCAAAATGGTGGTCAATGAGTTTGTGGCCTACATCGAACTCGTCAAACTCAAACCCACCCTCGACCCCAAAACCATTGCCATCACCAGCTTTGCGCTCTGCGGATTTGCCAACTTCTCGTCAATTGCCATCCAGATTGGTGGCATCGGTGAATTGGCCCCCGGACGGCGCACCGATCTGGCCAAACTTGGTTTCAAAGCCCTCATCTGCGGCACCTTAGCCAGCTACATGTCGGCCACGTTGGCGGGACTACTTTTATGAACTAACAGCCCCCCGACCCCCGAAGGGGGAGGGCTGCCGCGAAAGCAATACTGATGCGGCAGCACTTCCCCCTTCGGGGGCCAGGGGGCTTTCTTTTTTATGCGCATCGGAATATTCTTTGGTGGACCATCGCGGGAGCGCGACGTGTCTTTTGCGGGAGGGCGCACGGCCCTTGCCAACCTCAATAAAGCCCTTTTTGAGCCGGTGCTGGTGTTTGTCAGCGGTTGGGGCCGGTTCTATCTGGTAGACGAAGGTTTCCTGCTCCACGCCGGTATCCGCGACTCGCTGCCCACGCTTGATGGTTTCTCGGTCTATGACGAATCGCTGGAAGACGGCGATGAGGTGATCCCCGGCGAACGCATTGAACCTGAATGGTTTGAAGAGCATTTCGACATGGCGTTTCTGGCTATGCACGGCCCCAATTGCGAAGATGGCGCTATTCAGGGGTTACTGGAATGGCACAAAATGCCCTACACCGGGCCAGGCATTATGGGGTCAGGGCTGGGTATCAACAAGATTCTGCAAAACCACCTGATCGCCCTGGTGAACGGGCAGCAGAAAAAGACCGCCACCATTAGCCGCGACGACTGGGACCGGGCCGATCAAGGGGCGTTTTTCGCCTCATTGGTGAGTCACCTGAGTTTGCCCATCGTGGTAAAAGCGCCGCATCAGGGGTCGTCTATTGGCGTGGCCATTGTGCGCGAAAACGACTTTGCTGCCTTCCAACGGGCTGTCAATCAGTGCTTTTTCACGACGAAAGTAGGGCTGCCGGATTGGGAGAAACTGGACGCGCAGGCCAAGCGCGACTACGCCCAACGCACCGCCACGCTCAGCGCATCCATCGGTTACCCGCTCGTGATTGAAAACACGGGCGAGTACGTCACCGGGCCGTCTGAACTCATCGCCACCCTCGACGGTTTCGCCGATGATGCCAAAACGACCACACTCACGCTGGCGTCCATCAATGCCGAAGATGACTTGCTGTTTGAAGAATTCATCGTGGGGCAGGAGTTTTCGTGCGGCGTCATTCAGGACGACGACGGCATGGCGGTGGCCCTCCCTCCCACCGAGATTTTTAACGCCGCAGCCTTTGATTACGAAACCAAATACCTCAGCAGCGTGGCAAAAAAACGGATTCCAGTCGATACCAGCCTCGAAAACAACCGGGCCATTCAACTAGCTGTTGAGCAGGTATTTACCAAACTGGGTATCAACGTCTATTCCCGCATCGACGGGTTTTTGACGCCCGAAGGCCCGGCTCACGGCGACGAACCGGGAGACCCACAGCGGGTATTACTCCACGACCCAAATACCATTCCGGGCATGTCGCCGACGTCGTTGATTTTCAAGCAGATGGCCGAGATTGGCATGAACCTGAGCGATTCGCTGACGTACCTGATCCGGCAGTCGTTGCGCGAACGGATTCGTACCGGCAAAGACACGTTCCGCCTGAAACAGATGCTCGCTGATCTTGACGAACGTCTTGCTGCCCGCCTCGCCAGTCCTCTGCCCGAACTCCGCGTCCACTTCGGCCCCACTGATGATGAGTGGACCCGCGCCAAAGGCGAATACAACGCCGCCGCCGCCCTCGGCGACACGCTGCCGCGCATGGTGTACCTGAAATCGAAGATGGAAACGCACGAGGTGCCCGTGCATTTTCTGTTTAAAGACACCCTCGCCGAACTCGAAGCCGCCCTTGCCTCGCCCCGGCATCTTCTGTTGTTAGAGACGGTTGAACGGGCACGGCATATTACGGAGCGGTATGTGAGCTAGCGAGCTGTGATGGAATTGCCGTGGGCGTTTTTTACTCCGCAAACAGCCCCGTTAAATCGAGGGTCAAACTGGGCAGGGCGTTTGAGATCAGCATACCCTCCTGCACCGAAGCAGCACTCAACAGCTCATAGCGGCCATTGGCGAGGGTAAAGATTTCGATGTATGCATCGGCGGGGTCGACCAGCCAATATTCCTGGATGCCAAACCGTTCATAGAGGTTTTTTTTCGTCACCCGGTCGCGGTAGACCGACGTGGGCGAGATAATCTCAACAACCATCGTGGGTGCGCCCATAATGCCATCGTTGGTAATCAAGCCCAGTTTATCGGTCGCCACAAAGACCAAATCGGGCTGCGGGGCAGTGAATTCGTCCAGAAACACATCGATAGGCGCGAATACTACGCGACCAAGTTGATTTGCTTTCACGTAAGACTTAATCTGATCATTCAATTCAGAAAGAATGAATTGATGGCGGGGGGCAGGAGCTTTCTTTTTCACAATTTCACCGTCCAGTAGTTCATACTGGTCTGTGTCGTCGTCTGCGAATTCCATTTGGCGGAAGGCCTCAACGCTTATTTTCTCTGTGTCAACGTTGGCGATCATGGCAAAAAACAGCTTGTGTCTGAATCAAATATACGTAAAAGTGCCACGCTAAAAGCTACTTGACGGCTGCCGTTTTAGGCCTGTTTGTAAACTCCAGAATGCGAAAAACTTCCTGCCGAACCGTGTCGTATGAGCCGGTGAGTGGGTTGCCTGTGGCGGTCGCTTCGGCGGGGTTGACCATGTTGGGCGCGTTGATACCAACCTGTGCCACCAGCATACTGTAGCCCTTTTCACTGCCTTTAGGCAAGATGAGCCTAGACAATACCCAGCCGCTCAGTGAATTATCCTTCATCCGCGCTTCGGCAAGTGCTTTCATTGGTGGCATCACGACCCAGCCCGCTTTTGGGTCGTACGGTTTCATGTAATCGAGCACCACCACCGGCGTTGTTGCAGGCGAGAAATCAGGGCTAAACGCCGACGTACCGGGTGATTCCCACACTTCCATTTTCACGACGGGGGCCGTGGCGCGGTCGCGGGCGTTGAGACTGGCCATGCGCGATTGTGTGCTATCGCCGTAGAGTTTGGCCATCGCGGCGGGCGAACTGCCTTTGATGTTCATGGTGGGCGTCACAATCACGGTAACGTAATCATACTCAGCCGGATTAGGGTTCGAGGTCATCTGTTTGGCCATCATATACCAGCCAATCATGTTGCCTTCGTCCACCGCCGCCTGATTCACCGCCCGCCATTCGCGCTCAACCGGCAAGGCATCCTGCACCGTTTTCCCCGGCGATAGCTTGTGGTAAATGAGGTACGTATACGTCTTGTTTTGGGCGAAAAGGCCCAGCGAAACCAGGCAGAACGAGAGGATAGCGAGAAGGCGAGGCATAGGGGAAGGTGGGTTTAATGGTAAAGGCTTAGTGATCAAAGTAGTCAAAGAATCAGGTCGGTCATGGCTACTTAACCACCAACACCTGGTACTACCTACGCAGCGGGTTTGCGGGGCATTGGCGTAGTTGTAATTTTGACGCAGCATTTTCAAGCACTAAATCTCCTATGACCACGCAACAACTCGACGCCACCACGCAACATAACGTTGACCAATGGCTCAACGGCCCCTACGACGCCGAATCGAAAGCCACCATCCAGCAATTGCTCGACAGTGGCAACACCACCGAACTCACCGATTCGTTTTACCGGAGCCTGGAATTTGGCACCGGCGGACTGCGCGGCGTCATCGGCGTGGGGTCGAACCGGATGAACCGCTATACGATGGGAGCCGCCACGCAGGGCTTTGCCAACTACCTCAACAAGTCGTTTGCGGGGCAGGACATCAGCGTGGCAATTGCCCACGACAGCCGCCGGATGAGTCCCGAATTTGCCCGCATTGCCGCCGACATTTTTTCGGCCAACAACATTAAAGTCTACCTTTTCTCTGACCTCCGCCCCACCCCCGAACTGTCCTTTGCCATTCGGCAACTGGGCTGTCAGGGTGGCGTGGTCGTAACGGCCTCGCACAATCCGCCCGAATACAACGGCTACAAAGTGTACTGGAACGATGGATCGCAGGTGGTGGCTCCGCACGACAAAAACATTGTGGACGAGGTGAGCGCCATCAAATCGGTAAGCGACATCAAATTCGACGGGGTAGCCACCAAGATTCAACTCATCGACGAGGCCATTGACGCGCCCTATATCGAACGGGTAAAATCGAACGCAGTGAACCCCGCCGTCATTCTCCGGCAGGCCGATCTGAACATCGTCTACACGCCCATTCATGGCACGGGTATCACGCTCGTACCCCGTGCCTTAGCGGCACTCGGCTTTACCAACGTAAACGTAGTGGAAGCACAGGCCAAGCCCGATGGCAATTTCCCGACGGTGAAATCACCGAACCCGGAAGAACGCGCTGCCATGCAACTGGCGCTGGACCAGGCCACTGCCCAAAACGCCGACCTCATCATTGCCACCGATCCCGACGCTGACCGGGTGGGTGCGGGTGCCCGAAATCACCACGGCGATTTTGAGTTGTTGAACGGCAATCAGATGGCCAGCCTCATCATTTTTTACCTGCTGCGGGCCTGGAAAGACGCGGGGAAACTGACAGGCAGGGAGTTCGTGGCCAAAACCATCGTCACCACCGATTTGATCGATAAGCTGTGTGCACAATACCGGGTAACCTGCTACAACACGCTGACGGGCTTCAAATACATTGCTCAGGTGATTCGTGAGTTGGAAGGCAAGGAGCAGTTTATTGGTGGCGGCGAAGAGAGTTACGGCTACCTCATCGGCGATTTTGTGCGCGACAAAGATGCCATCGCCTCCTGCGCCATGATTGCCGAACTCACCGCCGACGCCAAAGACAAGGGCCTGAGCCTGTTCGATTTGCTGATGGAAATGTACCAGCAAACGGGTTTCTACTACGAAGCACTGGTATCGCTCACCAAGAAAGGCAAGGCCGGTGCCGAAGAAATTCAGCAGATGATGGCCGACTTCCGGGCCAACCCACCCAAGTCAATAGCGGGTTCGCCGGTGGTGCGGGTCGATGATTACGACGCGCTGACTACGCTGGATATGGCTTCGGGAAAAACGACGCCGATTGAAGCAGGCAAGATGGGTATCGAGCAGTCGAACGTGCTTCAATTCTTTACCGCCGATGGCACAAAAGTGTCCGCCCGCCCGTCGGGTACCGAGCCGAAAATCAAATTCTACGTCAGCGTCAACGAGCCATTGCCGAGCAAAGAGGCCTTCGACGATACCTACGCCGCCCTGAAAGCAAAGGTGCAACGGGTGGAAGATGAGCTGAATTTGAAGTAAAAGCCCCCCAGCCCCTGAAGGGGGAAGTGCTGCCGCATGAATAAAAAAAGCTCCCTTATCA
>JBBRMP010000138.1:0-15417 GCA_038230755.1 Cytophagales bacterium | reverse complement strand
CTACCGTAACGTTATTTTACGAAATAACACCATTCGTAAAGTAGGAGCAGTGCCGGGGCGTGGCAAAAGCGGCGACGGGCAATACAACGCCATTCAGTCGGCGGGGCAAAACGTACTCATCGAAAACAACGTCATCGACAGCGTGGGCTACAACGGCATCACGTTCTGGAACAATACCACGATTCGGCACAACGTGATTTCTAATTATTGCATGACCAAAAGCGACGGCGGGGCCATGTACGTCTGGAACGGCAACAAGGCACCGATGACCAACATCCACCTGCTGTCGAATATCATTTATAACGGCCTTGGTGCGCCCGAAGGCTCCTTTCAAAAGGCCTATTCGGGGGCCAACGGTATCTTCCTCGACAACTGCGTGGAGCAGGTGGAGATCAGCGACAACACGATTTTTCAAACCCGACAATGGGGTATCTACCTCCACGCCACCAGTAACGTACAGGTGCATAGCAACACCTCGTTCAACAATGGTTTGTCGCAGTTTACGATGTACCACGACGCGGGTATTTGCGTGATGCGGGGACACGACGTGCGAAACAACATTTTTGTAGGTCGCGAGGCGGTGCAGATCGCGGCGCAGGTAGAATCGAACGCCGACGATTTGCAGCAGTATGGCTTTTTCGACTACAACTACTACGCCTCGCCGTTTACAAACATCAACAACATTCAGGCGGTGATCAACAGCTACGGATATACCCGCATTCCGCTGGAGACGTGGCAGGCCCGGTTTGGCCATGATCTGCACTCCCGCACCGACCCCATGCACTACCCGGAATACCTGCCGTCGGGTGGTAATGGCTACACCATTTTCTCGAATACGTTCGATGCCTCGGTTGACAATTGGTACACCTACAGCCCCTATGGCAACGGGCAGGTGACCTGGACCTCGTCGGGCCAACTGGACGGGGGGAGCCTGAAAATCAGCTTTCCAACGCCCTCTGGCAAGGCCGATTCCTACCAGGTTGCCACCGTCGAGATTGGGGCGATTACCAACGCCGAGAGCTACGGTCTCTCTTTCGACGCCGTAGCGGGAGGCGCTAAGTCGATGGAGGTATTCTTGCGGCAGAAGTTTGCCCCCTACCGCGACCTCAGCCAGCGCTATACCGTGCCAATCAGTACCACGCGGGCTGCGCACACACTCAATTTTGTGGCTAATGCGGCTGAGCAGCAGGCTATTATTGTGGTTCAGGTGCCGGAAGATGCTACCCCGCTCTACGTTGATAATGTGCGTCTGAACCAGGGAAATTACAAACGTCTGCCACCCGATGAGTACGTCAAAATTGTGTATAACCCCACCCTACGCGACAGCACCGTTATACTGACGGACACCTACCGCGACGTGAAGAATCAGTATTACAAAGGGCCGTTGACCTTGCGTCCCTTCACGTCGGTGGTGCTGATCAAAGACACCCTGGCACCCGCCGATCTGCGGCTGTCGATGAAAACGAATCGCAGCTACGTACCCGTCAACAACGACATTTTGTTGACTGTGAAAGCCGAGAACCAAACGCCCAACGCCAGGCTGATTTACACCCAGTGGACCTGCAAACTACCACCCAACCTGCAACTGGTGTCCGCCCCGCCGG
The DNA here is from genome assembly GCA_038230755.1 of Cytophagales bacterium. Taxonomy (GTDB): domain Bacteria; phylum Bacteroidota; class Bacteroidia; order Cytophagales; family Spirosomataceae; genus Fibrella. The sequence goes on along the minus strand of JBBRMP010000138.1, from coordinate 13,813 downwards.
GCGTAACGATTGACCCCGACGGATTTTCGGCGTTTATTGACCGCATGGGTACCGACTCGTCGTTTACGGTACGGTTGCGCCCAACCGCCAGCGGCCTGTATTCGGTGGCGGCACAGATTAGGCTCGGTCTGAACACCGACCCCGACAGCCGCCCCGATTCGGGTACGGGCGACGGCGAAGATGACGCGGCAACCGTCACGTTTCGGGTGGGTGATCCGGGCAGTACGGCGGTGTTCAGTTCACCCAATGTGCATCAGTTGCCCCTGCCCCCGTTGCAGTTAAACCAGCCGCCCGTTGACCCGGCCAAGACGGGGTTGCTGTTGGGGTTGGCCCTGAGCCGACGGGTAGTGGCCACCACCGACACACTAACTGGCTACGTGACGCTGACCAACCGGGGCGGGGCGGCGGCATCGGTAGTGCAGATACAGGTTCAATTGCCCACTGGTATTAGTTTTGAGAGCACTCCCGGCTGGGTCAGTAATGGCGCGTTGCTGACTTCTGATGCCGTGGCGGTGCCAGCAGGTGGCAGCATCAGGCGGTCATTTAAGCTGAAAACGGGCACCAGCACCCAGCCTATTTTTGTCCTTAAGGCCCAAGTGCTCAGCAGCGACAAACCCGACGCCTATTCGACCCCCGGCAATGGTTTTGTAAATGGTGAAGAAGATGCTGCCCAGGCCGATCTGCGGATTGGGCAAACCATTCGCCCGTAGGGTGGTTGATGGGTAGACCGCCCGGCCAATAACACCGTAGGTCTACTTACTTTTACAGCCAACCAGACTAGGGACGCTGTTATGGAGAGCATGAAAAAATACGACTTCATTATTGCGGGTGGTGGCATGGCGGGCCTGAGTTTGGCTTATTACCTAACGCAGTCGCCCTTGCGTGACCGGTCGGTACTGATTATTGACAGGGAAATCAAAAACCAGAACGACCGCACGTGGTGCTTTTGGGAGCGCGGTGCCGGTCCGTTTGAGGATATTCTCTTCCGCACCTGGAACACCGTCGATTTTTTTGGAACAACCTTATCCGGGCCGCTCAACATTGGCGATTACCAGTACAAGATGCTGCGGGGCATCGACTTCTACCAGCATATTCAGGCGCGGCTGGCTCAGTTTCCCAACATCGAACGGCGGCAGGGCACCATCAATCGCCTGAAAGACACGCCTGATGGTGGCTTCCTGATCGTTGACGATGAGCCGGTTATGGCTAGTTACGTGTTCGACAGCACGTATGCCATGAACCTGAACCAGCCAGAACGCCATAACCTGCTCCAGCACTTCAAAGGCTGGGTCATCACCACCGAAAAGCCCTGTTTCGACGTAGATCACCCCCGAATGATGGACTTCCGGGTGGCCCAGAAGGGTGACTGCCGGTTTCTGTATGTACTGCCATTCAATGCCAACACGGCGATGGTGGAGTACACTATTTTCAACGATCATTTGCTCGACATGGCCGAATACGAAACGTCGTTGCGGGCCTACATCGACCAGTACCTCGACACCGGGGAGTATAAAATCAGCGAAACCGAATACGGTGTGATCCCGATGTCGGACGAACCCGCACCGGAGAATCCTGCTGAGCATATTGTGCGCATCGGCACGTCGGGCGGGTACACAAAACCCTCTACGGGCTATACCTTTCAGCGCACGCAACGGTACCTCCGCGAGCTGGTCGATTTGTTGGCTACTACCGGTAAACCCGCGCGGGAAACCTCGTGGTTTACGAAGACATTTAAAGCCTGGCTTGACAGTGTTTTACTGAACGTCCTGCAAAATAAGCGACACCCCGCCGACGATATTTTCACGCGTTTGTATGAGCGCAACCCACCCGCCAACATCTTCCGGTTTCTGGACGAAGACACCAGCCTCTGGGAAGACCTGCGCATCATGAGCACTGTGCCGCTGGGTGCGTTCACCGCCGGTGCCCTCGACGTGATGCGGAAAAAGATTTTTGCGTGAGGAGTGAGGTGTTCCGCCCTACACCGCCGCGCCAACTTGCGTCAATGTAGTTTGCTTCATGCCGTTTCGCAGGTGCCGATTGGTGGTTGTGAAGTAGTGGTGCTGCGTCAAGAAACCACGCTGGATGGCCCCCCACTGCGCTGGATCGGGAATTCGGTCATAGGCAACCCACTCGGCCAGGAGCGTTTGGCTGATGGAGCCGTAGTCACTACGACCCAGGTAGTCGAGGTCGGCATCGCACAGGATTTCGATCAGTTTGTCGGTGGGAGACTGGGGTATTCTGGTCGCCATAATGAGTCGGCAAACGGCCTCGACCTGGGTGGGTGAATAGCCAAACCGGGGGAGAATGTCAGACGCAATCCGGCACCCTTCGGCCTCATGCTCATCATATACGTGCAAAAACCCGCTGTCGTGGAAACAGGCCGCCGTTTGCAACAGGTCTAACTCCGTCGTATCCGTAATGCCTTCGGCGTGGGCAATACGCGTGGCCTGAGCCATCACATCCACCGTGTGCGACAGGTTATGGTAGGTCAGCCGCGAATCGAGTTCGCGGGTCAGCCGGTTCAGCATATACTCGCAGGCACGTTGCAGTTGCATGGCAAAAACGGAATATCCAGAATGAAGACGGATAACTACCGCTAAAATACTGGTTCAGCAGCGAGCAGGAGGTCAACGAAATACAGGCTCATGTTGGTTTCTTATTCCAGTGGGTGAGCTACCGAGGGGTTGACTCTGCCCATGGGTGCATGGGTAGCAACGGACAGAGATAATAAAGCGGTGGCCACCTCCCTCACCCATCACTGCTGGTTTTTGATTAGTTTTGCCACTTCAACCAAGTCCCAACGGATAGCGCAATGCCTTATCTATTTACGTCCGAGTCAGTTTCTGAAGGACACCCCGACAAAGTCGCCGATCAGATCTCCGACGCCCTCATCGATAACTTTTTAGCCTTTGATCCGTCGAGTAAAGTAGCCTGCGAAACCTTGGTAACCACGGGGCAGGTGGTGCTGGCGGGTGAAATAAAGACCGAGACGTACTTAGACGTACAAAAAATCACGCGTGAGGTGATCCGTAAGATCGGCTATACCAAGAGCGAATATATGTTCGAGGCTAATTCGTGCGGGATATTTTCGGCCCTCCACGATCAGTCTGCCGACATCAATCAGGGCGTTGACCGCGCCGCCGTGGGCGACGATTTCGAGTCGAAAGCCAACGCGCAGGGTGCCGGTGACCAGGGTATGATGTTTGGTTATGCTACCAACGAAACCGACAACTACATGCCCCTGCCGCTGGATTTGGCCCATGCCATCCTGCGCGAGATGTCGCAGATTCGCAACACCGAACCCGGCCTCATCGGCTACCTCCGCCCCGATGCCAAGTCGCAGGTGACAATTGAATATTCAGACGATGACCGGCCTATCCGAATCGACACCATCGTGGTATCGACCCAACACGACGATTTCGATGCTGACGACGTGATGCTGGCCAAAATCCGCAAAGACATCATCGAACTGGTGATTCCCCGCGTGAAGGCGAAACTGAAACCCGAACTACAGAGCCTGTTCAGCGACGATATTACCTACTATATTAACCCCACGGGCAAGTTTGTGATTGGTGGCCCCCACGGCGATACGGGCCTCACGGGCCGGAAAATCATTGTGGATACCTACGGCGGCAAGGGTGCCCACGGTGGTGGTGCGTTTTCGGGCAAAGACCCCTCGAAAGTTGACCGGTCGGCGGCGTATGCTACCCGGCACATTGCCAAAAACATGGTGGCGGCGGGCCTGTGCAGCCAGGTACTGGTGCAGGTGTCCTATGCCATTGGCGTGGCTAAACCCTGTGGCCTGTATGTAAACACCTACGGCACGGCCAAAACCGAGCTGCACGACGGGGCCATTGCCGAAGCCATCGGCAGCATTTTTGACATGCGCCCCTACGCCATTGAGCAACGCCTGAAACTGCGTAACCCGATCTACTCCGAAACGGCCGCCTATGGCCACATGGGCCGGAAAAACGAGGTCGTCACCAAAACCTTCGGCGGTAACGGCCACACCAAGACTATGGAAGTGGAACTGTTTACTTGGGAGAAACTCGATTTCGTCGACCAGATCAAGGCGGCGTTTGGACTGTAAAAAATAGTCTGGCAAGTTGTCAGTCAATGGTCGATTGTTAAAAAGGGTGCTGCTACATCACAATTTGTGACCCGGCAGCACCCTTTTTTGACAATCGACTATTGACTTATGACTAGCGACTTTTTTTAGTACTCATCCTGCTCTACGGCTTCCTGCTCCTGCTGGTCTTGTGCCTGTATGATGGCGGGGCTGGAGAAGTCGGTCCGTTTTTCTTTGCAGCGGACGAGCTTGTCTTTCATCACGTCCATGATGTGCTCAACAGCACCCTCGAACGACTTGTTACGTTCAGTGACGAAGAGTTCTTTTCCGGGAATGTTTAGCCTGACCTCGACAACTTTGTCTTTCACTTTGGCGGTCTCTGGGCCTTCTAGTTTTAAAAACACCTCCGCGCTAACGATGTGGTCGTGGAAGGTGTCGAGTTTGTTGAGTTTTTTCTGGATGAAATCCAGTAGCGATTGATCGGCTGTGAATCGTACAGCGTGCATCTGTATTCTCATATTATCCAAGCGGTTATAAAGTGAAACATAGACCATTGGACTATCTAAGTTGGTCGATATCCCCATACGTGTCAAGCCTTCCGGCGAAATGTGCAAACGTGTTTCACGCATGATTTAACACAATGTTCACATTGCGACTCACTGACACCCATATACGTCGGTACGTGGAACGTCTGAAAAGTGAAAGTTCTTCGTATAGTATAAAAAAGCCCCAACGGAAGAACCGTCGGGGCTTTTACTATTGAGGCGTCGCGGTTTACAAATCGGCAACGGCTTTGTGAACTTCGTCTTTTGTTTTGCCGGTCTTTTCCTTCACCCGGCCCCACATTTCGTCTTCTTTTCCTTCCTCGTACGTCAGGTCGTCATCGGTTAAGTCGGCGTAGGCTTGCTTGATTTTACCTTTCATTTGGTCCCAAAGACCACTAGCGGTCGTCTCGTTCATGACGTTAATTTGTTTGGTTGAGTGAATACTGGAAGCTCCCCGTGAGCTCTGTGAACAGAACGATGCAGAGAAAAAATTGTTTATTCCTCCCAAATAATGACCTCGTCATTGTCATACCAGGGCTGAAGGCGAGCATCATAGCGAGCTTCGATCACGCTGCGTTTAATCTTCATGGTGGGCGTCATCAGGTTATTATCTACCGTCCAGGGGTCGCGCACGATCACTATTTTTCGCACCCGTTCGTAGTTGTGTAGTTTCGGATTTAGCGCGTTGATGGTGTCTTCCAAACTCCGTTCCACGGCAATGCGCTCGGCCTGACGACCCATATCCGACAGTACGATGAGGGCCAGCGGCTGCGGCAAGTGTTGCCCCGCCACGCAGATTTGCTCGATGAACATATTGTCGGCGAAACCAAACTCGATCTGAGACGGGGCAATGTATTCGCCCTTAGCTGTCTTATACATCTCCTTCACCCGTCCCGTAATGGTCAGATACCCGTCTTTGTCGAGGGTGCCCACGTCGCCGGTGGCTAGCCAGCCGTCCTGTAATACGCTGGCCGTCAGCGTGGGTTCTTTGTAATAGCCCCGCATGAGCCAGCCCGATTTGGTCAGGATTTCGCCCGTTTGCGGGTCTATTTTCACGGCCATGCCGGGGTAAATTTTTCCAACCGACCCGTCGCGGATGTCGGTGGGGGGCATCATGCTAACGGCGCCCAGGTTTTCGGTCATGCCATAAGCTTCCTGGATGATAATACCCAGCCGCCGGAACCACATAATCAGCGATTTGGGCATGGGTGCAGCCCCCGTCAGAATCAGCACGGCGTCATTCAACCCCAGCCCTTCGCGGATTTTCTTTTTCACGATCCCCGACAGAATTGGGATTTTCAGAAATGTATCGAGCTTTTTCTGGGGCATTTTGGCCAGAATACCCAACTGAAACTTGGTCCAGATGCGGGGTACGGCCAGGAAGTGCGTGGGCTTAGCCACGGCCAGATTTTTAGCAAACGATTCCAGCGATTCGGCGAAATAGACCGTGCCGCCCGTGGCCAGACTGGTGGCCTGCACCACGTTGCGCTCGGCCACGTGGCAGAGCGGCAGGTAGGAGAAAAAACGGGCGTTGGGCGTGTTGTGTTTCATAATCCCGGCTGTTTGCCGCACCGCCTCCGACACGGCCCGGTAGTCTATCATGACGCCTTTGGGATTGCCGGTCGTGCCAGAGGTGTAGATGATGGTGTAGAGGTCGTCGGGTTGGGGTAGATAAACAGCCTGCAAGGGTTCATTAGTGGCCATAATATGGCCCCAGGATACCAAATCGGCATCATTGATGGCGGCGTAATCGGGAAAGCCAATGAGGGTAACGCCTTCTGGGACACCTGGTTTCATGCCCGGCCAATCGTCCAGCTTACCTACGAAAAGCACCTGACAGCCGCTATGGGCCAGCACCTGCTGAATCTGGTCGGCGTTGAGCGTGGCGTAGAACGGCACTGATACGTGGCCGCTGAAGAAAATAGCCAGGTCGGCAATGAGCCAGTGGGCGCAGTTTTTCGACACCAGCCCAATGTTGCTGCCGTGGGGCAAACCCAGCGATTGCAGGTAGGTAGCCATTCGTCGGGCCTGTTGCCCTACTTCGGCCCAGGTGTAGTCGATAAAATCGTCGCCGACGGGTTGGCGCAGGTGAATTTTTTCTGGTTGTAACTTCTCCCATTTAAGGAAAAAATCGGTCAGCGTAGCAGGGGCTGTTTGGGTGCTGGCAGAAACGGGCGTTTGCATGATCAGGAGGCTCATTAGGCTTTCGAGTACAATTTAATAAGGAAAAAATCACACGCATATAAGGGCAAACAAATTAGTAGCCGATGCGTTAAACTATGACATTAATTGGCTATTAAGCCGATAGACATTTATCCAAAAACCACGCATCAACATGGCAACGACAACCAAAAAATCGACAGCTAAAAAGGACGACAATTACACAAAGCCCGAACTGCGCGGAAAGCTGAAAAACGAGATCAAGGACGGCGAGAAGGGCGGCAAGGCAGGCCAGTGGAGTGCCCGGAAAGCGCAGTTGCTGACCCATGAATACGAAAAGGCGGGCGGCGGCTACAAAGACGATCACAAAACCGAATCCCAAGAGCACCTCTCAAAGTGGACCGACGAGGCCTGGACAACCGCCGATGGCAAACCCGGACGCGGGACCGCCGCCGACCGCGAAGGCGGTACCACGCGCTACCTGCCCAAAGAAGCCTGGGACAAGCTATCGCCCGCCGAAAAAAAGGCCACCAACGCCAAGAAAGTAGTTGGCTCCAAAGCTGGAAAGCAGACTGTGGCCAATACGGAGAAAGCCAAAAAGGCGCAGAAGGAGGGGGAGAAGTAAATCAGCCCGTTCATACTCTTCCATAGCCGTACTAAACGCTACCGGAAGATCATGAAAAATCCCCTCCTAAGCCTCCTCTGCCTGTTTTTTGCCATCTCTGCCTTCGCCCAGCGGTCTGCCGGATTCGACGGGCTGGACATGAATCTCGGCAACCTCTCGCGGCTTTCCGATGCCAAAACACGGTCGATTAGTCCCGAAAATTTCAGTGGCGGCAAGGGACAGAGCGGCATGGCCGACCCGGTTTCGCAGAAGGGGCAGCGCAACGTGGCCAACGCCGCCAACGAAGCCCGCGACCTGGGGCGGGGCTGGAAGGTGAACCCGTTTATTATTGTCGACAAGGGCGAGACGATCACCATTGCCGAGATGGACGGGCCGGGCGCGATTCAGCAAATCTGGATGACGCCCACCGGCAACTGGCGCTATTCGATCCTGCGCTTTTACTGGGACGACGAAAAAGAGCCGTCCATCGAGGTGCCCGTGGGTGATTTTTTCGGTATGGGCTGGGGCGAATATGCGCACCTCAATTCGTTACCTGTGACGGTAAACCCCGGTAGCGCGTTTAACTGCTACTGGAAAATGCCGTTCCGCAAACACTGCAAAATCACCCTCGAAAACCTTAACCGCGACGATCAGATGCGACTCTATTACCAGATTAACTACACGCTGACGCCGGTAGGGGAGGACGAGGCTTATTTCCACGCGCAGTTCCGCCGGTCGAACCCCACGAAGGGTGCCTTGCATACAATTCTGGACGGGGTGCAGGGCAAGGGGCAGTACGTGGGCACCTACATGGCCATTGGCGTGAACAACAACGGCTGGTGGGGCGAGGGTGAAATCAAATTTTTCCTCGACGGCGATACCACCTTCCCGACCATTGCGGGCACCGGCACGGAAGACTATTTCTGCGGGTCGTACAACTTCGAGAACGCCAAAACACACCAGTATCAGGAGTTTAGCACGGCCTATGCGGGCCTGCATCAGGTCATCCGGCCCAACGGATTGTATCAGTCGCAACAGTCGTTTGGCATGTACCGCTGGCACATCATGGACCCGATTCGGTTCGAGAAAGACCTGAAAATCAATATTCAGGACCTCGGCTGGCGCAGCGGCGGGCGGTACTACCCGCAGCAGTCCGACATTGCCACGGTGGCCTACTGGTATCAGCGCGAACCCCACGCCCGCTTCCCCAAACTGCCCACTAAAGACGAACTGGAAGTGCCGAGGTGAAAATTGATATTGGTCAATTTTGTTGTCAAATTGGTTAACTACTTTTGGCCTGTGACGACTGATAAACCCAGCCATGAACCGACTGCTCCTTTGCCTATTTCTGACCCTGCCCCTATTCACCGAAGCCCAAACCCTGAAAACGGTTAAAAAGCGCTCGAAATACCTGCTGGAGCAATTTGAGGTGCTGGCCGCTAACGACACGATGCGGGCGGGCACCTACAAAAAAATGTTTATCGATACTAAACAACTGCTGGAGGAGGGCCGCTATGAAGCAAGTCACCGTGTTGGGCCGTGGACGTTTTACAACCAAAAAGGAGAGGTCGAACTCGTGTATGATTACACCGCCAAACAGGTGATCACGGCAAATCGGCCCCGGAAACTGGCGACGCTGGCTCAGGTTCAGCAGGGCGATACCGTGGCTAGCGTCTATCTGGATGCTGCACCAATCTATCTGGCCAGCACTGCCCAGATTTACGCGATAATGGGTCAGGAAGTGCGTTTCCCGGCTCGACTGCAGCGATCAGAGCCAACCCAACTTTCGTTTAAAGTTGTCGCTACCATATCGCCAGCGGTTACCAGTTACCGTATTATTGCGTCGAACCCGGATTCCGAATTCAAGAAATCGGCAAGGGATGCCATGGCCATGGCGTTTAGGGGCGTGGATTGGGTGTCGGTAGTGTATGAGGGGAAGCCCGTGCCTACCGTTTTTCAATTTGACGATGTCGTACTGACTGGGTTCTCTGTGGAGCGACCACAGGTAATAACCACGGAAATTGTTGGAAGACCCCGTTAATCCGCTCTCATTATGACCGCTCCACCTCCCTGGACCCTGCACGGCGACGGCCTTGTGCTGGTGGCCCATTTTCCCGAAGCCTTCGTGCGCGAACACGGTTTTCTGGCCGATTTTCAGCAGTCGAGCTACCGGGGCTGGGTGGGTACGTTGATGTTGGTCGACTATACGACATCGAACGTGGGGCCATACCGCGAGTTGCTGTTTATTCCGGGGCTGTTTTCTATTGGCGGGAAAACGACGTTTTCGATCTCGAAAATCTACGTCTCTACCCAAGTCAGCGTCGATAACGGCATTGAGAACTGGGGTATTCCGAAAGAGCAGGCCGATTTCGACATTACGCCCAATCCCGACGGGTCAACGACCTACGTAGTCAGCAAACAGGGCAAGCCGTTTTTCACTGTTCGGGCCACGTCGGGCGGGTTGTCGTTTCCGGTTAGTACCAGGCTGTTGCCGGGTTTTCAGGTCACGCAAAAAAGACGGGATGAGTTGCTGTTAACCGCCCCCACCGCCACCGGAAAAGGTCGGCTCGCCCGCCTCCACAACCTCCAGATAGACTCCGCCTATTTCCCTGACATCAGCCACGGCACGAGATTGGCCACCATTGCCGTACGGGATTTTACGATGGTATTTCCAGTGCCAGAGATGATAAGGGTTTAACCACAGAGGCACAGAGGATTCACAGAGAACACAGAGAATGATTTATTGACTCTGTGTTCTCTGTGAATCCTCTGTGTCTCTGTGGTTAAATCTGCCTTCTTACATCCGCTGCATGAGCTGCACCACCATCTCGGCCTTCCACGGCACAAAATCCCCCGCCGCGATGTGCTGGCGTGCCTGCCGGACGAGCCAGAGGTAGAACGTGAGGTTGTGGAGGCTGGCGATTTGCCCGGCCAGGAGTTCTTCGGCTTTGAAGAGATGACGCAGATACGCCTTGCTGTAGAAGGTGCTGGCGTAGCCACCCAGCGCAGCGTCGATGGGGTTGAAATCGCGACTCCATTTCTCATTGCGCATGTTCATGATGCCCTGCGTGGTAAACAGCAGACCGTGCCGGGCGTTGCGGGTGGGCATCACACAGTCGAACATGTCGATGCCTAACGCAATGGCTTCCAGAATGTTAGCGGGAGTACCTACGCCCATGAGGTAGCGCGGTTTGTCCTTCGGCAAGATCTCGTTGACAATATCGATGGTCTTGTACATCGCCTCGGCGGGTTCACCCACGGCCAAACCACCAATGGCGTTGCCCGTCCGTTCCTTGCCCGCAATCACCTCCGCCGACTGCCGCCGGAGGTCGGGGTAGGTGCTGCCCTGCACAATGGGAAACAGGTATTGGCGGTAGCCGTAATGACCCTCGGTTTCGTCGAAACGGGCGATGCACCGGTCGAGCCAACGGTGGGTCATCTCCATCGAGGCGCGGGCGTAGGGGTAGTCGCAGGGGTAGGGCGTGCATTCGTCGAAGGCCATGATAATGTCGGCCCCGATGGTGCGCTGAATGTCCATCACGCCCTCTGGCGAAAACATGTGTTTCGACCCGTCGATGTGCGATTTAAACGTGACACCTTCCTCTTTGATTTTCCGCGTGTTCGATAGCGAATAAACCTGATATCCCCCCGAATCGGTCAGAATGGGCCGTTTCCAGCCGTTGAAGGCGTGCAATCCACCCGCCTGCCGCATCACGTCGAGGCCGGGGCGGAGGTAGAGGTGGTAGGTGTTTCCGAGAATAATGTCGGCGTTGATGTCGGTTTCCAACTCGCGCTGATGCACCGCTTTCACCGTTCCCGCCGTGCCGACGGGCATAAATATGGGCGTCTGAATCTCGCCGTGATCCGTAGTCAGTGTTCCTGTACGGGCCTGCGACAGCGGGTCGTTTTGGTCAATGGTAAAGGTCATATCGTCGCGCAAAGGTACGATGCCGCCGTTTGTGTCTATCTTTGCCGCCTGTTAGATCGGCTTACTTATTCGGCAAAACGGCTACCTTTCTCTTGATTATCATCCTTTTGGCAAGCTGGCTTTTGGTGCTGGTGGTTCAGTTTTTTTGCCTTCTTTTCCTCTTTTCGCGGTTAGCCTTTCGGCCCATACAAGCCCCACAAGGCCCCACTGTGGCTCCGGTCATGGGCGTAACCGTGGTGGTGTGCGCCCATAATGAGCACGATAATCTGCTCGAATTGCTGCCCCTGCTCACGGCGCAGACCCATCCACTTTACGAAGTGCTGGTGATGGACGACCGCTCGACGGACCTCTCCGACGTGCTGCTCGACGAGATGGTCCACCTGCTGCCTAACCTCCGCACCATCCGCATCGACGTGGAACCCGACCATGTGACGCCCAAAAAATACGCGCTCACCATTGCCCTCAAAAAGGCGCTTTACCCCACCGTGCTCCTCACCGACGCCGACTGCCGCCCCGCCTCCGACGCGTGGCTGACGGGCATGGTGGAGCCATTGCAAAACAAGGCTACCGAGATCGTGCTGGGGGTGTCGCCCTATGAGCGCAGGCCGGGATTTCTGAACTTCCTGATCCGGTCTGAAACGCTCTTTACCGCCGTGCAATACCTCTCGCTGGCCTTGGCCGGGCGGCCGTATATGGGCGTGGGGCGCAACCTGCTTTACCGCCGCGAGGTATTTTTTCGGCACAAAGGCTTCTACAGCCACATGCGCGTCTGGGGTGGCGACGATGACCTATTTGTGAACGAGGCCGCGACGCCCCAAAACGTAGCCGTAGCCCTCCACCCCGATACCTTCACCACCTCGACCCCGAAAGAAACCTGGGCCGACTGGAAACGACAAAAACAGCGGCACCTGAACGTGGGCAAACGCTACAAAGCCGTTGACAAAGCGTGGCTGGGGCTCATCACCGCTTCGCAGGTACTGACGTGGCTATTGGGCCTCGCCGTGGGCATGTGTGTGCTGTATCTGGCACTTTCGGGGCAAAAAGAGGCGTTGCTATCTCCGCTGTTGCTGGTGGCAACGGGCCTGTTTGTGCTTCGTTTTGCCTTATTTTGGGGTATTATTGGCCGCATCAGTCGTCGGCTGGGGAATCAGATACGCCCCTTCGCCATCCCCCTCACCGATCTCACGCTGGCCATCTATTATTGCCTTTCTTCCCTCCGCGTGGCCCTCACCTGGCGACGGAAACAGGGGGGGTGGTAATCGCTGTTTATGGAACAACTCCTCACCTATTTCCCCGACCTGACCGACGAGCAGCGGGCGCAGTTTGCGGCGCTGGATGGGCTATACCGCGACTGGAATGCCAAGATCAACGTCATCTCGCGGCAGGACATCGACGCGCTGTACGAAAAGCACGTCCTGCACTCGCTGGGTATTGCCAAAGTGATTCAGTTTACCCCCGGCACCGAGATTCTGGACGTGGGCACGGGTGGCGGCTTTCCCGGTATTCCGCTGGCCATTTTGTTTCCGCTGGTGAAGTTTCACCTCGTCGATAGCATTGGCAAGAAGATCAAGGTGGTGCAGGAAGTGACCACCGCGCTGGGGCTGCAAAACGTGCGGTCCGAGCAGGCGCGGGCGGAGCAGATAAAAGGCACGTACGATTTTGTGGTAAGCCGGGCCGTCACACGGTTGCAGCCGTTTATGGGCTGGGTACGCTACAAGATCACCAAGCGCGGCAACAACGACCTCCACAACGGTGTTCTTTACCTCAAAGGCGGCGACGTGACCGAGGAACTCGCCGAGATCCCCGAAAAACACCGTCTCTACAACCTCTCGAACTATTTCGAGGGTGAATTCTTTGAGACCAAGAAAGTAGTGTACATCAAGAAATAGGACCTTCAACCCTCATTACCATGAACGAGAAATTCAGCAGCAGCAGCTTTAAAGACCCGATCCGGCAGGACGTAATCGAGTTCAACGACAAGGGCGTCACCTTCCGGGCCAAGAAGCTCATTGGCGGCACCGACAACTTCGTTTTCTACTCCGACATATCGGGCGTGGAGATCGACAATGGCCTGTTTTTCGCCACCATCCGCATCATTCCCCGCGCCCGGCCCGAAATCGTGATCAACAACTTCACCAAGGGTGACGCCCGCCGCGTGAAGGAGATCATCCTGGAAAACGTACCTGACCACCGCCCCGACACCTTCGGACGGTGATGGTTAGGCGGATTAACTTTTTTTAGGCCAAATGCTTGCGTAGGACGCCTCAAGACCCTACTTTTGCACCACGATTTCACCACAACGAAGTCGTCCGGCACCTTCCCGAATAGCTCAGCCGGTTAGAGCATCTGACTGTTAATCAGAGGGTCGCTGGTTCGAGTCCAGCTTCGGGAGCATTGAAAATGAGCCACTTACGTTAATTCGTGAGTGGCTCATTTCATTTAGGGGCACCACAAGGGACACCACAGATTTGCCGATTCCCTACGAACACCACGAAAAGTCAGTTGGT
>JBBRMP010000137.1:0-15447 GCA_038230755.1 Cytophagales bacterium | reverse complement strand
CTACGATCCCGAACATGACCCTTTTTGTGGTTTTTTCGACACTCCAAAAGCGTTATTTTTTCATTCTCTGGCAACGGATTAACATATCTCATGCCGGCAAGTTACGAAAGTGTCTATTCTTTATCAACAACTACTTAGGTGAAAAAGAAGTAGCTTTTGGGTTGAAAATGACGTTAGGTAGCTGCGAGCATCATATATCGTAAATACCGTTCCCTTACCTATCATGTACTACAATGATACTACAAGAGCCTGATTTGCCCCATACTAAAAAAAGCGCCCTATTGCTCCGTTTTGTCCGCTTTCTGGGCGACCGGTTCAGCCTCGATGAAGATAAGGACGACGAGGCCGGGGTGATTGACTCCATCAGCCGGGGCATCGAGTTTCGGGGTATTAACCTCTGGACGCTCATCTTTGCCATTTTTATCGCGTCCATTGGCCTCAACGTCAACTCAACGGCTGTCATCATCGGTGCCATGCTCATCTCCCCGCTGATGGGGCCGATCATGGGCATCGGGCTGGGCATCGGTATCAACGATCTGACCATGATTGGGCGGTCGCTGAAAAACCTGAGCATCGCCGTCTTTATCAGCCTGCTGACCTCCACCGTTTACTTTCTCATCAGCCCCCTGCACATCGCGCAGACTGAATTACTGGCCCGTACCTCGCCCTCCGTCTGGGATGCCTTTATCGCCTTTTTTGGTGGACTGGCGGGCATTGTAGCCGGGTCAAGGCGAGGTAAAATCACCAACGTGGTGCCGGGGGTCGCCATTGCCACGGCGCTGATGCCGCCCCTGTGCACGGCAGGCTACGGCATTGCCAGCCTCAACGGGTATTACTTCGCCGGGGCTTTCTACCTGTTTCTCATCAACAGTATCTGCATCAGCCTGGCTACCTTCCTGATCGTGCGCTTCCTGGGCTATCATCAGAAAGCGTACCCGACGCGAGAGGTAGAACGGCGGGTACGCACCACCATCTGGGCGGCGGTGCTAATCGTGCTCTTACCTAGCACCTACCTTGCTTACCAGCTTGTGCGAAAGACAATCTTTGAACAAAGTGCCAAACGATTCGTCACCAACGAATGCACGTTTGCCTACCGGCAGGTGGTCAGCTTTGTGGCGCACTATAACCGCCGTCAGTCCCAACTTGACCTGATGATGGTGGGCGAACCCCTCCCCCCGGACTCCATCAATGTAATGCGCTCGAAAATGCGGCCTTACGGTCTGGATAACACCCGGCTGGTCGTGAAACAGGGTAATGTCAGGGATGCCGATATTGATGTAGGTGCGCTCAAAACAACCATCACCGACCAGGTCATCCAGTACAGTCAGTCGTCCATTGCCCGCAAAGATCAAACTATCGACTCGTTGCGCCGGTACATCGAACTGACACAAACAGCGCGCTTGCCCGTTGCCGACCTGCGAAACGAGCTAAAGACGCTGATGCCCGACGTACAGACATTCACCGCGGCCCGCTCGCTGGTGATGAACGCCAACCAGGCCACGCCCGATACCGTGGTGCTGGTCTATGCCAGGTTCTCACGCCGCCATACGCCCTCCGAACGAAACCGGATTCAGAGATGGCTGCAAACCCGCACCAAAAGCAAACGCATC
The DNA here is from genome assembly GCA_038230755.1 of Cytophagales bacterium. Lineage (GTDB taxonomy): Bacteria > Bacteroidota > Bacteroidia > Cytophagales > Spirosomataceae > Fibrella. Next base: position 13,837 of record JBBRMP010000137.1, on the reverse strand, counting down.
AAACTGATTGTGGACTAGGTCATCGCCCGCTTATTGGCTCACCCACCAGGCAATCAGTATCGTCAAAAAAAACAGAATGGAGACCATAATCAGCAACCAGTCCGGCCTGCGGGGTGGTTTGGTATCAGTGGGCGTTACCAGGCGGTTTGGCGCTGGTCGATCAGTAAGCGGGGGCTGAGGCGAGTAGGCCTGTAGGATTGTTGAAGCCTGCATAAGCAATACGGTTGGTAGTCAACCAAATGTCGATGGCTCAACTTAGTATCTGCTGACAAACTCCTTAGAATCTGCTTAGAAAGGTACTTGACTCACCGGGGTAACACCACCTGAAACGCCGTTGGCCGTTCGGGCGCCGACTGCACCTCAATATGGCCACCATGCAATCGTACAATCTGATCGACGAGAGCAAGGCCCACCCCATAGCCACGTACCTGGTCAGCCGTCTGGCGGCTGCGGTAGAATGGCTCAAAGAGGTAGGGCAGGTCGGCATCGGGTATCGGTTGCCCCTTATTTTCGATGGTAAGCACAATATTGTCTGGCTCAAACCGGATAGCGACCCGTGCCTGCCCGTCGTCAGCGTATTTACAGGCATTGTCAACTACGTTTTTCAGGGCCGTCCGCAGCAGCGTTTTGTTGCCGGGCAGCGCAAGCTCATCGGGATCGTCGGGGAGGTTGAGCAACTCGACGACCACCCCATACCGCGGATTAATGGCCATCACCTCATCCCGAACGTCCCAGATCAGGTCGTCCAGCCGTACCGTGTCGGTTAGTAGACCCGTTGCCCCTTTCTGGCCTACCTGCGTGAGTTGCAGTAGTTCATGCGTTAAGGCTGCCAATTGGGTTACGTCGTCCAGCACGGAGCGGATGACCTGCCGATACCGTTCAGGTTCACGTTGGTTGAGCAAACTTACTTCGAGCTGTGAGCTGATCTGGGTTAGTGGGTTTTTTAGTTCGTGCGAGACATTCGCCACGAACATGCGCTGTAGCCGGAACGACTCGGCCACCCGGTCAAGCAGGTGATTGATCGTTCCCGACAGGCGACTGATTTCATCGGGTTCCGCCCGTACCGGCAACCGCTCCTCCTGGTTGCCGGGGAAGATGTGGCCCAGTGTCTGGTCGATTTGCTGCATCGGTTGCAACGCATCACGCGCAAACAACCGACCTGCGAGGGCCGTAATGCCGATAATCAGCCCAAAAAGCCCGGCGAGTGCCCACAGGAGTTGCCGAAGAAACGCATCGCCATAGGTATTCTCGGCACTGGCAATCACCACGAACTGACCAGCCGCCGTCATGTAGCGGCTCCCTGACAAGTAATAGCTGCCCTGCCGAAAATCTTTCTGTTTACTTTGGCGAATGTCCCCAATAACCGATAAAGGAACGGTCACTGATTGGAATTCGCCGGTGGAGAAAATCAGGGAATCCCGCCCGTCGAACGCCCTGATTGTCTGGTTGGGCAACTGATCGCGCCGGATGCGGCTGAGCTGATGGATGAGCTCGGCGTTCAGCCGGTGCCGGATAAGCATATCGCCGGTGGTAGCGGCTTTGCGGTCGAGCCGCCGGTAAAAATCCGATGTGATGTAATACCAGCAGAAGGCGTAGATGCTCACGAACGCCAGCAACAGAATGCTGGACACCAACGCGGCAAAACGAAGGGTTAGTCGGTCGCGGATGGTCATGGTCGTCACTCCTCTCTAAAGGTATAGCCCATGCCGAATTGGGTGTGGATCAACTTTTTCGGAAAATCCCGGTCAATCTTTTTGCGGAGGTAATTAATATAGACCTCCACCACGTTGGTGCCCGTGTCGAAGTTGATGTCCCAAACGTGTTCGGCAATGGTCGGTTTGGAGAGCACCCGCCCCTGATTCCGCATCAGGAATTCAAGCAGCGCAAATTCGCGGGCGGTGAGGGTGATCGGCTGGCCGTCACGGGTAACGGTCTTGGTGTCTAAGTTCAACTCAACGCCGCTGTAGCGGAGCGTTTGGGCGGTCATGGACACCAGCGTACCGCGTTTGGTTAGCGAGCGGACCCGCGCCAGCAGTTCGCTAAACTGAAACGGTTTGGTGAGGTACTGGTCGGCTCCCGCATCGAAGCCCGCTATTTTATCGTCCGTCTCGCCCAGTGCGGTCAGCATCAGAATGGGCGTTGTGAGGCCCTCGGCCCGAAGCTGACGGCAGAGTTCGTACCCGTTAAGACCGGGCAAAATCAGGTCGGTAATAATGGCCGCATAATTATTTTTCAGCGCCAGCCGTTTGGCAATCAATCCATCGTAGGCTACATCAACCTCAAACTGACTTTCTTCCAGCCCCTGCTGGATGGCCTGCAAGGTTTTAACCTCGTCTTCAACGACTAACAGTTTCATAATAAATCAAATTAGCTAGTTATCAGCGTGCCGCCCGAGCCTGCTCGGGCAACCCCGCTACCGCTCAGTTGGCTAAGTAAGTACCTAAACGAACATCTTCGTGTTGTACTGACTTTTTCTCCGCAAAAGCGGCCTTAGTCTGAAACAGGCAGTTAGTTTGGGGGCGACTACCTGACAACTTACAATGAGAGCAGCCAATTGTCTTTTATCCTGAAATAGGTTGTCTGAATTTTCACCCTAAACTGGCTGCAGCGGCGGACCGCAACCATGGACGATCATATTCGTGACTAGTCGTGGTTCATTCAAGTGATTGTTTCGGTACAGGCAGATCAACGGAAATCATTACCAGTCATAATTCTGATTTACTCAATGTTTATATTGATTTTACTCAGTCAATTGAGTAAAATATGTTTGTCCGCTCAGAATTATACTAATTCAACAACCGAATGTCGTATAGACATCTATTTAACTAATTGAAAATCAGTATGTTAGACAAATAAATACGACACCTCGCTCCTGAATTGGTATTATCAGTATTTTCGAACGGATCTGTTTGCCCTATCTGTCATCAGTCATAATACCGTTCTTTGCCTGTTGACGACCTTGGGTAAGGATATTGATAAGTTTGCTTCCGCCAAAAATTTTGCCAGTTGGCTGCGGTTAGTGCCCAACAATAAAATTAGTGGAGGGCGCATCATTAGTCACCGCACGCCCCCAGGCAAATCCTATATAGCTACGGCTCTCCGGCAGGCAGCTAATCGCTTCGGCGCTCCGATCGATTGGTAATCAGGCTACTCATGACCGGGCCGCCGGAGCGGTTAAGCTCCTTCTTCAAACGCATTGCCTGTAAGAAAGGACGAGTCGCAGCCATTACCGCCACCGCCCGAAAGCTGGCGGTGATTATTTGGTATATGATTACCAAAGCACAGTCCTATAAGAAAGACAAAGTAAAAGCCACGAGTCAACGAATCAAGGAAGCGAGCTTACACCAGTGGCAACGGCGTTTGGAAGCTCTTGATTTAAGTCAGGATGAGTTGCTTAAATTTTTTACAAAGTCTTCTTTGTCAGTTAGTTATATTCTTGTTGTATAGAAGTGTTGACCATACCAGCTTAGTGGTCGAAAAGTATGAACAGCTTCTCACAAATCTTTTCGCCGAAACACGCGCACTGCGGCCCATAGCGGTAGTATGGCCCATAAAATCAGGATACTACTTGCATAAACTGTACCAAGTGCGCTACCAAAAAAGGTCTGATACAACGCTCCCGTGTAGCCCATCAGGGCCGATACGTCCATGTGCAAAAGCACCACAATTCGGGCTAAATCGACGGGATTAAGCATGGTCAGCACCAGCATGGCTTTGTCGAGCGGGTAGTCGCTGAAGGAGAACAGGATGGCCAGCACCAGGCCGTCGTAGAGGAGCGAGAAATAAAACCACAGCAGCAACGCCAGCCCGATGCCCCTGGCTTTGTCGCGGGTGAGCACCGAGGCCCAGAACGCCAGCGACACAAAAATCAGGGTGAGTATCAGGCCCGCGCCCACCAGGGCCAGCCCGGTGGCACTGCCCGCAAAAAAGGCTACTGGCAACCCCACGCCCACCAGAAACGCAGTCATCAGCGACGATGATACGCCCAAGAATTCACTTAGCAGCAGCCGGGTACGGTGAATGGGTTGCGCCAGCAACAGTTCGATGAACTCGTAGGAATTGTAGAAATGAATAGTCGTGAAGATGATGCTGATAAGCGGCACCACCATCAAGACAATGTTGAGCAGGCTCATCAGTCCTTTTGCCGGGTTGCTGTCTAAGCTAAACAGCGTGACCGAAACTACCAGTAAAAACGCGGTGTAGAACAGCACAATCCTGTTTTGCAGAATATCAGCCCAGACGTATTTGGTTATTTTCAGCATCGGAAGAGGAGTTAAAACAGCGAGCGTACCGGTTCATCGGCATTGGTTTTGGTCGCTGAATCGTGGGTGGCCATGAGCCGTGCGATGGCCCGGTTTAGCTTGGTTTCGCCCGTTTTCTGTTTTAGCCAGTCCACCGATTCCAGAAACTGGAGCCGCCCTTCCTGCATGTACATGATGTCGGAGGTCAGCTCGTCGAGGTCGCTAAGGATGTGCGAGGTAATCAGAATCAGCTTGCCGTTGGCTTTCTCGCGCAGGACTTTGGCTTTCAGAATCTCCGAAGCCAGTGGGTCCAGACCCGCGGTAGGTTCGTCCAGAATCAGGATGGGCGGGTTGAACAGAAACGCCAGACACGCCCCCACCTTTTGCCGGGTACCGCCCGACAACGACCGCATGGTTTTGTCGTACAGAGCGGGCAACCCAAAGGCGTCGATGAGTTCGGTATCTAACTGGGCGTTTTTGCCCTGCCGGATGTCGGTCATCAGGCTGATTACCTGCCGGATGGTCATGTTATCGGGGTAGCGGCTGATTTGCGGCATGTAGCCAATTCTGTCGCGGTACGACCAGTGGTCGCGCACCGACTGACCGGCCACGTGCATATCGCCTTCTTCGGGAATGACCAGGCCCAACAAGCATTTGATGAAGGTGGTTTTGCCCGACCCATTCGGCCCAATGAGCGACACGGCCTGACCAGGCTGCAACGTAACCGATACGTCGTCGAGTACGGTTAACCGGCCAAATCGTTTGGTAAGATGCGCTGCGGTAATCATAATGGCTTTGGTTTCATGAGCGGTTGGTGGTCCACGAGGGCATCGGGAGTAAGGCTGGGAATCATCCTCTCGGCCCGGTCCAGCAGGCTGACCATAAAACTGCGCAGGAGCACTACGCCCTGCGGTATCTGTTCGATAATCATGGAGTATAAACTGACGGGGTGGTACGGCACATCGCCGATGCCGTCGCGGTTGAGGTCGTAGCCTTCGTATTTATCCCAGTAGTTTTTGGCGAAGGTGTTGAGCACAGTGTTGCCGTTGGTGGCTACGTCGAAGGTGTTGCCCAGAAACTGGTTGCCGGTAAACTCGTTCTCGGTGCTATTGGCCTGCACCCGCATCCCCCAGCCGTTTTCGATAAAGCGGTTATTGTTGGCCTTAATCCGGCTGGACCCTTCCATGTGAATACCCACCGTATTTTTTTCGAAGGTATTGTTGTCAATCTGACTGTCGGTGATGTCTTTGAGCAGTAACCCATACGACGAACTGCCCCAGTTGTGGATAAACACGTTCTGGCGCATGATTACGTGCCTGGTGTACATGACCGCCACGCCCGCGCCGTTGTCCCGAAAGGTGTTGCCGATGTATTCGTTCTGGTGCGAAAACATGAAATGCAGCCCGTAGCGAATGTTGTTGGCGCTCACGTTTCGGATGACATGGGAGTTGGTAACGAACTCAAAATAGATACCGTCGCGGTGACCGCTGACCCGATTTTGTTCGACCCGGATGCGGTCCGATTTCCAGGCATGAATAGCGTTGCCGGTCGATTGTTCGACGGAGGGGTTACCCACTATGTCGTTGCCACGCACCAGACAGTTTTCCGAAGCGGAGAGGTAAATGGCAAAATAGGCGTTTCGGATGCGGTTGCCAATTACGCGCACCCGTTTGGCTTCCAGCACTTTCACGGCGGCCCAGTCGATGGTACTCGTTATGCCCACGTTCCGCAGTTCCAGTCCCTGAATCAGTACGTCGTTGGCTCGTACCGTAAAAATCTCACCTTTTTTCTGAGCATCAATAACCGGGAAGTTCTGCCCCAGAATAACCAGCGGCTTATCCACAATCAGATTATACTCACGGTACAGGCCCGGCCCAATACGCAGCGTGTCACCCGCAGTGGCCCGCGCGATGGTCTTGCCGATCCCGCTTTGGGGCGTAACGGGCCACGTTCGTGCCATGACTGCGCCGGGCAGTACCAATCCCAGCAGCAATAGCCCCATTGATTTAATGAGGAGCATGGCTCAGGTTGAGAGTAGTCCAGGTTAGCTTTTCATCGTCTGTTGCTACACCCGCTATTTTCCCTGCCGCTTCGGCATTCATAAAAGCTGCCGTGTTGCCGCCCATGGGGCTGTGGAGGTCGTCTCCCTGCCGGAATATGGCCGTGCGGGCATCGATGAGTTTGCCAGGACTGGCATAATTAGCCACTAAAATCTGGGCCATATCGGCATCCGTCACCGCGTTGTCTTTCTGGTATCGGGTGAGACACGCTATGTCATCGAACTTATAGGTTTTACCCTTGGGCGTCACGTAAACCGTCGCAAACTTCTGATCAACAATGGTCATTTTGCAGTGCTGGCAGTTATCCGTTCCGTACCGAATAGGGCTGGCTTCGGTAGTGCAACCCATAATCAGCGTACCCGCCAGCAGGGCAAACGCTACGTTCTTTACGCCCGGCGTGGATTCGCCATGCGTGGATTCGCTTTTTCTCTGCCGATAAAACCACTCGTAGCCCGCTACACCCGCAATGGCCAGCCCAGCCACAAAAAATAGCCAGCCGCCGGTGTCGGGCATGGAGTAGGCACCAAAGTTGAGCAGGGCTTTGTAGCCAAACATGGGCGGCTGGTACGTCATGCCCGGCACCTGAATGGGAGCCGTTGGGTCGAGGTCGTGGCCGTATTTGTAGGCCCATCGCCAGAAATCGTACAGACCCAGCCCGCCACCAATCATCAGCAACGCCAGCAACCCGACCAGCATCCGAAAGCTTTTGAGCAAGGCCACCAGCAGTCCCAATACCGCAAAGCCCACAACAACATAAGGCAGGTACGAAAACTCCGGGAACATCTCTTCCTTGATGTGCGCCATGCCAATGTAATGGTTCAGGCCGTTAATGATGTTAACATCACCAGCGAGCTTGGACAGCCAGATTTGCATGGATAGCCCTTCGGGATACTGCGGTGCCCAGAGGTCAATGTTCCAGATGGGCAGAAACAGGGTGACAATCAGGGCCAGCGAAGCCAGCGCGATTACGATTCGGGAAACGGGGCTAAGGTCTTTCATACGGAGTTGAAGAATAAATCAGTAAAATCCGGTAAGGATGGCCGAAAGGTTTTACCAATCGGTCATCCCTACCGGATTTGATTACCGTTCGGCTACTTTTTTACTCGCTTCGGCGTCGGGCGTTTTACCCGTGCTGAACGTCAGCGGGGTGCTGCTGCCCGCTGGTGATACCCGAACGTATCCCTGCATTTCCTGGTGGAGAGCCGAGCAGAAGTCGGTGCAATAGATGGGCGTAATACCCACCCGGTCAGGGGTCCATTTGAGGGTCTGCGTTTCGCCGGGCATAATCAGGATCTCGGCGTTATTGCTGCCCTTCACGGCAAATCCGTGTGGTACGTCCCAGTCCTGTTCAAGGTTGGTGACGTGGAAATACACCTCGTCGCCCATCTTAATACCCTCGATATTGTCCGGCACAAAGTGCGAACGAATGGCCGTCATATAGACGTGTATCTGATTGCCCTGCCGCACTACTTTGGCTTCCTTTTCGCCTTTGGTGACGTACTTATGCCTGTTGTCCTCAATCTTGAAAAACTTCACCGACCCGGGGGCTATTTTTTCGGCGGGAATAGCTTCGGCGTAGTGCGGTTCGCCCACGGTCGGAAAGTCGAGGAGGAGCTTCATCTTATCGCCCGATATGTCGTAGATCTGCGCCGACTGCGCCAGTTCGGGGCCGGTGGGCAGGTAACGGTCTTTGGTAATCTTGTTATAGGCAACCACGTATTTGCCATACGGCTTCACGGTCATGCCGCCCGGAATGCTCAGGTGACCAACGGAGTAGTACGTAGGCACACGGTCCAGCACTTTCAGGTCTTTGATGTTCCACTTCACCAGCTCCGACGATACGAACATGGACGTAATGGCATTGCCCCGCCCGTCGAACTCGGTGTGTAGTGGCCCCAGCCCCGCCTTGGGTACTTCGCCGTACAGCACCGACTCGTATTTCAGAATCGGAATCCCATCGAACGAGCCGTCGTAGGTTTTGCTGGCGATGGCCTTCTGCATTTTGCTGAACGAAAACACCGGAATTACACCGGCCAGTTTGCCGGACGCCACAATGTACTCGCCGGTTGGGTCAACGGCGCAACCGTGGGGCGATTTGGGGCAGGGCATGAAATACAGCATGTCGGGGCAGTCCTTCGGGTCCAGCGTTACCACCTGCGTCTCCATCGTGGACGTAGCGGTGTGGGTCACGTCATCATAAACGTTGTGGGCGTACTTGGCCGGTTCGGTTTTGCCCTTGCCCTGCTTCAGGTATTCTTCGGCTTTTTTCCAGTTCACGGCCAGAATAAAGTCCTTGTCTTTCTGCGATGCGTTTACCTCCAGCAGGGTGTTGGCCTGTTCGGTGTTATAGGTTGAGAAAAAGAGCCAGCCGTGCGATTTGGCTTTGCCCGCCCGCGCCAGATCGTAGCTTACGCCGGGCGTTTTTAGCTGGAACGCCACCTTCATGCGGCCCGTTTTCTGGTCCACACTCACGAACGAGATGTAGCCCTTGAAATTCTTCTTAAACGAACTGATGGGTACGTCGCCGTTGGCGTTGTCGGGCGGTACCGAGAAGCGCGTACTGGCAATGACGTACTCCGTATTCTCCGTCAGGTAGGGCGACGAGTGGTTGCCCGCGCTGTTGGGAATCTCCAGGATTTCGGTGGTGCGGAAGGTTTTCAGGTCCACCCGGGCTATGCGGGGCGTGTTGTTGCCGTTGGCAAATACCCAGCGGCCATCGTGTTCCCCTTTGGTTTGCGACAGCGCAACGTGGTGCAGGTCGTCCCAGGGGACGGGTCCGTGCGAGGTGTTGAGCATAGGCTTGGTTTCTTCGCTAAAGCCCCAGCCGTTTTCGGGGAAAGCCGAGAACACGGGAATGATCCTCAGCAGCCGCCCCGATGGCAGACCATATACGGACATTTGCCCGTTGAATCCCCCGGACGTGAAGCTGTAAAACTCGTCGTACTTGCCCGGGGCAACATAGACTTTCTCGGCGGCATCGCCCGCCACCGCCGAGCCGGCATCTTTGGGTTTGCAACCCGTTACGCTGACACTGAGGGCCGCTACGGCTACCAGAATACTGATTTTCAGGAAGTTCATTTCTTTACGGGTGAAAGAGTGAGGTTATTGGACACCGTCGTTTTTACGCATGAATTCCAGTACGGCCCGCGCCTGAGGCTCAGACAGATTTTGGTTGGGCATCCGCACCAGACACTCTTCCAGCATTTTTTGCACCTCGGGGTCTTTGTCCAGCATCATGTCCACGTTGGTAATCATGTTCATAATCCATTCGGGTTTGCGCCGTTTGGTAACGCCCTTCCAGCTCGGTCCCACCAGCCGGGCACCGTCCAGGTGGTGGCAGGCGCTGCATTTCAGGTCGTAGGTAACCAGTCCTTCCTTCGCCATCTTCTGGTCGAGGGGCGTTGTCAGGGCTACCGCCTTCATTTCGATGCCGTGTTCTTCGGGCAGCTTCGTGGCCGCCGTGGATAAGTCAACAGGGGCTTCCTGGGTACGTTGTTTAGCCCCGTCAGAACAGGCGAACAGACCGGCAGCGAAAGCGGCTACAAGTAAAAATTTGGGGGTTTTCATGGAATATGTTCGGTTTTTTATTTTGTAATCAGTTAACTGATAGGGTATTACGGAGTGGATAATAAAAGACTTTTATATCTTTTATTTGGCTACAAAGGAAAGTGAGTCACGAATCCAGTACTATGATCAAAGTCAGCCGTGTACCAGTTTTATATCAGTTGGGTACCTGTTTTAAGTCATGAAAAATAATAGCAGACTTTAGTATCTTTATTTACACGTTTGGGGTTCGGTTTAGAATATCTGTTTGCCATGCTGTCAAAGTCCTGTGGATACGCCATCCGGGGTATCTTGTACGTAGCCCTGAAAGAGTCGGAAGGCCGGAAAATTGGCATTCAGGAAATTGCTGCCGCGCTGGACGCGCCCGTTTATTTTATGGGTAAAATCATGCAGGGACTGGTTCGGCGCGACGTGATTAACTCGACCAAAGGCCCCAACGGTGGCTTTTACCTCAACGAGGCTACGCTGGACATTCCGATCATCAACGTAGTGGAAGCCATTGACGGGGTGAGCAGTTTCCGGCGGTGCGTCCTCAACCTGCCCGAATGCTCCGACGCCCATCCCTGCCCGCTGCATACGGAGTTGACGGCCTACCGCGAGGTGCTGTATCGGACCCTGTGCCGCCGTACCGTTCAGGACCTGCTCACCGACCTGCAGGCGGGCCGCACGCAACTACGGGGCAACGAATCGTTGCTGTGATGGATTGATGGTTGGCATACGCTGCTGTTTTTAAAGCCGGTTGACGAAAACCATACGGTTAGCTGACACAGCTCATGTTTTCAGCTATCGGGGAGCAGTAGGTTTGTCGGGTTACTAACCGATACTATTATGGAAACGCCCCTCTTACTCAATATTCAGACGCTGGAACCCAGCGGGAACCATCAGCCTGTAGTTGAAGCCGCTGAAACCATTGCCGATCTGGTACTGGCCTACCCGGCGGGTGCGGCTGTTTTCAGTAAACACGGCATCGACTTTTGCTGCGGGGGCCACCGGTCCTTTGCGGACGTATGTGCCGAAGCTAAACTCGACCCCGAAACCCTGAAAGCAGAGATACGGGCTACCACCGGTGCGTCGTCGGGTATTCCGGCAAAAGCTAACGTGTGGCCGCTCGATTTTCTGGCCGATTATATTGTTCAGAACCACCATCAGTACGTAGCCGAAGCCATCCCGGACATTACGCAGTTGCTCAACAAAGTGGTAATGGTACACGGTCCGCAGCATCCCGAACTAACCACGGTTCAGGAAGCTTTTCAGGACGTGAGCCGCGAGTTACAGATGCACATGATTAAAGAGGAACGGGTGCTTTTTCCGGCCATCCGGCAGTTGGTACACGCTCAGAAATCGGGCGATACAAAATCATACTCACCTCCGTTTGGCTCGGTAGCTGATCCAATCCAGATGATGGAACACGAACACGCCGACGCGGGTAGTGCGCTGGAAACCATCCGAAAGGCCACCAACAATTTTACAGTTCCCGCCGACGGCTGTTCATCCTGTACATTGCTCTATCAGCAACTCGAAGCCTTCGAAATCGACCTGCACCAGCACGTTCACCTCGAAAATAACATCCTCTTTTCGAAAGCAATTACGATGGAAAAAGGTCTCCAGGTAAAGGCATAACAGAATCCTTGAGATGAGAAAAAAAGCCTTTTCTACTCTCCTTCACGGGCGGAACGTTTCCAGGCTACTAACCTTAAAGCGAATGACTTGGATAAGAAGGACTTTATTTCTCCTTATTAAACTGGCTGCCCACGTCGCTCTATCCGAGGTGCGGCTATCCAGCGTATTTAGCTCGCACATAGTGATACAGCGACGGAGACCCGTACCTCTCTGAGCCGACGCAGACGGGTCGTCGTAAGTAGCAACTCCCGGTGCGCCCGCCGGGCTTCCGTGGGCTGAAGAATGCCCGCTACGGTAAATCGTTCGTTCATGAGTATCGAACGTCAGATAGTTCCGCGCTTCCAGTTCGGCTAAGGTGTTGGCCACCAACTTCCGGGATACGTGCATCCAGCCATTGGCCAGCAAAACACCCCCAGTAGCGACAGATAAAGTTGTAATAAACTGGCTGTGTTCTGTCGGTCAGTGCTAAATCAAAGTAGTGATTCTATCGGCACAGGCTCATCGTGACCCGTCCTGAAAAGCGTTGACCGTTTTGTTGTTAATCCGGGTACGTGTTGACCACTCGAAGTTAGTCCGTTTTTTCGTTGACCAAGATTTCGGCGATGATCTGCTTGTGGTAGTAGTTCTTCCACCCGGTCTGCCGGTGCGGTTTTCCCGTGGATCACCATTCTCAGTCATGCTGATCTGCACCTGATGCGTGTCGAGCACACTCACCTACTCAGTGCTACAATATTGGATGCCGCAACGGCGGACCGCCCGATCAGAGTGGTGAATCAAGGACTTGCCTGCCCGTTGCCCGCGTTCTGCCAGGGCCATCTCCAGGGCCGTTTTGGCATGTACTGCCCGTAGCGTTTGCGCTACGTCGTAGCTGCGACGGCGGCCCGGCCATGATGCGCTTTGAATACGCATCCGTCACCAGGGAAATGTAGAGACAACCGTAGTGGGTGAACCAGTAGGTGATGTCAGCCACCCATACCTGATTGGGCCTTTCGATCACCAGTTCGTGGATCAGATTAGGGCGGTCCGCCGCTGCGGTATTTTCTGAACCGATGGCAAGAGAAAGTGGTCCTCATGCTACGCCTTATGGTTCTGATTAACAGCTCGTTAGCCGCCAGAATATTAAACAGCATGTCGCAGTGGCGAACCGTCTCTTCCCAGCTTGATTCCCTCTTTCCTTAATTCCTCCCTCAACCGGTCGTACAATTTACGCCCACCCATCTGTGGGTGTTCTTTGCGCAGGGCTTTGGCCAGCCTGATCACCACCACGTCCTGGCCAGCCTCCGCGGCCTGACGCGGCCAATACTGATAATACGCTTGACGGCTAAAACCAATCGGACCGCCGACGCGGTTGGCCGTTTCCAGATCGCGCTGCACCGAGCGGAGTTGCTCTTTGAGTACTTTGACCTCATCGCTATCTTCCTCAACGTATCGTCGGGAAGGGGCTTTTTTCTTAACGGCTGCCCGGAGGGGTGCTTCGGCAGTGGCCTGGCTAGCCGTTTCGGCCTCTTCTTCGACGATCTCGACCCAATGCCAAACCGTCTGGCGGGTGATCTCAAATTTGGCTACCGCCTGATCGAGGTTGGGCTGGCCCTGATGGATTTCGGTGACCATTTGCCGCATTATAAGCTCGTGCTTTTTCATGCGTAACTGAATGAGTTAACCAATTTGTGGTCAACTTTTTCCAGGACGAGTCAGAGTTTATGGAACACATTGTGACAACGTATTATGCCCATGTTAAACAGGTTGACTTAATTCAGGATAATCTCAATACCCACAAGTATGGCTCTTTTTATGAAAACTTATCCTTGGCTTCGGCCCGTACTCTTTGCGACAAACTGGTTTTTCGCTTTACTCCTAAACATGGTTCCTGGCTGAACATGGCGGAGCCGGGTGGCCGGAGCCATCGAGTTCTCGGCTTTGGCCCGTCAATGTCTCCATCGGCGCATCGGGTCGTTATCGGTTCTGAGCGAGCAGGTCGCTTTGTGGACAAAGGCCCGCAATGAACAGGCGACCAAAATTCATTGGAGTTTTACGGTTGCCACCGCCGAGGACAAACTCAAACGGTGGTACGAGCAGGTTGGGCCGACGAAAAAACCGGCATATTCTAACAATTAAATTGTCAGAGTACTAGAGCGCGTTGACAATTAAGCTAATAAAATCATGGCCGAAGCCAAATAAATGAACCCTGCAAAACTGGTAGCGGTCTTTTCATACCGAGTTGCCACTCGTCGGTACTGCTTGAGTTTGTTGAAAAACCGTTCCACTTTGTTGCGGTCCTTGTACAAATTCTTGTCGATCACCCGCTCTTCGAGTCGATTCTTTTTAGAGGGAATAACCACCTCGATACCCGCT
>JBBRMP010000136.1:0-15472 GCA_038230755.1 Cytophagales bacterium | reverse complement strand
TCAGCCTTCAAACTGAACAGGGTGAAGAGCAGCAATTCTTCAATCGAATTAATAGCCGTTGTTTTTAACGCATCTGCTTTACGCTCCGGGAGTGTTTTTTGGTATTTGTTCAAATATGCTTTCTCTACCAAAGGGGCCAGCGTGTCAAATCGCTTTTTATCGTACCCAGTAGCCGACCGTCACTGGCGTTCCGTTTTCAGGTCACTAATTGAAATTTTCATGACTAAATTTATAAAACTTCCTACGTCGCAACAAGTCTATTATCTACTTGAATCCTCACCTGTGGCAGACTCTCCGGGTGTTCTTCGCGGAGGAAGGCAACGATCGACTCGCGCAGGTGGCAGCGGAGGTCGAAGTTTGAGGGGGCATCGTTAGACGAGACCAGAATGCGCACCACGACCGTGGTGGGTGTGGTGTCGGTGACCTGTACGGCGAAGGCTTGTTGGTTCCAGAGTGGGTCAGCTTCGGCGAGGGCGAGCGCTTTTGTGCGGATGGCCTCAACGGGGGTATTGTAGTCGAGGTAGAGTAGGATCGTGCCGGTGATGGAGGCGTCGGAGCGGGTCCAGTTCTGGAAGGGTTTTTCTACGAAATAGGTGATCGGTAATATCAGGCGCCGTCGGTCCCACACGCGCACCACCACGTTGGTAAGGTTTATTTCTTCCACTCGTCCCCACTCACCTTCCACCACCACGGCATCGTCGAGGCGGATTTGCTGCGAAAACGCGATCTGGATTCCCGCCAGCAAATTGCCCAGCGACTTCTGCGCCGCAAATCCCACCAGCACCGACACGATGCCCGCCGATGTGAGCACGCTGACCCCCACCTTTCGGCTTCCCTGGAAATTGAGCAACAGCAGCGAAAAGCTCACCAGTATCACCAGCGTGGCAATAATGCGCCGCACAAACTGCACCTGTGTCACAAATTTGCGCTGCGAGAGGTTCTCGTCGTTGCTGATGTCGTAGCGTTGCACCAGCAGAATTTCACCTACTTTCAGCAACCGCAAGGCTAGCCACGCGCTGGTGAGCAGAAAGAGAATTTCGGCTGTTTTGTCGGCCACGGGGTGGCGCTGCAAAAACCGCTCAGACTGAATATTGGTCCCCAGCAAAAAGAACAGCGATGGTGCCCAGAAATAGAAGGCCGTGCGGAGGTAGTTGCGCAGCAAGACCAGTACAGTGTCGCGGTGCCGACGCAAAAGCAGCCGGATAATTTGGGTGAGCAATACGGTGGTGCCGAAGCCCGCGATGATGGCGATGACGAGCAAAACCCACCCCGACAAATCGCGGTTGGGCACGTAGCCAAACCAGCGCACAAGGGCACGTATCCAGGAGTCGAGTTGCTGTTGCATGGTGTGAAAGTAGTGGAAGGGTGTTTACAAGTGAGTTCGTGCTTCATTCACCGAATGAAACGGCCGTTGATGGATCAGCTCGGCTTTTAGACGTGACCAACAGGACTCCATAAACGCATTATCGTAGGGATCGTCAGGCCAAATGGTACGCCAGCCTGGTCATACTTTGCTCAAACCCATGAAGCCGTAAGGCCCACCACGTCAGCGACTCTTCGGCTGTAAAAAAATCCTTGGTATTTGTCTCCCCCGATTGCTTCAAGCGGTACATCCAGTAGCCGTAGCCAACAACAATGACGAAATAAGTCAGAAAAACCGCGTAGTCAGCGGTGGCAAAGTGATTTATAGGAAGGCAGGCGTCTAGGTGCTACCAAAAGACCACGCACCGATTTCGTACCCGTTGCAAAAGTCTGCTAATTAGAATCAAATACGATTAACCGCTGGCATCACCAGCAAATGCCAAGCCTCCCGATACTCCGCTGATCTCGGCAACCGCTGGCGTTTTTCAGTCTCTACCAAATGAATTTCGGAGCCGTAGGCAACAAAAGCATCTACCGGAATGACGTAGAACAGGACCAGTTCATCAATGTAAGCAACAGCATAATCGAAGTCAGTGGCGCAATAGGTAGCTCGGAGCATAATCCGCCGGTTCGTTTTGGTGCGGCGTGTGTCAATGACGTAGTTGCCCCGCTTTTCATCAAACCAGGCACTTTTGACCTGAATCTTAATGAGCAATCCGTCGATGTCGAAGATGAGGTCGTAAGGTAATCGGTCACCGATAGGACGACTGACGCCCCAGCCCTGTTGTAGCGCTTTCAGGATCACGGCTTGCTCGGCGATGTCTCCTTTCTGTTTTGTGATCACGAACGGTCTGATTTTGAGACCGTAAGAAAACAAAAAAGCCTCTGATTTCTCAGAGGCTTTTCACTTGTAGCGGGAGCTGGACTCGAACCAGCGACCTTTGGGTTATGCTTACCACTATAGCTTTCGCTACCCTTACAGTTTGTGGTCTGGACTGTCTCTTATCCCTTTCAAACCGAAGTTTGAGGTAGGGTTTTGCCATTCAGTCTCTACACCTTCCGCAGCTTTCGCCTTGGCTTGGCTCGGGATTACCGCACTACCGGCTTCCCCGAATTTGACAAATTTACACGTGTCCGTTACCAGTCACGCTGCCCGATACTTCACCAGTTTGTGCCTCTTTCAAAACACTCAGAACGACTTTGTGCAAATCATTCCTACTTGGCTGGTGTTGCAATTACTTGAGCCCAACGAGCTACCAACTGCTCCATCCCGCGATGTTGGGAGTGCAAATGTACGGCAAGTTTCAATAAAATCAAGTACCTTTGTAAAAATATTTTTTCGGCCACCTTCCGTTGTGAAACACAAGGCCCGGCCTCCACCTCAAAGCCATTGGTTATCAGACCAATATGGGATCACCTGACATACAACCACCGGGCGAACTGAGTCCCGGTGCCCCACCCGCCCCCGATTTCCGGGCCGGGTTCGTGAGCATCGTCGGTAAGCCGAACGTCGGCAAATCGACCCTCATGAATCAATTGATTGGCGAACGCCTCTCAATTATCACCTCGAAAGCCCAGACTACCCGCCACCGGATCATGGGCATCCTGAACGGCAACCACAATGGCCAACCGTTTCAACTGGTTTACTCCGACACGCCGGGCATTATCCAACCCAAGTACAAGCTCCATGAATCGATGATGAGCTTTGTGCGCGGGTCGCTGGAAGATGCGGACGTGATTTTGTTTGTGACCGACATCTTCGAGCAACACGACGAAGACGACGTGATCAAACGACTTAAATACGCCAACGTGCCCATTATCCTGCTCATCAACAAGATCGATCAGGCCTCGCCCGAACAGGTGGAGGACAAGATTCGGTATTGGGAAGAGCACTTCAGCGTGGGCGGTTATGCCTTACTGGAGGAAAACACAACAAAGGAAAAGGAAGCAGGCATTCCCGACGAAGACTCGCTACAGTTTACAGACGAAGGCGGCCTGGTTGACGAGGACGACAACAGCGGCGGCGAACTTACAGAGCAGCCTACCGCCGAAACCGAGCCTTCCGGCCCACGCAAAGCCACGGAGATTATCCCGATTTCAGCGATGAGCGGGTTTAACCTGGACCGGCTGTTCGATGATATTGTGCGGTACCTGCCGGTGCATCCGCCGTATTTTCCCAACGATGAACTGACCGACAAATCCGAGCGTTTTTTTGCGTCGGAGATGATTCGGGAGAAGATCTTTTTGAACTACAAAAAAGAAATTCCGTACAGTTCAGAGGTGGTGATCACGGGGTTTAAAGACCGTGAAGACATGTTGGTTATTTCCGCCGAAATTCTGGTTGAACGCCCCACGCAACGGGCCATTATACTGGGTGAGAAAGGCAATATGATCAAGAAAACGGGCATCATGGCCCGCGAAGAGTTGGAACGCTTCTTCGGTAAAAAAGTCTTTTTAGAAACACACGTCAAAGTAGAACCCGACTGGCGCCAAAAAGAGCGTATGCTCCGGCGGTTGGGTTACGACGAATAAATACGTAGCAGTAGGCAGTGGCAGTTGGCATAAGGTGCTGTCGCAAGAGGATTTATGCTTGTGACAGCACCTTATGCCAACTGCCACTGCCCACTGCCACTCCCTTCAACATGTCAAACATTGTCGCAATTGTGGGCCGCCCAAACGTGGGTAAATCAACGCTGTTTAATCGACTCATCGAACAGCGCCAGGCCATTATGGATAACCAGTCAGGCGTAACGCGCGACCGGCACTACGGTCGGGCCGAGTGGACCAACCAGTTTTTTACCGTTATCGACACCGGCGGCTACGTCGTGGGGTCGGAGGATGTCTTTGAAGAAGCCATCCGTGAGCAGGTAGAAATGGCCATCGAAGAGGCCACCGTAGTCCTGTTTGTGGTCGATTGTATGACCGGCATTACGGGCCTGGACGAGGATTTTGCAAACGTGTTGCGCCGCTCGAAAAAGCCGGTGTTTGTGGTGGCAAATAAAGCCGAAACCACCGACCGTCTTCAGGCGGCGTCCGAGTTTTACTCATTTGGCATGGGCGATCCGTACGCTATCTCGTCCCAAACAGGCTCAGGCACAGGTGATTTGCTCGATGAAGTGATCAAGCATTTCCCGTCGGAAGAGGTGCAGGACCCCGATGCGGGCATTCCCCGGATTGCCATTATTGGCCGCCCCAACGTAGGTAAATCGTCGTTTGTGAACATGCTGCTGGGCAAAGAGCGGACCATCGTGACCGACATTGCCGGCACCACCCGCGATGCTATCAACACGCGTTACAAAGCGTTTGGACAGGACCTGATCTTGACCGACACCGCCGGTTTGCGCCGCAAAGCCCGCGTGAGTGATAACATCGAATTTTATTCGACGTTGCGCACGATCAAGGCCATGGAAGAATCGGATGTATGTATCATCATGCTCGATGCCACACGGGGGATGGAAAGCCAGGATATGACTATCATTGGGCAGGCCATTAAAGCCAAAAAGGGCGTGGTCCTGATGGTGAATAAATGGGATGCAGTAGAAAAAGATCACCGCACGGCTGATGTCTGGAAAAAAGAATTTCTTCAGCGCATGGCCCCCATCGATTACCTCCCGGTCATATTTACTTCGGTCATTGAAAAGCAGCGTATTTTCCAGGTAATGGAAAAGGCGATGGAGGTGTACGAAAATAAAACAAAGAAGATTGCAACGTCGAAAATAAACGAGTTGATGCAGCCCGAAATCGAGGCATATCCACCACCGGCGTTGAAGGGTAAACACGTGAAGATCAAGTACATGCTCCAGGTGCCAACCCCATCGCCAACGTTTATTTTCTTCTGCAACCTGCCGCAGTACATTAAAGAATCATACGAACGTTTTCTGGAAAATAAACTCCGTGAACATTTCGGTTTCGATGGTGTGCCGCTGACGTTATTTTTTAGACAGAAGTAGCCCCCCGGCCCCCGAAGGGGGAGGTTCCCACGCCTACAAAAAAGCTCCGCTAGATTAACCAGCGGAGCTTTTTTTGTGGGCGTGGGAACCTCCCCCTTCGGGGGCCGGGGGGCTACTCCAAAACAATCTCTTCCGTTGGGTCGATTCTGAACCACAGCAGGCAGCCACCGAGGAGGAGGGCGGCGATGAGGAAGAGGGGCTTATTGAAGTCGCCGGTGATTTCGACGATGTAGCCGAAGACCACGCCGAGGAAAACCGCGCCGAGTTGCCCCACCATGTTCATGGCCCCCGACACCACGCCCGCGCGGCTCCGGCCCACGTCATTACAGACTGCGAACGCTACGGGAAGTGTGAGGTCTTTGAAACCCATTCCCACCGCCAATAAGATTGCAGCCGTCTGATTATCAATGGTTAGGGCGGCAGTCAGGATGATCACGCTGGATAAGCCCATGCCCACGATGCCCACGCTCCGGCGACCCGTGCGGAGGCCGTACCGTTTGCTGAGCCAGTCGCTGGCATAGCCGCCGGTGAAGCAGCCAATGGCCCCCAAAATGAACGGCAACGTGGCGAATAACTGCATCTGGCTTTGGTTGAAATGCCGTCCTTCTTTCAAATACGTAGGGAGCCAGCCGGTGAAAAAGTAGGCCCCGTACATGAAGAAGTGGAACATGAGCATAATGGCCCACATATTCCGGCTGCGCAAAATCGCCCGCCACGGGATATGGTGCTGACCCACTTTAAACCGTCTGTTTTCTTCAATAAACGCCCGTTCCTCGATGGAAACACCCTTTTTTTCAGCGGGAAAATCGCGGAACCAGCCATACCAGACCACCACCCACAGCAGGCCCAGAATAGCCATCGCGTAGAACGACGTTCGCCAGCCATAGGCCGCCGAGATGGGTAGCACGATCCACGGGGCCAATACGCCGCCCACGCGACCCGCCGCCCAAATCACCGCCTGCGCCCGGCCCGTCTCCTGCTTCGGAAACCAACGCGACACCACGATGGACGCATTCGGGTACGCCCCCGCCTCGCCCGCGCCAAACAAAAATCGGACAATCACCAGGTACAACCAGCTTGTGGCGGTGCCGGTTAATGCCGTAAACGCCGACCACCAGCCGACCACCCGCACCAACACCCGACGCGGGCCGAGGCGGTCGCCGAGGGCACCGGTGGGGAGTTCAAACAGGGCGTAGGACAGCGCAAAAGCACTTAACACCCATCCCCAGGCATCATTGGCGATGTGCAGGTCTTTCTTGATGTCAGCGGCCACGAGCGAAATACACGTCCGGTCGATGTAGGTGATGGTGGATAGCACCGCCAGAAACGACAGCACACGGGAGCGATAATTCATGAGTTACGCTTAAAAATTCACGCCCAAGTTGGCGAAATAATAGGCACTGTTGAACGAGCCGTAATGCCTAGATCACTGAGACCTTCGAACCTGTGAGGCTGTACACTCAAGCATAAATACGCAGACGTAGTCGCTCTTTCCTGCATTTTCTACGGTCAACCCGGTTTATACTCTGATACCCAAGAAGCACATTGTGCTAAAATGGCCCTATAAGTCGTCTGTTTGATCAATTAGGGATAAAACAGCTATAAACATGATAACATATATATTTTTTCATATTAATCAAGTGACTGGTCTATCCTTCGGCCTATTCGCTTATTTTTCACGTAGTTAGCACACACTTTAGTAAACAATGTAACGAACAGACGAACATATGGCCCTTTAAATAAATTAGCAGTAACAAACGTATGAACTTCTAGGTACGTTAAGGCATCAGCCGGTATCTTAATGGTTTCAAAACAGCCCAATGACATGACACACCCTACAAATGGAACTGATTATGGAAGATGATAAGAAGATCGAGAAGGCGGCTTATGTGCTGAAAGCAGTAGCTCATCCGTTAAGGATCAAGATTATTCAGATGTTACACGAAAACAAGGAACTGAATGTCTCAACAATTTACAAGAGCCTGCACGCCGAGCAATCGTTGATCTCGCACCACCTCATCAACATGCGCGACAAAGGCATTCTGGAAATTCGTCGCAGTGGCAAAAACATCTACTATTTCCTGGTCGATAATGCCGTTGCCGAAATTATCGAGTGTATTTACAAGAGCAAAATTCTGGCGTAAGCCTTTGTTGCTGGTATAACCCAAAAAAGAGCCGGTCTTCATTGCGAAGACCGGCTCTTTTTTGGATTTTGTCATCCTGACGCGAGAAGAGGTCCGCCGTTGCGGGATGACAGAAAACTACCCAAATAGCTCCCCATTCTTATAGTTTGGCACTATGCCGAGGTGGAAATACGCCTTCTCGGTGGCTTCGCGGCCGCGCGAGGTGCGCTTCAGGAAGCCCTCCTGAATCAGGAACGGCTCATATACTTCTTCAATCGTTTCCGACTCTTCGCCACAGGCCGTCGCAATGGTTGAGAGACCCACCGGACCGCCTTTGAACTTCTCGACGATGGTCATCAGAATCCGGTTGTCCATTTCGTCGAGACCGTGCTGATCCACTTCCAGGGCGCTGAGGGCAATTTCAGCAATGGCAATGTCGATGATACCATTGCCGCGCACCTGAGCAAAGTCGCGGGTGCGGCGCAGGAGGTTGTTGGCAATCCGCGGCGTTCCCCGGCTGCGGCGGGCAATCTCAAACGACCCTTTCTCGTCGATGGGTGTGCCGAGGATAGCTGCCGACCGCTGAATGATGGTGGTGAGCAGTTTGGCGTCGTAATATTCCAGCCGCGAGCTGATGCCAAACCGGGCGCGGAGGGGTGCCGTGAGCATACCGGCGCGGGTGGTGGCCCCAATCAGCGTAAAAGGGTTGAGTTTGATCTGCACCGACCGTGCATTAGGCCCCGAATCGAGCATGATATCGATCTTGTAATCTTCCATGGCCGAATACAAATATTCTTCCACGATGGGATTGAGCCGGTGTATTTCGTCGATGAACAGCACGTCGTTTTGCTGAAGGTTAGTCAGCAGCCCGGCCAGATCACTAGGCTTATCGAGAACGGGGCCAGACGTCATTTTTATGTTGGCCCCCAGCTCGTTGGCAATGATGTGCGAGAGCGTGGTTTTGCCCAAACCGGGGGGGCCGTGGAGCAGCACGTGATCAAGGGCATCACCGCGTTGCATGGCGGCTTTCACAAATACGTCCAGGTTCTCCAGGATCTTGGCCTGACCCGTAAAGTCTTCGAACGACAGTGGCCGGAGTGCCCGCTCGATCTCCTTTTCAGAAGTGGACATGGCATCGCCCGAACCAGTCATAAAATCTTTGCGCATTATTGATTATCAGGCGATTAGCTACGTACCTGCCTTAGTCAAAGATACAAAAAAAAGGGGGGAAATAAAAGGAGAAAAGGGACGAGGAGGAGGAAAGGGAATCAGGGGATTGCTGACGCAGGAGTATTACACTTGCGTCAGCAATCCCCTGATTCCCTTTCCTCCTCCTCGTCCCTTTTCTCCCCCTTTTTACCTCAACAACAACACACTCCCCCGCTTCACCACGGTGGGTCGTTCGGGGAAATACTGGCTACGGTAGCTGATCACGTACGGATACACCATCGACTGCGCCGGTTCACCCTTGTAGGTGCCGTCCCAGTCGGGTTTGTCGGGGGTACTGGCAAAAATCACCTCGCCCCAACGGTTGTAGATGCGCACTTCCAGGTCAGTGGTGTAGGCATAGAGCGGGCCAAACCTGTCGTTGTTACCATCACCGTTGGGCGAAAACGCGTTGGGCGATTGCAGGCGTGGTTCGCAGAGATCAACCACGCGGGCGGCATCGCTAGCCGTGCAACCATTGCGTCCCGTTACCACCACCGAATACGTGCCCACCGACCCCACCGTGATGGCCGTGGTCGATTCGCCGGTGGTTGTCCACTTAATGACCTGGTCGGGCGATTGGGGTACCACGCGAAGCTGCGCCTGCTGACGGTCGCCCACACAAATAATGGCCTGACGAGTGAGGTCGAATCGGGGCGCGGGATCTACCGTCACCTGCACGTCGTCAGTTTGTTCGCAGCCCGCCAGATTCACCGTCACCACATAGCGACCCGTTTGAGTAGGTCGCAGAAGTGACCCCTGCGTACCGTCGGACCACCGAAAAACAGCCCCTAGCGAGCCGGTGGCCTGAACGGTGCGGCTGGTGCCTTCGCAGAATGTAAGGTCAGTCAAGGGCGCAACGGCGGGCGTCGGTTTCAGGGCCACCTGCCTTGGTGCCGAATTAGCGCAGCCATTCGCCGTGACGGAATACGTCAGCGTAACCACACTCCCAATCTGGATGAGCGCCGGGGTGAATCGGCCGGTTTGGTCTACATTTGGCCCCGACCATGTGCCGCCACCGGGACTACTGCCCGACAGTTGCAGTGAGGTGAGTGAACCCGGCGCACCCAAACAGAGCGACAGATCATTCCCCGCCGACACGCTGGGTTTGTCCACAAATTTGGCAACGGCACTAGCCGTACCTATACAGCCATTCAATACGTTGGTGGCCGTCAGCGAATACGTACCGGCGGTTTTGGGCGAAATCCGTTCCGATGTTTCGCCGGTACTCCAGCGATAAACGATGCCACTGGTGAAATTGCCCAACCGCGACGGCCAGAATTCGATGGTATCACCCACGCACTTACTTCGGTCGGCCAGACTGAGCGTAGCGGCGGTATTCAGGCCAACGGACACCGCCGACAGTGACGATACACACCCGATACTGTTGGCCACCGACACACTATATATTCCAGTCGAAACACCTGTTAGTGAGGCCGTTATACTCACAATAGTCCCCGATTTGTCGCGCCATTCATACAATACTGGCACGCCGCCTGCCACGCCCAGCGTAACACTACCACTGCCCGGTTTATCGCATTGTTGAGGAGTGGCATTGGTGGTCAACAGCAACTTCGGCGTGGTCGATTGCAGGGTGTACGCATTCGTGACAGAGCACGCGTTGGCATCGGTGATACTGACCCGATACGTACCCTCGGCCAGGGCCAATGCCGAATTGCCGGTGGTGCTAATGGGCGTGCCACTGACGGTAGTCCAGGAGTAGGCAAACGTCGTGCTTACTGCTCCCGTGCCCGTGCCCGACACCACGTTGGTGGGGGTCGGCGACAGCGTAATGGCCCCGTCGACGGTAGTGCAGCCGAGGGGGTTAGTGAGCAGTTCCGTCACGGTCGGATTTTTGGCCCCAACCACGTCGATAGCATCTTTTGTGGTGCAGACAACTGGTGGTCCCGCCCCGGTATTCAGTTCGTAGGAAGCCACCACCGAATACGTTCCCGGTTTATCGACGGTGAGGGTGGGGGCGTTTGTTGTCAGGCTCGATACGCCCGACGTCCAGGTAAACGATTTATACTGCGTCGATACGGGAGCGATCAGGCGGGTACTTTTTTCGCACAGCGGCACGGGCGGCCCCAGATCGAAATTGCCCGGTTTTCGGAACGTAATGCGTATATCGTCTTTCTCGAAGCACTCCCCACCATTGGCGGCATAGGCCGTGTAGACCCCCGCCACGGTGGTACTCAGCACCCTCGACAAGCTGACTATTCGCCGACCCAATGCCCAGGCATATTGCTCGGCCTGCACGTTGATTGTCAGCGAGATAGGTTCACTTTGACACACTTCTATATCGGGTCCGAGGTCAATTTTGGGCGGCTGTTCAATCACCGTAAATGACGTTTCAGCGGTGGCCGTGGTGCAGGTGGACCCTGCTGAGGTGAGTACTACCACGTTGAGCGTGACCGAATACGTACCCGGCTGCGAAATATTGTACTGCTGCGATGTCTGGGTGAATGAATCGGTTCTGGCCACTACGGCACCCGTGGCCGCGTTACGAATGATGAGGGTGTATTTTTCCTTCAATTTGGGGCAATAGGGCGTAATGGTAGCCTGAACGGGTTCGCCCTGACACACATTACTCACCGAAACGCCCGCACTGCTGGACGGCTGGCTGAAGTTGGCCACCTGGTTTGGCAAGCCCAACTGACTGATTTTTCCCCCCAGATCCTGCCCGTCGAGCGTGAACAGGGGCGGTTTGGCAAACGGGTTCGTGGTGAAACCGGCACTGCCATTGGCGTTGTCGATCACGCCCAGCGCGGGCCTGTCCTGAACGGCCACGTATATTTTGCCGTCGGGGCCAATTTGCAGCGAACCGTATTGCCGGGTCGAGCTTTCTTCAATAATGGCACTTGTGCTGGTCGGGTCGGCATCGGTAATGTCAAACTGAATAACCTTCGATAATCCCGTCTGGGTCTGTACGCCGCTAATACTGGTGACCTCACCCAGTAAAGTGACGTAGACTTTGGTCCCGTCGGGCGAGAACTCGACACCATAGGCTGTTGGCGGTGCCGGGCCGAGGTCGATTCGTTTGTCGGGGCCTTTTAGCTCACCCGTTTCCACATCGAAATTGAATATCTCGACGTAGCTTTTTCGCTTATCAGGGTCGGTACTTTTGGGGTCGCCGGGTATGACCACGGCTACCGGTCTGACGGCGGTGTTGCTGGTGACGGAGGTGGGGGTGCCCGACGTAACGGTGCCCGACGAACCCGTTGTGCTGCTACCACTGCTGACGGTGGTGCTGACCGGCGTTGGCGGCGGACCAATCTTGATCTGCCCTTCGCCACGGGCGGGCGTGTCGTGGGCGGTGCCGAGGCAAAATGTTTTCTGGTTTACCTTGTTCTGAGCCGTCAGTTGGTCGACCCTAAAACAGTTGGTGCCATAGTCGTGGGTCATTACCCAGTAGGTGGTGTCGCGGTCGCGGCGTACCGAGGCCGACCGTTCGGTGCTGCTGGCCGAAACGGTGTTGGTTACCACCGGAATATTTTGCTGCACCACGGCCCCCTTACCATCGTTGCGGCGCATATCGACCACGCTGTAGGTGATCTGCCGGGTGCCATTGATCTCGGCGGTGGTGTAGACGTAATAGAGGTAATCACAGCCGTGGCAAACCGGTTTGGGCACAATAATGGCCGACTGGGTAGACTTCTGACTACCACCCAGCACCGCCGAACTACTTGTGAGCGAGCCACTTATGGGGTCATAGATAAACATGGGCTTACCGTCTTTGTCATACACAGTAATGCCGTCGCTATAGAACAGTACGTTGCCCTTGGTGTCGGTAATGGAGGCCGACCCCTCGATGGTTTTCAGCTTACCATCGTCGAGCGGTTTGGGGCTTCCCCCGCCAAAATCAAGGCCCGCATTGTCGCCAAAATACCATTTCGACCCCGGCGAGGCCTGCTGTTCGGGACAAAGATGGACCTGAACGCGGTCCTGCACCGAGCAGCCCGCTTCGTTGGTGGCCTCCACCGAATAGCAACCGGAGGCCGTTTCGCTGATGGACTGGGTTGTCTTTCCGTTTGGAAACCACAGGTAGGTAACGCCGGCGGGCGCTCCCTGCGGATAGGGGTCGATGGTGATGGTGGTGCCTTTACAGATGGTGGTGTCGGCAACCCACTTCTGAAACGGCGACGGTGGCGTACCAACCGAGACCGTAAACGACGACGGCACCATCGACGTGGAGACAACGCCACTGGTGCCGGTGGTTGAATAAGTCCGGGTGATGGTGATGGTTTTTACCCCCGGCGAAGTGAACGACGCGCTGGCCACCGTGCCAATCTGGGCCGCTCCCCCCTCGATAATCCATTTTGTCTGAGTCGTAGTAGCTTGATTATCAACGTCGAAAAAATTAACCGGGTCGTTGCCGCAGTTAGCGTTGGCCGAAACGGTGGACCCCGAACTGGCCGACGTGCTGCCGCCGCCGCTGGTGGTACAGAGACTGCCGACAATTTTGATCTTGTTATCCTGCTCGATCTGCCGAATAGCCGACGCCGAATTAGGCGAGGTTTGCGCCCACGCGCTGCCCAGGCCCGCCAGCAGCCAAAACACTATCCCAATCGTTGAGTAGACTATATTTCGTGAATGCAGTACCATTTGTTTCTTAAAACGAAAGTCGGTAGCCCGTATAACAGACAACAGACCCGTTACGTTAGTATAAACGAATGCCAGCGAGTAAAATTTTACGGGCCAAACCAGCATCTTTACACGGATAAATTCGCAGCCCGGTTCGTTCACAGACGAGGGGTACGTATCCATTCGCTGCCTACAATCTTTAACAAATACGCCTATCTGGCAATGAATTTGCGCTGCCCTACTACCATGGCTAAACAGTATACTCTTCTTGTGCTCATGCTGCTGCTCAGCACGGGGTTTGTATGGGCGCAAGACCCTCAATTTACGCAATTCTACGCCGCGCCGCAGTACCTCAATCCGGCCTTTGCCGGGTCGGCGCTGGCCCCGCGTGCCACCATCAACTACCGCAACCAATGGCCCGCCATCACCAACTACGTAACCACCGTGGTGGGCATCGACCATTATATTCCTAAGCTCAACAGTGGCATTGGCCTCATGCTGGTAAGCGACAATCAGGGACAAGGGGCGGTGCAGAGTACTGAAATAGCCGGGCAGTATGCCTACCAGTTTCAGGTGGGCGAGGCATCGTTTGTGCGGCTGGGGGTGCAGGCGAGCTACGTCAACCGCAACGTCAACTATTTCGGCCTCACCTTCGGCGATCAATTCTCCTCGCAGGGCCTCATCCGCGACAAAACCACCGACGCCGTGGTGCTGGGCGGTTCGCCCACCAACAAATACGTCGACTTCTCGACCGGGGGCCTGTTCTACTCCGACTGGTTTTGGGTGGGCGTATCGGCGCACCACATCAACCGGCCCGACCAGAGCTTTTTCGTGAAAAATTCAAGCCGGTTGCCCGTGAAAGGTAGTATCCAGGCCGGGTTGCGCATTCCGCTCAACGGGTTCACGGGCCGGGGCGACGAGCTGGAGCGCGAGATCAGCTTCTCGCCGGTGGTGTATTACAAGTTTCAGGGTGCCTACGATCAGCTCGATCTGGGGGCGTACCTCACCTATTCGCCCTTCACGATCGGGGCCTATTACCGGGGTATTCCGTTCAAAAAGTATGATCAGCGGATCAACAACCACGACGCGCTGGCGGGCCTGATTGGCTACCGCGCCGACAAATTCTCGATTGGCTACAGCTACGACGCTACCATTTCGACGCTGGGTTTTGCCTCTGGCGGCTCGCACGAAATCTCGATCTCCTACATTTTCGACCGCCCCGAAGGCAGTTCAAAGCGCTACAAACAGCGCAAAGGCGAGTTGTCATGCCCTAAGTTTTAAGAATATGCTACTGCCTGAATTACCCATCTACATCACGATACCGGATCATTTTCCAAGCTGCGAAATTTGCGGCTGTCGGGGCGAAGTCATTGCCGATTTTCAGCACACAAACTACAAAGGCGCCATCTATGACTGCACATCAGGCAACGTAACACACCGATTCATAGATCAGGAGGATGATACGTTCAGTCTAGAATACTGGGGGATGAGTGAAGTAGAGAGGGCGGTTTATAGTTAGTTTTATAAATATTAGGACTTACGCAAAATGCTAAAAAAAGGTAATTTTCGATATGAAAACGACGAGCCAGATTTACTGTCAGTATCTGTTAGCCACTCAGATCAACTACACCTGTACCAATCTCGCTGACCACTTTGCTGACCTCTCCCACGATGATGTCGCTCGCTTTCTGAAAGAAGAAAAACTAACCCCCCGAATGCTCTGGGAAAAAGTCAGCCCCCTCTTGACCAGTCGTCCCCAGGGGTATATGATTTTTGACGATGTGGTGTTGGAAAAGACGCATTCGTTTAAAATACAGGGAGTTAGAAGGCAATACTCAGGCAATCAGCATGGGATCATCAAAGGCATTGGGGTCGTCAATTGCGTGTATTATGACCCGGTGGTCGACCAGTTTTGGGCCATTGATTACCGCATCTTCGACCCCGATCGGGATGGTAAAACCAAACATGACCAGGTGCGGGATATGCTCATCAGCGCAATTCATCGTGACGTCCTCTTCGGCTACGTACTGATGGACACTTGCGGTTCCCCGCCGGGATACGCGACTGCCGAGTTTATGAAGTTGCTCATCAGCAAGCACGAATTTTGGTTGTCTGACAAATTTTGTGATTTTGCATAAAACCACTATTATTGAAAATGGAAAAAGTACAATTATATGAAGAGCTACTTGGTCTGCCTCCACTCGAAATCCTTGACGTTGTTATTGAACCAAAAGTAATCCGACTAAT